>CALCIB010000229.1 GCA_937907525.1 uncultured Planctomycetales bacterium | reverse complement strand
CACGGCGACGGGATCGAGGAAGTCGAGATCTGGAACCTCGTCTTCACCCAGTTCAACCGCGTCGGCCCCAACCAGCTCGAACCCCTGCCGAGCAAGAACATCGACACCGGCATGGGCCTGGAACGCGCCGCGGCGGCGCTTCAGGGGGTCAAGTCGAACTTCGAGATCGACCTGTTCGTCCCCATCGTCGCCGCCGCCGCCGACGTCCTGGGCGTCGACTACGCCAGGGTCAAGGACACCCTCGACGGCGTCCGAATCCGGCGCGCCAGCGACCACGCCCGGACCCTGGTCTTCTGCCTGCACGAGAACATCCGGCCGGGCCCGGAGAAGCAAGGCTACGTCGTCCGCCGCCTGCTCCGACGCGCCGTGCTCGACGCCTACCAGATGGGCCGCCGCGAGCCCTTCCTTTACTCGCTGGCGCCGGTCGTCGTCGAGTCCATGAAGCGCGGCTATCCGGAACTGGTCGACAGCGTCCCCCGGATCCAGCACGCCATCCGGGAGGAGGAGGAGCGGTTCCTCCGCAACCTGGAAAACGGCATGCGGCTTCTCAGCGACGCCTTCCGCAAGACCAAGGCCGCGGGCTCCGACGTGGTCGCCGGGGCGGACGCCTTCGACCTGCACTCGACCTACGGCATCCCGGTGGAGGTGACGGAAAGCCTCGCCGCTGATCAGGATCTACGGGTCGACCGGAAGGGCTTCGAGGCGGCGCGCAAGACGTTCGCCGCCGTCTCCCGAGGCACCGCGGAGGCCGCCGACGTCTTCGCCGTCGGCCCGCTCGACAGCCTCAAGGAAGACTATCACCAGGGCTCCGAGTTCCTCGGCTACGCCGCGACCGAGGCGACCGGCAAGGTCATCGGCGTCCTGGCGCAAGGCCGGCTGGCCGACTGCGCCGAGCCGGACGGCGTCGGCCCGCCGATCGCCGTCGTTCTCGATCGCACCCCGTTCTACGGCGAGTCCGGCGGCCAGATCGGCGACGTCGGCGTTTTGGTCGGCGCGGGCTTTCGGTTCCAGGTCGAGGACACCAAGAAGGAGAACGACTTCTTTCTACACCTGGGGAGGGTCGTCGAGGGCCGGCTGGACGTCGGCGCCGAGGCGACCGCGACCGTCGACGCCGACCGCCGCCAGGCGATCCGACGCGCCCACTCGGCGACCCACCTCTTGCACCACGCGCTTCACCAACACCTGGGCAAGCACGCCCAGCAGGCCGGCAGCAAGGTCGAGCCCGATCGGCTCCGGTTCGACTTCTCCAACCCCGAGTCCGTTGGCAAGGAGCGGCTGCGGGCGATCGAGAAGACCGTCAACGACCTGGTGATGACCGCCGCGGCCGTCGAATGGAGGTTGATGCCCATCGCCGAAGCCAAGAAGCTGGGCGCGATGGCCCTCTTCGGCGAGAAGTACCCGGAGATCGCCCGCGTCGTCCAGATGGGCGACTTCTCCCGCGAGCTGTGCGGCGGCACCCACCTGGACAACGTCGGCCAGGTCGGCCCGTTCAAGATCGTGGCCGAGGAGTCCGTCGCCGCCGGCACCCGCCGGATCGTCGCCCTCACCGGCAAGGCGGCGCTGGACCTGATCCATCAAGAGGAGGAAGCGCTGGCGGACGTCGCCGCCGCGCTCCGCGTCCCGACGGCCCAGGTCCACGCGAGGATCGCGGCGCTCTTGGAGGAGGTCAAGACCCTCAAGAAGCAAGCGGCCCAGCGCAAGCCCGAATCCGGCCCGAGGACGACGCCCGAGGAACTGCTCGCCGCCGCGCGAACCGCCGGCGGGGCCGCCGTGGTGATCGCGGCGGTCGAGGCGAGCGTCGACGAGATGCGGGTCCTGGTCGACGGCCTTCGCCGCAAACGCCCCGAGGGCCTGGCCGTGCTCCTGGCCGCGGCGAACGAAGGCAAGGTGGCGCTGGTCTCGGCGTTCTCCAAGGATCTCGTATCGAAGGGTCGCCACGCCGGCCAGTGGCTTAAAAAGGTGGCCCCGGCGGTCGGCGGCGGCGGCGGCGGCCGCCCCGACATGGCCCAGGCCGGCGGCAAGGATCCCGCCAAGATCCCCGACGCCCTGGAACTGGCCTGGACCGTCGTCAAGGAGGAGTTGGGGGGATGAATCGAGATCGCGACGTGCCGGTCGCGGATTCAAGCCCAGTCGTGGACGCCGCGCGCCAAGCCCTGGAGGAGATGAAGGCCGGCCTGGGCCGACCGGCCGACGAGGTGTTCGGGGAGATCCGCCGCGAGTTCTCGATCCCTCCCACGCGCGATCCATCCCCGACGTCCGATGCTCCACGGGAGTCGGACCCGAACCGCGAAGATCAAGATCAGTTGTAACGACGCCGTCCGTCCGTCCCGCGCGATCCGGCCTTGACGGCGGGGCGACGGTCTGTAACATGGTATCTTTCCCACAGGGACCGCGCGACGTCGCGGTTGCGCGTTTAGCGATTCAGGCACAACTTTCCATGAAGTGTTACCAAGCGAAGACCGGCGAGCTTTCCGCCCAGTGGTTCACGATCGACGCGGAAGGCCAGGTCGTCGGCCGGCTCGCGGCCCAGATCGCCCCGATCCTGATGGGTAAGCACCGCCCGACCTACACCCCCCACATCGACACCGGCGACTACGTCGTCGTCACCAACGTCGAGAAGGTGGTGTTCACCGGCGAGAAGTGGAAGCAGAAGACCTACCAGCGCTACTCCGGCCACCCCGGCGGCCAGCGCGAGGAGACCGCCGAGAGCCTGCTGGGCCGTCGCCCCGAGCAGATCCTCGAGCTGGCCGTCAAGCGCATGATGCCCAAGAACAAACTCAGCCGGCACATGCTCGACAAGCTCAAGCTCTACGTCGGGCCCAACCACCCGCACCAGGCCCAGAACCCCGCCCCGCTGGAGCCCTACTCCGGCCGTCCCGCCCCCTCCGGCGCCATCCTGGCCCCCCCGCCCGCCCCTCGCAAGCGCGCCGACGAGGCCGTCGCCACGACCGAGGAAGCCGCCCAGGTCGAGGAGACGACCCCCGCCGCCCCGGCCGAGGAGCCTCCCGCCGCTCCCGAGGCCCCGGCCGCCGAGTAATCGGACCCCCCAGAACAGCCCGAGGAATCGAACACGACCATGTCCGCGACCGCGACCGCCTCGAAAACGTACACCTGGGGGACCGGCCGGCGCAAGACCGCCGTCGCCCGGGTCCGCATCGCCGAGGGCGACGGCAAGTTCGTCGTCAACGGCCTCGACGCCCGCGAGTACTTCCCCCTGGAAGTCCAGCAGACCGACATCCGCGCCCCCCTGACCGCCACCGAGATGACCCAGCGCGTCGACGTCTTCGTCAACGTCAAGGGGAGCGGCAAGCCCAGCCAGTCCGGCGCCATCGTCCAGGGCCTCGCCCGCGCCCTCAAGGAGTTCCGCTCCGACCTCGACGAGGCCCTCCGCGCCGGCGACTTCCTCACCCGCGACGCCCGCATGGTCGAACGCAAAAAATACGGCCACAAGAAGGCCCGCAAGAGCTTCCAGTTCAGCAAGCGCTGAGCGGAACCCCTCCACTCTCCCGGATTCAACATCGAAACGGCCGACCCCGGCGACGGGGCCGGCCGTTTCGTCGCGCGCCTGCTCCGTCGGAAACCTGGCGCCTAGGGAGAAGTAGGAACCACGGACGACACGGAAAGGCGGACGAGTCCGAGCAAGGATCCGCCGCATTTATGGAATATTATGTTATCACTACATGTTAATTAATACGACCCCGGGTTCCTTCCGTGTCTTCCGCGGTTCCTGGTCTTCCAATCGGGCGTCAGGTGTTTTGACCGAGCGTCGCGCGTCCGAATATTGCCCGAGGGGGGGGAACCCACTCCCACGCTCGCGTGTCCGTCGTATAGTCATATCAAAACCGACGAGACGGCGGCGAGGGCCGGACGATGACGACGACGACCGAGGCGAAGGCCCCGACGACGGCCGCGGACGACGCCGCGGCCCGGGTCCGCGCGCTTTACGAGGCCGGCGACTACCTGGGCGCGTACCGGGTCGCAAAGGATCTGGGGTCGATGACCCGATGGCCGGGCGCGTCGGCGAAGGTCCTGGCCGGCCGGCTGGCCTTGCAACTGGGCGCGAGGCGGCTCGCCCTGGCCCTGCCGATGCGCGCCTGGCGCGAGGAACCGGACAATCCCGAGGCCGCCTACTTTCGCGCCCGCGCGCTTTTGGGGCGTCGCGGCCCGCTGGCCGTCTGGCGGTTCCTGGAGCAGGTCGGATCGCTGCAAGGGGCGACCGACGAGGTCCGCTCCGACTGGGAAGCCACCCACGCGATCGCCCTGGCCTACCTGCGCGACTTCGACCGCGCCCGGCGGCGGCTCGACGAGGCCGAGCGGATCGCGCCCGGCCGCGCCTGGCTCCGCGTCGAGCGCGCCGCGATCCTCCAGGTCCGGGACCGTCGCGAGGAGGCGCTCGGGGCCGTCGAGGAGGCGCTTTCGCTTCGGCCCTGGTATCGCCCGGCCGTGCAGGCCAAGGCCGACCTGTTGGGGCAACTCGGGCGCGAGCGTGACGCGATCGCGTTCTTGATCGAGGCCGACGCCCGGATGAATTGCGGCGTGGTCGTCGCCCAACTCGTCGTCCTTCAGGCCGAGGCGGGGATGTCGGCCGAGGCCATGGCCGGGCTCGACCGCTTCGAGACGCTCTCGCCGATGATGGACAAGCTCGCCGCGCGCTGGGCCGCCGCCCAACGCGCCGACCTGGCCTATCGCCTGGGGGACGTCGCCGAGGCGATCGCGCAGGCGCGGAAGACCGACGACGGCTTCTTCAAGGCGATCGCCGACCGCATGGAGGCCGCCCCCGAGGACGCCCGCGTGGTCCGCCTGGCCGTCCCGTTCGTCCGCCAGAACCACTCCACCTGCGCCCCGGCCACCCTGGCGGCGATCGCGAGGTTTTGGGGACGAGCGACCGACCACCTCGAAATCGCCGAGGAGATCTGTTACGACGGCACCCCCGACCACCGCGAGCGCTCCTGGGCCGCCGCCCACGACTGGATCGCCCGCGAGTTCGCCGTGACCTGGGAGTCGGCCGTCGCGCTTCTCGACCGCGGCGTCCCGTTCACGCTCACGACCGTCGAGCCCATGAGCGGCCACCTTCAAGCGGTCATCGGCTACGACGCCCGCCGCGGCACGTTCCTGATCCGAGACCCCTCGCTCCCCTACGAGAGCGAGTCCCGCGCCGAGCCGCTTCTGGAGCGTTACCGCTCCTCCGGCCCCCGCGGCATGACGATGGTCCCGGCCGACCGCGCCGATCTGTTGGAAGGGATCGACCTGCCCGACGCGGCGCTTTACGACCGCCTGCACCGGCTCCAGGTCGCGCTGCTGAAGCACGACCGCGACGCCGCCGCGGTCGAGGCGGAGATCCTGCGCGCCGAGGCCCCCGACCACCGCCTGACCCTCCAGGCCCGTCGCCGACTGGCCGTCTACGACGCCGACGCCCCCGCCAACCTGGAGACGCTCGAGGCCCTGCGCGCCCGGTTCCCCGACGACGTCAACCTCCAGTTGTTCCAGCTTTACACCCTTCGCGAGCTCGGCCGCCGCGACGACCTGATGACGCTGTGTCGGGAGGCCTGCGCCTCGCCCAAGGCCGATCCGCTGCTGCATCGCCAGTACGCCGAGGAGTTGAGCGCCGACGCCCGCGAGCGCGAACGGGCCGAAAGCCTCGCCCGGCGCGCCTACCGCGCGCGGCCGCTCGACGCGGCGACGCTCTCGCTTCTGGCGCGACTGGCCTGGTACGCCGATCGCCGCGAGGAGTCGCTGGAGCTGTCCCGGTTCGCCTCCTGCCTGGCCGACAAGGACCAGTGGCTGGCCGAGGCGTACTTCGCCACCGCGCGGACGTTCCACCGCGAGGAGGAAGCCCTCGACCTGATGCGCGACCGCGTCCGCCGCGACGGCGCGCGCTCCTCGGAACCGGCGCGGACGCTCCACGACGCGCTTCGGGCGCTGTCGCGGACGGCCGAGGCCCGCGAGACGCTCGAAGACGCCCTCCGCCGCCGACCGACCGACGGCGACTTGCTCCTCTACGCCGCCGAGGCCGACCTGGCCGCCGGCGAGTTCGACCGCGCCTCGGAGCGGGTCGAAGCGGCCCGGCCGTACTGTCGCCGCGGCGACTGGCTCCGCGCCGCGGCCAACCTGGCGACGTCCCGCGGCGACCTGCCGGGGGCCTTGGGGTTCTGGCGGGAGGTGCTTCGCTCCGAGCCCACCGCCATCGACGCCGTCCGCGCCGTCGCCCGGCTCCTTTTCCAGACCGAGGGAGTCGACGCGGCGCTCGCTTGCATCCGGGCCGCGCTGGAGCGCTCGCCGCATAACTTCCTGATCCATCAGATTCTCATCGATTACCTGCGGGACGAACGAACCGAGGAGGCCGAGCCGGCGCTTCGGCGGCTGGTGGAGGTCCACCCGGCGTCGGCCTGGGCGCGTCGCGAGTTGGCGTCGGTGCTCTGCGAGTCCGGCCGCCACGAGGAGGCCGCCGCCGAGATGGCGGTCGCCTCGGCGCTGGAGCCGAACTCGGCGACGGAGGCGGACTTCCGCGGCAACGTCCTGGAATGGGCCGGCCGGATCGGCGAGGCCCGCGACGCCTACCGCGAGGCCGTCCGCCGCGACGTCGACCAGGTCCACGCCGTCGCCCGGCTGATCGCCCTGGCCGAGACCCGCGCCGATCGCCTGGAGGCCGTCGGGTTCGTCGCCGCCGAGTTGGAGCGCCAGGTCACCTACGGCGACGGCCTCCTGACCTTCGCCCGCCACGCCCGCGACCCGCTGGGCCCGCAAGCCCTCGAAGTCGAGCTTCGCAAGGCGTGGGAGGCCCGCCCCGACCTCTGGCACGCCTGGTCGGCCCTCATCGCCGAGACCGTCCGCCTGGACCGGCTCGACGAGGCCGAATCGCTGGCCCGCCAGGCCGTCGAGCGGTTCCCGCTCCTGCCCCGAATCCATCTGGACCTCGCCGCCGTCCTGGCCGCCCGCGACGACGTGGAGGGCCAGCGCGCGGCGCTCCGGGAAGCGGTTCGGCTCAGCCCCTCCTGGGGCGATCCCGCCTGCGCGCTGGCCCGGTCGCTGGAGGACGAAAAGCTGTTCCATGAGTCGCGCGCCGTCCTGGAGCGGGCCGTCGCCCACGCGCCGACCGACGCCCAGGTCAACGGCCACCTCGCCGACGCCCTAAGGAGCCTCGGCGAGAACGACGCCGCCCGCCGGCGCATGGCCGTCGCCCTCCGCCACGACCCCGGCTACGAATGGGGCTGGCGGACCCTCGACGCCTGGGCCCATGAGGACGACCTGCCCGACGTCGCCGTCGAACTGGCCCGCGAACTGACTCGCGACCGTCCCGGCGACCATCGCGTCTGGAAGGCGCTTCATTCCGTGCTCGGCGACGACGCGCTCGACGAACGCCTGGAAGCCCTCGACCGCGCCCTGGCGATCGCCCCGCGCGACCCGGACGCCCACGACCAAAAGGCCGCGACGCTCGCCATCGCCAAGCGGTTCGACGAGGCCCTCGCCGCCTGCTCCCCCCCGGTCTTCAACGACCACCCGCCGATCAACCTCCGTGGCCGCGCGGCCTGGATCGCCCACGCCAGAGGAGATCTTGACGAGGCCCGCGAGCGCATGCGCGCGCTCGTCGAGGAGGATCCCGATTACGCCTGGGCCTGGCGGCAACTCATGACGTGGTCGAGCTGCGACCCCGAACCGGGCGAGCGGCTCCGCGCCGCCTCGGAGTGCGTCCGACTCTACGGCGAGGATCCCGCGGCCCTCGTCGAGTTGGGCGAGGCCCGCGCCAGCGCCGGCGACCGCTCCGGCGCCCGCGCGGCCTTCGCCCGCGCCGTGGCCGCCGCGCCGGACTACGAATACGCCCGCATCCAACTGTTCGACCTGGAACTGGAGGCCGGCGACCTGGTCGCCGCCGAGAAGACGCTGATCGCGGTGGCGACGACCGAGAACGAGCCGTCGGCGCCCGTCATCCCCAGCGAGGTCCATCTGGCCCTCTCCGAGTCGACGCCGACCGCGGCGACGACGTCCGCGGCGGCGATGATCGAGCGCGCGACGTCGGCGTTCGTCATCGCCCGCGAGGTCAAACTGGCCGCCGCCCGCAAGGACAAGCCGCGAGCCATCGAAGCCCTCCGCCGGCTTTGCGCCGCGCCCCCGACGGAGCCGGAGTCGAACTGGCCCTGGTTCGCGGCCGACGCCGCGATGATCTCCGCCGGGTGGACCAGGGCCGCCGATCGGATCTACGAAGCCGCGCTGGCCCGTCCCGAGACCGCGCCCGACGTCGGCCGGGTCTGGGCCAACCGCGCCGGCCTACTCGCCCCGATCCGAGTCAGCCGCAAGCTTCGTCGCCTGCTAACGACGGGAGGCCCCGCGGCGCGACGGGCGCTGGAATATCACTTCGTCCGCCTGGGCGATACGACGTCGCGATGGCTCTTACGGTACTCGCTGCGCCGTCACCGCGCCGCGGCCCTGGCCGACGTCAACGCCTGGTCGGGCGCCGGTTACGCCCTGCGCGCGGCCGGCATGCCCAAAGTCGCCCTGCGCTGGATGGCCGATTACGAGACTCGCGAGGGGGTCGAGCCTCGGATGCTCGCGACGGTGACGCTCGCCCTGCGCGACCTTCGCCGCGAGGCCGAGGCCCATCGGCTGGAGTTGAAGACGGCCGAGGCCGGGAGTGAAGCGTCCCACTCGTGGTTCGCCGTCTGGCTGGCCTTCGACGCCGCGCTCGCCGACTACCCCACGACGGCCGACCGCTGGCTCGGCCCGGTCGCGCCCCGCGGGATCGACCCCGGCGACCACCAGTACTTCTACATGCGCGGTCTGGCGACCGTCGTCCGCGACCTGGACCGGGCCGACCCCGCCGACCGTCGCGCCGCCGCCAAGACCGCGCTGGCGGGGATCGCCCGCCTGGGCCGCGCCTACCGCGTCGATGGCGTCGACCGGCTGCTGGCCCTCCGCGCCTGTCGCCGCGCCGCCTGGCGGGCGATCGCGCTTTTGCCCCTCTGGCGTCGCCCCCTGGCGCGGCTCCGGCTGGAATTCCAACCCCCGGCCATCGCCCCCCGCCGGTGATCCGAGGCGACGACGGCCGGCGTCCAACGCCGGCCCAGGCCGCGCCTTCCGTCTCCTCTCCCGGTGGGCATAGCCATGGCCACAACTTTTCGACTCGGAATCTGGAAAGAATAGGAAGACGCGCCGTCCCCTCTCCCACCGGGCTGACGACCCGACACTTATCGGATCCCGCATGCGA
>CALCIB010000228.1 GCA_937907525.1 uncultured Planctomycetales bacterium | reverse complement strand
CGCGAGGGGGGAAGGCCGTTATGTCCACCACCCCCAAAATCCGTGACGGTCAGCTCTTTTCGAACGGATGGCGCGCCGTGAAGATCGTCGTGCTCGACGGCGGGACCCTCTACGACGACCCCCGGGCCTGGTCCGCCCTCGATCCTTACGGCCGGGTCGCCTATCACGCCGTAAGCGCGCCCGAGGAGGTCCTGGGGTTCGCCGCCGGGGCCGAGGTCCTGATCCTCAACAAGTGCGCGATCCGCGAGCCGACGCTCGCCCGGCTGCCCGACTTGAAGTTCATCGCCATCACCGCCACCGGCTTCGACGTCGTGGACGTCGCCGAGGCGCGGAGGCGGGGCGTGACGGTCTCCAACGTCCGCGGCTACAGCACCGACTCGGTCGCGCAGATGACCTTCGCCCTGCTGCTGGAACTGACGATGCAGGTGGGTCCGCACCACGACGCCGTTTTCGCGGGCGAGTGGTCCGCCCAGTCGGACTTCTCGATGCGCAAGACGCGGTTGGTGGAGTTGGCGGGCAAGACGATGGGGATCGTCGGCCTGGGCCGGATCGGCCGCAAGGTCGCGACGATCGCCGGGGCGTTCGGGATGTCGGTGATCGCGCACCGTCCCAGCGGCCGCGAGCCCGCCCCCGACGACCTCGTTCCGGCCGTCGGCCTTGACGCGCTGTTCGAGCGGGCCGACGTCGTAAGTCTGCACTGCCCGCTGACGCCGGCCACCTCGGGAATGGTGGACGCCGCCCGTTTGCGACGGATGAAGCCGACCGCCTACCTGGTGAACACCGCCCGCGGCGCGCTGGTCGTCGAGCGGGACCTCGCCGACGCCCTCGGCGCCGGAGTCATCGCCGGCGCGGCGGTGGACGTGGTCTCGCGCGAGCCGATCGTCCCCGACAACCCATTGCTCGCGGCCAGGAATTGCATCATCACCCCGCATATCGCCTGGGCCACCGACGAGTCGCGCGCCCGACTGATGGAGGCCACCGTCGCCAACGTCGCCGCCTTCGCGGCCGGCGCGCCGATCAACGTGGTGAACTGAGAACGGCGCGGGCTTCGACTTCGAAACGTCGCGGGCCGGTCGAGGGGATCGACCGGCCCGCGCGAGGTTTCAAGACGACCGTTCGGTTCGCTCACTCGTCGGCCGCGGCGACGGGGCCGGCGGCGAGGACCTTGGAGCCGAGCGTCAGGTAGTCGCCGACGACGCGGAGGATCTCGTCGTTGTAGAAGTCGGAGGACCAGACCTCGCGCTCGCTGTACTTCTTCTTGGCGAGCTTGTCCTTCTTCTCCTTCTCCTCGGCGGCCTTCTCCTCGTCGTCGGGGATGAACTCGGCCTTGAACTTGGCCTCCTCAAGCGGGATCTGGTGCTTGGCCTTGCGGGCGAGGTACTGCTTGATCCGCCCCTCCAGCTTCTGGAAGCCGGGGTCGTCCTTGCGGCGCTCGGCGGAGCGGGCGTTGAGCGCGGCGACCAGGTCCTCGGGGGTGCGGTTCCACTCCTCGTGGGTCAGGGGGGCGACCTTCTGGAACTTGAGGGCGTTGTCCATCTTCTCCTCGCTGTAGTCCATCGAGTCGCGCAGGGAGGGGAGATGGACGTGGGGGGCGACGCCGTGGATCTGGGTGCTGTCGCCGTTGGCCCGGAAGAACTGCTGGATGGTGAGCTTCAAGGCCCCGAGCTTCAGCCGTTCCGGCCCGCGGCGCAGCTTGTCGCCGATCTCGACGATGCTCTGCACCGTCCCCTTGCCGAAGGTGCTGGCGTCGCCGATGATCAGGCCGCGGCCGTAATCGGCGATGACGCCGGTGAAGATCTCCGACGCGCTGGCGCTGGACTTGTTGATCAGGACCACCAACGGGCCGTCCCAGGCCGTCCCCTCGTCGTCGTCGCGCAGGGGCTTGACGCCGACGGCGTCTTTCACCTGGACGACCGGGCCGGTGTCGATGAACAGCCCGGAGAGGGTCTTGGCCTCCTCCAACAGGCCGCCGCCGTTGTCGCGCAGGTCCACGATCACCGCCTCGACGCCTTCGGCCTTGAACTCGTCGAGCAGCCGCCTGCAGTCGATGGTGGCGGAGACGGCGTTGGGGTCGCCGCGGACGATGGCCATGGTGTCGCCGTAGAAGGCGGGCAGGTTGATGACGCCGACCTTGACCTCGCGGCCCTCGGCCTTGATCCGGAGCACCTTCCCCTTGGCGTGCTGTTCGGTCAGCTCGACCTTGCCGCGGGTGATGGCGTACTCCTTCAACTCCTTGGAGTCGCCGGTCTGGACGATCAGCTTGACGACGGTGTCGCTGGGGCCGCGGATGTAGCGGACCACGTCGGCGAGCTTCTTCTCGACCAGGCTGGTCTCGGAGCCGTCGTCGTTGCGGATGCCGATGATCTTGTCGTCGGGCTGGAGCCGGCCGTCCTTGTCGGCGGGGCCGTTGGGGACGATCTCCTTGACCACGGCGTAGCCGTCCTCGCTCCCCAGCGACGCGCCGATCCCCTCAAGCGACAGGTGGAGCGACTGGTTGAGCAGGTCCTCCAGGGTCTTGGGGCCCAGGTAGGACGAGTGGGGGTCGAAGGTCCGGGTCAGGCTCGACAGGTAGATCTCAAGCAGATCCCCCGAATCGAGTTGATGGAAGATCCGGTTGCGGTCGCGGTAGCGGACCTGGAGCTTGTGGACGATCTCCTCCGGCTTCAGCGAGTCGTCCATCCGGAAGCCGAGTTGTTCCAGCTTCAGCTTCTTCCGCCAGCGCTCGTCGGCCTCGGCCTTGGTCTCGGGGTAGTCGAGCAGGTCGGGGTCGTCGACGACGTATTCGTCCCTGTCGAAGTCGAACGGCCTGGAGAGCAGGTCCATGACCGTCTTGTACCGTTCGTCCTGGCGGGCGAGGAAGCGTTCGAAGACCTTGCGGGAGAAGCCGACGTCGCCGCGACGGATCTGGTCGTCCAGGTCGGTCGCCTCCTTGCGGAACTCCTCGACGTCGGACTTGAGGAAGTAGTACTTCTGGGGGTCGAGGTCCTTGAGGAAGTTGTCGCACCACTTGGCCGCGATCTCGTCGTCGATGACGGGGTGGGCCATGTGGCCCCGCTCCAGGAGCGTGACCACGGTGCGGGCGATCTCCTGCTCCTCGCCGGTCGGCGCGGGGGCCTGGGCCCCCACGATCGCGGCCATCAAGAACAGGATCGCGATGAGTGAGAGCGGACGTAATGCAAGTCGGGGCATGGAGATGTGTCCCTGAAAGCCAGACCCGAACGAGGAACGGGGGAGACCCCGACCGTCAAGCCAATCTTAGCCCCGTCGGTGGATCCGGGCAAGGTCGACCGCGTAATCGGTCTAATCGTCGGCGGCCTGGGCTCGGACCCGTTCGGCGCGGCCGACCAGCAGGCACGACCGCGAGCGCGCGGCGAGCCGGGCCCCTTCCTCGGGACGCTCGAACGGGACCAGGCCGAGCCCCTCCACGCCGTCGGGATCCAGGCGGCTCAGGACGTAGACGTCGGCCCAGTCGAGCGCGGCCAGCAGGCCCAGCGCGAGCGGGTGGTCCTCGTCGGCCTCGCGGCCGCGCGGGAGCCGTCGCGACCGTCCCTCCTCGCCGGCGGCGGCCAGCCGGGCGAGGGCCGGCCCGAACTCGCCCGCGACCCTTGAAAACGCGACGATCCGACCGCCGCGACGGACTAGCTTGGTCGCGACCGAAAGCGCGGCCGTCAACTCGGCGAGCCCGCCGGGGGACTCGGCGTCGCCGACGCCGACCACCACGGTCTCGGCTCGCTCTCGGGGATGGAACCCCCAGGCGCGCTCGACCGCCGCGAGGCCCGCGTCGCGCACGCTCTCGGCGAGCCCGGCGACGAACCCGGCGGGCCCTCCCGCGCCGGCGACGACCCCCACCTGGAATCGCGAGCCCAGCAGCCCGCCGACCTCGAACGCCTCGGCGTCGGTCTCGGCCTCGCGCGCCCGCCGTCGCGCCTCGCGGGTCGCCGCGTCGCTCAACCCTGGAAACAGGACGCTCCAGGGCCCATGCGCGCCGGCGATCGGGTCGCGACGCAGCAGCCCTACCGGGACCACCACGTCGGCGTCGATCAGGGTGCGATTGAGATAGACGCGGCTCCCCGCCGCGGTCGTCGCGAGGTAGGCCAACCGCTCGGGGTTGGAGGGGTCGTGGACCTCGGCGACCTCGCCGCGGTCGCCGGAGACCGAGGGGGAGTCGCGCCGCGCGGCCTCGACGATCGTGATCGCCTCGGGCTCGACGCCGGCCGATTCCAGGACGTCCGTCACCACGTCGAGAATCGCCCGAGGCGCGGGCAGGTCCGGGTCCAGGGCGATCGCGACCCGGTCGCCCGGCACGACGTGTTGGCGCAGGGGCGGATAATGGGTCGGATTCTCCAGCGCCTCGCGCAGCGCCGCCTCCGCGGCGGCCGGCGCCAGGCCCGCGGGGGGCGAGAAGACCTCGACCTCCGCCTCGTCGGCCAAATCGACCGCCACCCGTTCCGACCCGAACTCGATCTCGTATCGCGACACGCCGTCTCGCCCTCGTCCCACGGGCTCGATCGCGGCGCGAGCCGCCGCGGTCCTGGAATCCCTGCTGAAATGATAGGGAGGCGTCGTCGAACGGGTCAACCGCCGTCGTTCAGTCCGGTCATCGCCGCGCTGACGTCCCAGAGCCGTCGCGCCGCGGCGTCGTCCCTGGCCGCCGCCGAGGGGACGGCGGGCCTGCACTTCGCGAAGTACCCGCCGGTGACGTCCGCGACGTCGGGCGAGGACGCGAGGTGGACCGTCGTCTCCGCGCCCCGCTCCGGCGTGATCGCGAAGAGGTTCGCGAAGCCCCTCATGACCGCCCCCTTCCAGGTGGCGTCGCGGAAGAACCGCGTGTTCACGTAGCCGGGATGGAGGCAGTTGACGGTGATCGGCTCTCCCTTGAGCCGGCCGGCCAGCTCGCGGGTGAAGAGGACGTTGGCGAGCTTCGACCGCTGGTAGGCCCGCCAACCGCCGAAACGCCGTTTCCCCTCAAGATCGTCGAAATCCAGCGTCACGCCCCGATGCGCCTCCGAGGCCACGGTGACGATCCGCGCCGCGGGGGTCGACCGCGCAAGCGGCAGAAGCAGGTTCGTCAACAGGAACGGGGCCAGGTGGTTGACCGCGAAGGTGATCTCGAACCCGTCGACGGTCTCCCTCCGGTCGAGGAAGATGCCGCCGGCGTTGTTGACCAGGACGTCGAGGCGATCGGTCGTGGCCGCCACGTCCGCGGCCAGCTTCCGGACCTCGGCCAGGGCCGAAAGGTCGGCGGCGAGGGGTTCCAGATCGGCGTTTGGAACTTCGTCGCGAACGCGACTGATCGCGTCGTCGGCCGATTGCCGAGTACGTCCGCCAAGCAGTACCCGCGCGCCGGCGCGAGCCAACTCTCGGGCGGCGACGTAGCCGATCCCGGCGGTCGCCCCGGTTATGAGGACGACTTTCCCTTGCATCGAGGAGACGGAGGCTTGTGAAGTCATGGCCTCGGGCTCGATTCCCGGCCGGGGCCGTCGATCTGGATGCGCATGGACGTTCCTTGGTTCTGTGAAAGTCGTCGGATGCTACAAGCCTGGAGGCGAGGGCGTCAAGCGCGTGGAGCATCGGGGCCGAAACTTGCCGCGGCGGGCTCGACTCGGTATCGATACGATGGCGCTTTGTCGAAAACCACCAAGAGCAAGTGTGCATAATCCCTTCTCCCCTTGTGGGAGAAGGTGCCCCGCGGGGGCGGATGAGGGGTGGCGCGACAGGAAGCCGCGGACTTCAAAGTCGGGGTCGATCGCCAGACGCGATGCCGGTCGACCCCTCATCCGGCCTTCGGCCACCTTCTCCCACAAGGCAAGATTATTCGTGAGTGACGTAAGTCCAAGAACGATCCCGGATGCCTCGTCCGATCACCCAACCGTCCAATGACTTAGGGCGGCCTTGGGCTGATTTGCGACAACACCCGGCACCATAACGATTTACGAGTCCCACGAATAATCTTGCACAAGGGGAGAAGGGATGTTCATCATCGCCCGATACTTAGGTTTTCGACAGGGCAACATGGCGTCGCGCTCGAAAGACCCCGCGACTCAAGAATCGTCCGCAACCACCGTTTCAACGTCGTTTTGGACTCCCAACCCGTGTCGTCTCCGACTCAGTACGTTCCGGGCGTCTGCAACATTGGCCGCGCCGAGGTCCGGCTGCGATGGCTCGTCGGCTGGGCGGGGCTGGTCGGCGGCGCGGCGCTTTGGGGGTATTTCATCTGGGCGGACGCGCCGCGGCCGGTTCGGCTCTGGGTCGGCGGCCCGGCCTTGATGGCGGCGTTGGGGTTTCTTCAGGCTCGCCGGAACTTCTGCGTCAACTACGGCCTGGGAGGGGTCGCCGGCTTTGGCGAGGAGGCCGGCCGAACCGAGCGGATCGAGGACGAGGAATCGCGCGAACTGGACGGCCGGACCTCCTGGCGGATCATCACACAGTCGATGTTGATCGCGATGGCCGCGGCGATCGTCGCGTACCTCGCGCCATGACCGGGCGCGACGACGCGCGGCGGGTTATGATTCTCGACGGCGGCTGGGCCACCGAATTGCAGCGGCGGGGGCTGGCCGTCGGCGAATCGGCCGACGCCTGGAACCTCTCGCGGCCCGACGACGTGGCGGCCGTCGCCCGGTCTTACGTCGAGGCCGGCGCGGAGGCGATCCTCGCCAACACGTTTCAGGCCAACCCGCTCTCCCTGGCCCGGTTCGGCCTGGCCGACCGGGCGCGTCGGATCAACGAGGAAGGGGCGAAGCTTTCGCGTCGGGCCGCCTCGCGCGGTACGCTGGTCTACGGCTCGATCGGCCCGACGGGGCTCGGCCGCGCGTTGGACGCCGGAACGGCCGAAGTCGCGCGGCGGGTTTCGGACGCCTTCGCCCTTCAGGCTCGCGCGCTGGCCGACGGCGGGGTCGACGGGATCGTCCTGGAGACGTTCGGCGGCGTCGGTGAGGCTCGGCTGGCCGTCCGCGCGGCGATCGGGACCGGCTTGTCGGTCGTCGCCTCGTTCTATTTCGATACGAGTTCGGGCGAGCCGAGAACGGCCGACGGCGCATCGCCGGAGGACGTCGCCCGCGCGATGGCCGAGGAGGGGGTGGCGACCGTCGGCACCAACTGCGGGGCCGGGCCGGCCGAGTTCGTCGCGATCTGCCGCCGCCTGCGAGCCGCGACCGGCCGCGGCGTCTGGATCAAGCCCAACGCCGGACTGCCGACGTTCCGCGCCGGTCGCGCCGTCCATCCGACCGCGCCCGAGGAGTTCGCCGCGTTCCTGCCGGCGCTTGTCGAGGCCGGCGCGGCGTTCGTCGGCGGCTGCTGCGGCGCGACGCCGGAATTCGTCCGCGCCCTCCGCCGGGCGCGCGAGGCCGCGCCCGCTTGAAAGGGCCGATCAGATGCATGTCCCATAAGGGTATCGCGATGGGCGTAACGGCCTTCCCCCCTCGCGGGGGAAGGTGGCCCGAAGGGCCGGATGAGG
>CALCIB010000227.1 GCA_937907525.1 uncultured Planctomycetales bacterium | reverse complement strand
ACTGGGACCAACCGGCCCGCGCCGCCTGATTACCTACTTACGTGACGCACACCCATTTTACAACGAGGTCGGCGATAATCGCTGGACTGACCGGTCAGTCCGCCTTAAAATCGATTCATCATGAATACGCAATCCCCCCCCAGGACGAAGGGTCGGAGCCCGGCGCGGGACGACGAGTCGCGGCGCGAGGAGATTCTCGCGACGGCGACGCGGTTGTTCGCGGAGCAAGGGTTCAACGACGCGATGACGCAGGAGTTGGCCGACCGGCTGGGGGTCGGCAAGGGGACGATCTACCGTCATTTCCCGAGCAAGCGGGAGTTGTTTCTGGCGGCGGCGGATCGGGTGATGCGATTACTTTCAGCCGAGGTCGAGACGAACATCGCTGGAGTAGAGGACGGGATCGAGCGGTTGGCTCGGGGGGTGACGGCGTTCCTGGCGTTTTTCGCGAGGCGGCCGGATTACGTGGAGTTGTTGATCCAGGAGCGGGCGCACTTCAAGGACCGGACGCGGCCGACGTACATCGAGCATCGCGAGGTCCGGGGTCGGAAGTGGCGGCAGTTGTATGCGGAGATGAAGGAGGCGGGGCGGATACGGGACCTGGATCCGGAGCAGATCAGCGACGTGGTCGGGAATTTGATTTACGGCACGATGTTCACCAATTACTTCGCGGGGCCGGGCAAGCCGGTGGCCGAGCAGGCGCGGGACATCCTGGAGGTGGTCTTCCGGGGGATCCTGTCCGACGCCGAGCGGGCGCGGCTGGCCGACGTGGTCGCGATGGTCGGCCCGGCGGCCTGACCGAGCGACGGCCCGCGGATCGATCTTCAAAAGGGGTTTCGAGTATGGACCGTCACGCCTTGTTCGGCCTGGCGATGCTCGCGTGCGGGGCGGTGGCGGGTTGCGGCAGCGCCTCGTCGTCGACGTCGCCGGCGGCCAAGCCGCCGGACCTGGTCCTGTACCAGCGGCCGACGACGCGCGAGGTCCTGGACTTCGAGACGTTCCCCGGCCGGACCGAGGCGGTGATGTCGGTGGAGATCCGGGCGCGGGTCTCGGGCTACTTGAACAAGGTGTACTTCCAGGACGGTCAGAACGTCGAGAAGGACACGGTCCTCTTCGAGGTCGACGCGCGGCCGTTCCAGGCGGAGGTCGACCGGACCCGGGCGGCCCTGGACCAGGCCGAGGCCCACGCCAAGCGGCTCAACAACGAGTTCCAACGGGCCAAGGCGCTTTACGACCGGGGCATGTCCATCAGCCGCGAGGAGTTGGACCTTTACACGTTCAACTACGCCGAGGCGATGGCGGCGATCGGCACGGCCAAGGCCGAGCACGACATGGCGATGCTGAACCTTCAGTTCACGCGCGTCACCTCGCCGATCGCCGGCCGGCTGGGGCGGCGGCTGGTCGATCCCGGCAACCTGGTGCAGGCCGACGTCACGCCGCTGACCAGCGTGGTCAGCCAGGACCCGATCCACGTCTATTTCGACGTCCACGAGGCGGCCATGCTCCGGATCCGCCGGTTGATCGACGAGGGGAGGATCAAGGCCCACGACGAGCGCGAGGTCCCCGTCCGGATCGGCCTGTCCGACGAGCCGGAGTTCAACCACGACGGCATCGTCGACTTCACCGACAACCGGGTCGACCTGAACACCGGCACGCTTCGGTTCCGCGCCCGGCTGGAGAATCCCAAGGGGTTGTTCACCCCCGGCCTGTTCGTCCGGGTGAAGCTCCCCATCGGCGAGCCGCACCCGGCGGTGATGGTCCCGGAGGAGGCGCTCACCTCCGACCAGGGGCGGAAGAAGGTCTACGTCCTGAAGCGGGCGGCGAAGGGGGGCGTGGCGGAGTTCTTCGAGGACAAGCAAGGCAAGCCGCTTCTGGACCGCAACGGCGAGAAGATCCCCAAGTACACCCACGCGCTGGTCGACCTGGGCCGCATCGGCGTCCTGGACGACGGCTGGCGCGAGGTCGAGAAGGGGGTCACGGCCGACGACCTGGTCGTCGTCGGCGGCATGCAGAAGCTCCGCAAGGACGTCCCGGTGACCGCCCGGTCCTACGCCGAGGAGGTCGATCCCACGCCCCGCGGCGCCAAGCCCGCCGCGGCCGAGGCGGCGCGCTGAGGCGGCGAGGAATTGGTCTTCTCCCGCTCCGTCGAAAACCTTGAGAAAAGAGCGCGGGCGATCATCGCCTTCTCCCCTTGAGGGAGAAGGTGGCCGAAGGCCGGATGAGGGGTGGGCGGGACCGGAAGCCATCGGAATCGAAGTCGCTTTCCTCCCATGGCTTACGCCGAAACGCGACGCCGGTCGACCCCTCATCCGGCCCTTCGGGCCACCTTCTCCCTCAAGGGGAGAAGGCCGTTTGGCGACGGCTTGCGAAAAAGTGTCGGGTCGTCAGCCCGCCGGGAGAGGGTGGCCCGAAGGGCCGGGCGGGGGTCGTCGCGCTTCGGGATACGTTCTGGGTTTTCGGCGCTCCGCGACGACGCTCGCTCCGAAGCGCCACGACCCTCACCCGCCGCTGACGCGGCCGCCCTCTCCCGAGGGGAGAGGGGACTTCAGAAACTCGGCGGATCGTCATCGCGATTCGGTGACGACCGTCGGCGGTTCGTCGCGAGCGTCGGCCTGACCGGTCCCGGCGGCGACGTCGGCGACCACGCGGTCGACGGACGGGGAGAGCCAGCTTAGGACCAGCGGCTGGGGGAAGACCCCCATCAGGACCGTCAGGACGACCAGGGGCGCGGCGACGACGATCTCGCGCGGGGAGAGGTCGGACAGGCCCCGCCACGCCTCGTTGCGGCCCAGGAACACGCGCTGGATCATCCAGAGGACGTAGCCCGCGGTCAGCACCACCGCCGACGCCGCCAGGATCCCCATCGCCACGCTGTAATGGAACGCGGCCAGGACCACCAGGACCTCGGCCACGAACCCGCAAAGACCCGGCAGGCCCATCGAGCCGAAGAAGATGACGTAAGAGACCGCGCCGTAGACCGGCATCACGTCGTTGAGCCCGCCCAGGCGGTCCAGGTCGCGGGTGCCGGAGCGGTCGTAAACGACGCCGACCAGGAAGAACATCGCCGCCGACGTCACCCCGTGCGTCAGCATCATGTACATCGCGCCGTTGACCCCGTAGGCGTAGTACCCCGCGCCGCCCGCCAGGTTCATCGCCGACATCCCCAGCGTGACGTACCCCATGTGGCTGACCGAGCTGTACGCCACCAGCTTCTTGAAGTCGCTCTGCGCCATCGCCGCCAGCGCGCCGTAGAGGATGCTGAAGACCCCCACCGCCGCCACGACGTAAGACCAATCCAACGCCCCCAACGGCGCCAGCGGCCAGGCCAGGCGGATCAGGCCGTAGCCGCCGATCTTCAAAAGCACCGCCGCCAGGATCATGCTGATCGGCGTCGGCGCCTCGACGTGCGCGTCGGGCAGCCAGGTGTGGAACGGGAACGACGGCAGCTTCACCAGGAAGCCCACCAGGAACAGCGCGAAAACCCAATTCTGAATCCAGCGCCCGTAGTAACCCGTCGTCGCGGCGACCTCCGCCAGCCGCATCATGTCGAACGTGCCGGCGGAAAAGCCCCCCGCCGCCGCGTCGCCCGGCGACCAGAAGAACAGGATCAGGATCGCCACCAGGATGAACGCCGAGCCCAAAAGCGTATATAAAAGGAACTTGATCGCCGCGTACTCCCGATCCTCGCCCCCCCAAACGGCGATCAGGAAGTACATCGGCAACAGCAAGACCTCGAAGAAGACGTAGAACAGCACCAGGTCGAGCGCCAGAAAGACCCCCGTCACGCTCGCCGCCAGCAAGAGGAACAGCGCGTAATAGCCCCGGACCTGCTTCTCGATCGGCCACGACGCGACGCACGCCAGCAGGCTTACGAGGCTCGTCATCGCCACCAGGCCGACGCTGATGCCGTCGAGCCCCAGGTAATACTGAATCCGAAACGCCGGAATCCAGTCGTGACGAATGACGAGGAAGCCGTCGCTCGCCGCGCGCTCCGCCAGCGGGATCGCGGCGCGGGCGTCGATCGCGTAGACGAAAAGCGCGTACAGCGAGAGCGCGAACGCCGCGGCCGTGAAGGCGGTCGCGACGTACTTCATAAGTCGTTCCGTCCCCCTGGGCATGAGAAGGACGACCCCCGCGCCGATCAGGGGGACGAGCCACAGGGACGTCAACAATAATTCGTCGTTCATGGGGATGGAATCGTCAGCGGACCCAGGCGTAGACGCCGGCGAACAGGCCGACCACGGCCAGCGTCAGGAACATCAGGTAGTCTCGGATCCGCCCGGTCTGGATCGACCGCGCCCGATCCCCGGCGACGTACAGCGCCGTCGCGAAACCGTTCACCAGGCCGTCGACCGCCAGGCGGTCGAACCAGCCGCCGACGCGGCCGAACAACGCGACCAGCCGCGCCAGGCCGTCCGCCAGCGCGTCGACCACCCGGCGGTCGAACCCCGCGCAGGCCCTCGCCAGCCGAAGGCACGGCCGGACCAGGACCAGCGCGTACAGATCGTCGAAATACCACTTGTTGACGAACAGGACGTACAAGGGCCCGAGCCGCCCCGCCGCCCTCGCGGGGTCGAGCCGCCGTCCGGGGGCGAACGGAAGGCCCGCCGGCGCGTAATACGAGACGGCCGTCAGCAGCCCCGCCGCGAGGACGATCAGCGACGTCGCCACCGCCGGCCAGTGCGCCAGGTGGACGTCGACCGCCCCCGCCGGCGCGGCGTGGGCGATCATCCGCTCCAGAACCGGCGTGCCGATCGGCAGCCCGAGCCAGACCGTCCACCCCGAGAACACGCTCAACGCCGACAGGACCAAAAGCGGCCCGGTCATCAGCGCCGGGCTTTCACGCGCGCGGGCCGCCGGGTTCAGTTCGTATTGGGGCGCGCCGACGCCGTGCTCGGCGTCCTCCTCGGCCAACTCGTGTTCCTCGTCCCGCGCGTGGATCACCCGCGCCGTGTGCGGGTCGGGGAAGCCTCGGGGCTCGCCGGCGAAGACCAGAATCCACATCCGAAACATGTAAAACGCCGTCAACGCCGCGCCCAGGACCGGCAGGACCAGGAGCAAGGCGTGCCGGGGCTCGGCCGAGACCTTGGTGATCGCCGCGGCCAGCACGGCGTCCTTGGAGTAGAACCCGCTGAACAGCGGCATTCCGGAGATCGCCAAAACGCCCACGAGCATCGCGCCGGCGGTGATCGGCATCCGTCGTCGGAGTCCGCCCAGGCTCGCCATCTCGTAGGTGTGGACGCCGTGGTAGACGCTCCCCGCCCCCAGAAACAAAAGCGCCTTGAAGAAAGCATGCGTCAACAGGTGAAACACCCCCGCCGACCAGCCGCCGACCCCGAGCGCCAGCGTCATGAACCCGAGCTGGCTGATCGTCGAGTACGCCAGCACCTTCTTGTAGTCGGTCTGGACCGCGGCGGTCGTCGCCCCGATCAGGAGCGTCGCGCCGCCGACGTAGGCGACGACGTTCAACACCTCCGGCGTGAAGACCGGGAAGAACCGCGCGACCAGGTAGACCCCGGCGGCGACCATCGTCGCGGCGTGGATCAACGCCGAGACCGGCGTCGGCCCGGCCATGGCGTCGGGAAGCCAGACGTGCAGCGGAAACTGCGCGCTCTTGCCCGCGCAGCCGGCGAAGATCCCCAGCCCGGCCAGCGTCAAAAGCCCGTAAGCGATCGGCGCGTCGGGCCGAAGCGCGCCGGCGTCGTCGCGGAGTAGGTCGACGATCTCCTGGAAGTCGAACGTCCCCAGGGCCGACCAGAGAATCCCAAGGCCGACGAGCATGCCGACGTCGCCCACCCGGTTGACCACGAACGCCTTGGTGGCGGCGTCGGCGTTGGCCTTCTCCTCGTACCAGAAGCCGATGAGCAGATACGAACAGATCCCCACGAGTTCCCAGAACATGAAGATCATCAGGAGGTTCGACGACGCCACCAGCCCCAGCATGGAGAAGCAGAACAGCGACAGGAACGCGAAGAACCGGGGATAGCGCGCGTTGTCGGTCATGTAGCACGTCGAGTAGACGTGGACCAAAAGCGCGACCGTCGTGACCATCAGGAACATCAAGGCCGCCAACCCGTCGATCCGAATCCCCAGGGGGATCGCCAGCGCCCGCCCTCCCATCGACGTCCCGACCGCCACCCAGTCGAACGACGCCTCCCACGCGGGGGGCTCGGCGGGATCGGCGACGCGGTGGGCCGGCTCGGAGAACGCGGCGCGGTGTTCGACCAGGAAGTAGTCGACGAAGCCGACGGCCGAAAGCGCGCAGGAGACGGCGATCGCGGCGGTGGCGATCGTGGCGTTGCGGCGTCGCAGTCGTCTGAGAAAGAGGGTCTCGACGAGGAAGGCCGCCAGGGGGATCAGGACGGCGGCGGCGTAAAGACTCACCTGCCAGGGCATGTTCGGTGACGTCCTTCACAGCGAGGCGACGCGGCGGACGCCCGACCGCGTGCCTCCCGGCGCGCGCTCCGTCCCCTGTCCATGCCGGGCGAGGCGAGAGGACGGACTATCGCATACCCTCCCCGCGGTTTCAAGCCCCCGTCGACCTTCCAGCGGCCCTCTTGCCGCGGCGATCGGGGTTGTGGCAAGATCGGCGACGAACCACACACGAGGGCGACTCGTCGCCCGCCGCCATTCCAACGGAGCCGCCATGCCGACGGTCACGGTCCAGGGGGAAAAGTCGTTCGAGGTCGAGACGGGCAAGAAGCTCGTCCTGGCGATCGAGGACGCGGGGATCGACGTGATGCACCGCTGCGGCGGCAAGGCGCGCTGCACCACCTGCCGCGTCGAGATCCTCGAAGGCGACGTCGCCCCGCCCGAGCCCGCCGAGGTCGAACGCCTCGCCCGCGAAACCGACCTGGGCCCCAACGTCCGCCTCTCCTGCCAGATCCGCGTCGAGGGCGACCTGACCGTCAAGGTCCTCAACCGCGCCTCCATCGCCGGCATCGCCCCAGGGCCCCGGCCGGAGGATTAAGAAGGCGATGATCGCCGCGGCTTGGGTCTTCCGCCGGCGGGAGAGGGGACGTCGTCGTACCGGCCTCGAGTGTTCGCGTCGGGATCTCTTCCCGTATCCCGACGACGCTCAATCCGGTCGCGACGGCCCGTCCCAGGCGGACAGGACGGCCTCGTCCAACGTCGGGAAGCAATCGACGAGCACGGTGAACCGCACCTGGTCCAGAAGCGCCGCGATCCGGGGATGGGCCCCGCAGATCCTCAGGCCGCCGCCGTCGCGGATCAGCCGCAGATGATGCGCCAGAAGCACGCCGACGGCCCGCCGCGACAACCGGCCGACGAACTCCAGATCGACCGCCACCCGCCGGGGCAGCGGACGTCCGGCCAGGTCGAGAAGACGCTGGCGAAGCGCCTCGTTGGCGGCCTCGTCGTCCAGGTCGGCGAGGACGGGAGTGACGATCAGCACGCCCTCGACGACCTCGTGCTTGATCCGCGCGGCGGGATCGTCGGGGTCGTCGGGGACGGGACCGGCGACGGGCGGGGGCTCGCCCTCCTCCTCCAGATCCAGAACGCCGTCGTCGGTCGGCTCGACGGGGGCGCCGCCGACGACGGGGGGAAGGGCCGAGGCGTCCGCCAGGGCCGCGATGACGTCGACCGGCAACGCCCGCGGCTCGACGGTCGGCCAGGGGCCGTCGACCGCGCGAGCCTCGTCCTCGGCCATGTGGATCCGCCGGCCCACGCCGATGATCCGGAAGATCTCGCGAAGCGCGGGAGCCAACCCGCAGACCTTCAGCCGACCGCCGGGATGGGCCTCGCACGTCCGGTGCGCCTCCACGACCGCCGCCACGATCCAGCTCCCCAGCCGCTCCACCCTGGCGAAGTCCAGGACGATCCGATGGTTGCCGACGGCGATCAGGTCGCGCAGGTCGTCGGCCCATTCGTCGATGTCCGCGCGTCGCACCAGCGCGCGCTCGGTGATCCTCACGACGGTCGTCGCGCGCTTGTAGACGACGGCGAACCGCTCCCAGCCGCCGCGGGACTGGAAGCCCCGGTCGCGACCGGCCGCGGCCCTGGATCTCCGCGCCGCGGGAAGCGCGCCGACGATCTGGGTCCACAGGTTCGTCGCCGGCCGCTCGACGTCCGGGTCGAGGTTGGCGGCGATCCAGTCCTCCAGCCGACGGTCGCGCGAGGGGCCGTCGTCGACCGTCAGCAGCACGCTTCGGGGCTTCCGCCCCGCGACGTCGACGCTCGCCAGGGTGAGTTCGCCTTGAGTCATCGCGCAATCTCTCCCCGGAAACGGACGACGAACGCCGACCGAGCCCGGCGCGCATGCGCCGACCCGGGTCGGTTCGGATCACGGTACGGTCGAATTCGCGCGGACCTTCCAGTCCGCGAAGACGGCGCGATGGGGACGTCGAAGGCGCGACGCCCCGGTCGGATGCGAGTTCCCGAACGGGCCGCCCGAAGGCTCCCGCTCGCGTTTCACACCCTTCCTAGGCGACAATCCCACGCGGGACGTCCCGATCGGTTTCGATTTTTCGAACCTAGCGGATTTCGGAGGAGCGATCCCGACGGCCTTCCCCCCTCGCGGGGGAAGGTGGCCCGAAGGGCCGGATGAGGGGGA
>CALCIB010000226.1 GCA_937907525.1 uncultured Planctomycetales bacterium | reverse complement strand
CATCTGACCGCTTCGCGGTCTGTCTTCCCCCGCGAGGGGGGAAGACGTCGGAAAGTACGCCCTTCCCCCCTCGCGGGGGAAGGTGGCCCGAAGGGCCGGACGGGGGGGAGGACGAGCAGGAAGGCCGTCGGGATTCCCAGCCGATCGGGCTGGCTTGGCTGGACGCCAGCGGCTTTCTCGCGTGTCGTCCCCCTCATCTGACCGCTTCGCGGTCTGTCTTCCCCCGCGAGGGGGGAAGGCCGTTTCGTTTCAATACGCCCGATCGGTCAGCCGGCGCGGCGGCGTCGGGCCAGGATCCCGACGGGCAAAAGCGCGCCGAGGGCCAGCATCGCCAGGGCGGCTGGCTCGGGGACCGCGGGCGGGTCGTTGGAGGGGTTGAGATCGCCGAACCATTCGATGCGCAGCGAGACGCCGCCGGAGTTGTCGCCCAACGAGTTGTCGCGGACCATGAAATTCAAGACCGTGTCCGGGGAGGTGACGGCGAAGTAGCCCTCGTAGCCCAGGGCGGCGTCCGCGGCGGCGGCCCGCGTGGGGTGGATGTCGACGTTGCGGCCGCCGAAGAGGACGACCTTGTTCCCGGCCGTGGCGTTGGTGATCAGGAAGTTCCAGGTCCAGTTGTTGCTGTCCGTCGCGTCGCTGTACTGGAAGGCGTCGTAGAGCGCGTCGGGATCGCCGACGGCGTTGGTGACCTTGTAGACGCCGGCGTTCAGGGTCAACCGCTTGAAGTCGCCGGTGGGATCCTGGGAGATCGGCGTGACCGTCGTCCCGAGGTCGGGAATGGGCGCGGGGCTTTCCTCGTAGCCGTAATACCTGGCGTCGATGTTGACGATGTTGGCGGCTCGCGCGGGGGCGGCGAGGGCGGCGGCGGCCAGGGCGAGGATCCAGAACGAGCGGCGACGGATCGACATGACGTCCTCCTTGAGGCGCTTGACTCGGCGTCGAGACCGGGCCCGCTCTCCGTCGCGGGCGCGCCGAAAGGGCCGACGGGCCCTCGGGCGGGTCTGGGAAGGGACGGCGCGTTGATTCCGCGAAACGTCCGGGCGGCCAGGATAAACGATCGCCGCCCGGAGTCAACGCCGTTTTTCAAAATGTTCGGTCGCGCGGCCGCCGGCGCGATCCGACGATCCGACGTCGCTGACCGGTTGCGTTCGGCGCCGTCGGCCGTCAGGATGGTGACGTCCCCGCGCGGGACCGCCGGCGCGCGGCGGGTCGCGAGGGAGCCGCTCCCGGTCCCGGCCTCCCTTTTCGGGGGCGACGAGGATGAACATGAACGCATTCGATCCCCGCGCGGGCCGGGCCCCGGCCGCGCTCCTGGGTTGCCTTCTTTCACTGGCGTTCGTCGCGCCGGCCTCGGCCCTCGACGACGTCAAGGGTCTGACCAAGATGGATTTCGGCAAGACCGAGGACGGCCGGGCCGTCGAGCTTTACACGCTGAAAAACGGCGGGCTCACGGTGAAGGTGACGACCTACGGCGCGACCGTCACGTCGATCGAGGTCCCGGATCGCGACGGCAAGGTCGACGACGTGGCCCTGGGGTTCGACTCGCTGAAGGGCTACCTCGGCGAGCATCCGTACTTCGGCGCCACCGTGGGAAGGGTCGCCAACCGCATCGCGCTGGGGCGGTTCACGCTCGACGGCAAGGACCACGCGCTGGCGATCAACGACCCGCCCAACACTCTGCATGGCGGCGAAAAAGGCTTCAACCGCGTGGTCTGGAAGGCCGAGCCGGTCGAATCGCCCGAGGGGCCGGCGGTCAAGATGACTTATACGAGCAAGGACGGCGAGGAAGGCTACCCCGGCAACCTCACGGCCACCGTCACCTTCACCGCCGCGGCGGGCGACGCGCTCCGGATCGACTACGCGGCGACCACCGACAAGGCCACGCCGGTGAACCTGACCAACCACAGCTACTTCAACCTCTCCGGCGACGCCGGCTCGACGATCCTCGACCACGAGCTGACCCTGGCGGCGTCCAAGTACACGCCGGTCACCGACTCGTTGATCCCCACCGGCGAGATCGCCACGGTGGAGGGGACGCCCCTGGACTTCCGCGAGCCGACGGCCGTCGGCGCCCGGATCGACGCCATGAAGGGGGACCCCGGCGGCTACGACCACAACTTCGTGCTGGACCTCGACGGCGGGGCCCTGGCGTTCGCCGCGCGGCTGTACGATCCCAGGTCGGGCCGGGTCGTGGAGATGTCGACCACCGAGCCGGGCGTGCAGTTCTACAGCGGCAACTTCCTCGACGGCACGATCGCCGGCAAGGGCGGCCGCGTCTACAAGAAGCACGACGGCCTCTGCCTGGAGGCGCAGCACTTCCCGGACTCGATCCACCATCGGAACTTCCCGAACACGGTCCTGAAGCCCGGCCAGACCTACAAGCAGACGACCGTCTACAAGTTCTCCACCCGTTGATGCCTTGTCGAAAACCATCACCGGCGAGCACGCATAATCCCTTCTCCCCTTGTGGGAGAAGGCGCCCCGAGGAACGATGCCGAAATAACTTCCGGGAATCCTCCAAGGCCGAATCGCGTGCCCATGGCGTAAAACCGGAAAATCCAACGACTCGTAAATGTCCCGCGCCTTCTCCGTCGAGGAATTCATCCACGGATTTCCCAGATTGACGCAGATTCGGATCGGACAATTTAATGTAATCTGTGTTAATCTGCGAAATCTGGGGATATTCTCTCCCAGGTTGTTCGAGGGAAGTTGTTTCGGCAGCGTTCCAAGGGGCGGATGAGGGGTGGCGTGACCGAAAGCCGTGGGATTACCCCTCATCCGGCCTTCGGCCGCCTTCTCCCACAAGCGGAGAAGGGATGATTGGCGTCACCCGTCGTTTAGGTTTTCGACGGAGCGACCCGTTGACCTTTTGTTGACCCCGCGGCCCCCGACCGAAGCCCCCCGAGCGGCGACGCATTAGGAAAGCAAAGACGCATGCACACGACATTGGCGTGGATCGATTACCTGATCATGGTGATCTACTTCGCCTTCGTACTGGGGATCGGCTTCGCGCTGAAGCGGTTCATGAAGACCAGCACCGACTTCTTCCTCTCCGGGCGTTCGATCCCGGCGTGGGTGGCGGGGCTGGCGTTCATCTCGGCGAACCTGGGGGCGCAGGAGGTCATCGGCATGGCCGCCTCCGGGGCCAAGTACGGGATCTCCACGGCGCACTTCTACTGGCTGGGCGCCATCCCGGCGATGGTCTTCGTCGGGCTGTTCATGATGCCGTTCTACTACGGCTCGCGGGCGCGCTCGGTGCCGGAGTACCTTAGGCTGCGGTTCGACGAGAAGACCCGCGGACTCAACGCGATCTCGTTCGCGGCGATGACGATCTTCTCCTCCGGCGCGTCGATGTACGCGATGGCCAAGCTGATCGGCGTCCTGCACATCTTCGACCCGGTCGTCCACGCGCTGGGGCTGCCGACGGGGTACGTCTTCCACCTGAGCATCCTCGTCTCCGCGGTCATCACCCTGGGGTACGTCTACCTGGGCGGACTCACCAGCGCGATCTACAACGAGGTGCTTCAGTTCTTCCTGATCGTCGCCGGCTTCTTCCCGCTGGTCTGGCTGGGGCTGAAGAACGTCGGCGGCTGGGAGGGTCTGATCGCCAAGTGCCCGCCGGGTTTCGGCCACGCCTGGAAGGGGATGACGAACGCCGATACCAACCCGCTGGGCGTGGAGTGGTTCGCCCTGGCGATGGGGCTGGGCTTCGTCCTCTCCTTCGGCTACTGGTGTACCGACTTTTTGGTCGTGCAGCGGGCGATGGCGGCCGACTCGATGACCTCGGCGCGGCGGACGCCGTTGATCGCGGCCTTGCCGAAGATGGCGTTTCCGTTCCTGGTGATCCTGCCGGGGCTGATCGCCGTCGCGCTGCCGACGCCGACGGCCGTCGAGGCCCCGACAAGCGCGTCGGCGAGCGTCGTCGAGGCCGACGCCCTGGGCCACGGCCTGATCCCGGCGAAGGTTAAGACCGACGGCTCCATCGAACGGGACTCGGCCGGCCAGCCGGTCCTGGACTACGACCTGGCCATCCCCAAGCTCCTGTTGCACTACTTTCCGGCGGGGCTCCTGGGGCTGGGCCTGACGGCGCTTCTGGCGAGCTTCATGTCGGGGATGGCGGGGAACATCACGGCGTTCAACACGGTCTGGACCTTCGACATATACCAGGCGTACATCAAGCCGGAGGCCAGCGACAAGCACTACCTGCGGATGGGGCACTTCGCCACGCTCTTCGGCACGGCGATCTCGATCGCCGCGGCTTACGTCGTGGCCAGTTACAACAACATCATGGAGTTGCTCCAGCTCGTCTTCGCGTTCGTCAACGCGCCGCTGTTGGGGACGTTCCTGCTGGGGATGTTCTGGAAGCGGGCGACGGCGAACGGGGCGTTTTTCGGGCTGCTCTCGGGGATCGGCGCCGCGGCGGTCCATCACGGCGTCAGCCTGCCCGCGGGGTCCGTCCCGGGCGTCAAGGGGGCCTGGATCAACCGGGGCGCGGAGTTCGTCGCCAACCTCGCGGGCTGGTCCCCGCGCCTTCCCTTTCACGCCTACCGCAACGAGATGGCGCAGAACTTCTGGACGGCCATCTGGGCGTTCGGCGTCTGCTTCGTCGTGACGATCGTCGTGAGCCTGGCGACGAAGCCCAGGCCCGACGAGGAACTCAAGGGCCTGGTCTACTCGCTCACGAAGCACGACGTCGAGCACGGCCTGCCGTGGTATCGCAAGCCCGAGGTCCTGGGCGTGGCCGTGGTCTTGATGAGCATCGCGTTGAACGTCATCTTCCGATAAGGAGCCGCCGCCGTGAATCTCGACATCCGCGTCCCGATCGGGCTGCTGTTCCTCTCGCTGGGCGGGCTTCTGACCGGCTACGGCGTCGTCACCCACTTCACGAGCCCGGAGATCTACGCCCAGTCGCTGGACGTCAACGTCAACTTCTGGTGGGGCCTGGCGATGCTGGCCTTCGGCGCGGGGATGCTCCACTACGGCCGTCGCGCGGTCGCCAGGTCGACGGCCGCGGTGGGGGCTGAGTAGGCCGTCGCACTCCAGGATTCGGTCCTACTTGGGCGAAACCCTCGACGAAAGAGGCTGGCAATCATCCCTTCTCCCCTTGTGGGAGAAGGTGGCCGAAGGCCGGATGAGGGGTAATCCGCGGGCTTTCGGTCGCGCCCCCCTCATCCGCCCCTTCGGGGCGCCTTCTCCCACAAGGGGAGAAGGGAGTACGCATATTCGCGTGCATCGACCTTCGGCGTTCGCGCCAGCCGCCTCAGCGCAACTCCAGCGGTTCGATGGTCACCTTCCCCTGGACGCGAAGGATCGGCAGGAACGACTCGAAGGGGGAGACGCCCTCCAGGCTGGATTCGGACAGTTTGATATGGGTGGCGTCGACGGCGGACTGGTCGAAGGAGCTGTCGAGGGCGACCCAGCGGCCGTTGACGTGGACCTCGTGCCACATGTGGAAGCCGAAGCCCTTGGCCTTCATCTCCTTGCTGTCGACGTAGATGAGGCCCACGGCGATCCGGGTGGGGATCCCCTTGGCCCGCGACATGGCCGCGGCCAGCACCGAGTGTTCGGTGCAGTCGCCGGTGAGGTTCTTCGCGGCCTCGGCGGCGGGGGCGAAGGTCGTGCCGAAATTGCTGCGGACGTTCTGGAAGACCCAATGGTTGATCGCCACGGCCTGACGCCAGGGGTCGGTCTCGCCGGCGACGGCGCGATCGGCCAGGCTGACGACGCGCGAGTCGGCGCTGGTGATCATGGCGTTGGGGCGGAGGAACTCGGGATCGGCGGGCGAGCCCGGCTCGCCGTCGAAGGGGCTCATGGACTGGATGACCATCGTCGCGGTTCGACCGTCGCCGTCGGGCGTGACGGTCTGGCGGCGGTCGTTGGGGAAGACGTGGGTCGGGTCCTCGTCCTTGAGGGCGATCCGATACTTGACGTAGGTGGTCTGATAGGGGTTCGTGATGTCGCGCTCGGACTTGACGATGGTGTTGCGGATCTGGTCGTACTTGACCTTGCCGCCGGGGGCCTTGGCGCCGGCCTCGGTGGTCCGGTAGGTCGTCATGCCGCCCAGCAGGTCGACGTCCTGCTTGAGCACCTGGCCGGCCGTGTCGACCCAGAGGGTCGTGCCCAACTCGGGACGGACCTTGCCGTCAAGGGTGGCGACCTGCTCGATCTTGCGGAGCGGTCGCTTGACGCCGTCGCCCAGCAGGACGTCGGCGGTCGCGCCCGCCTTCAGTTCGATCTCGACGACCCGGTTGAGGTCCGGGATGTACATCTTGAGCTTGCGGCTCTCCCCCTCCGTCATGGGCTGCTTGGCCATGCTCTGCTCGGCCGCGTAGGGGCCGCGGACCTCCGGGCCCCAGGGGATCACCTGCTCCTGGCGCTGGTTGGTCCCCTCCATGATCAGCGTCATCTTGCCGTCGACGGCGTCGCCGTAGACGCGGATCTCGTTGTCGCTGGTGAGGGTGCGGGTGTCGAGCCGGAGCACCTCGCCGTCGGGGGTCTCGATGGTGCCGTACATCATCTTCTGGACGACCGAGTCGTCGCCGCGACGAAAGCTCAAGACGGTGTCGACCCGGACGCGGTTGAGCGACCGATCCTTGTCCTTGACCTGCTCGACGAAGGTGTGGATGTAGCCGATCTTGCTGCCGGCCAGGAAGACGGCGTCCCAGGCGTCCTCGGCCCGGACGGCCGGGGCCGCGAGGACGACGAACGCGAGCGAGGCGCAAACGACGCGGAGGCGGCGGCGGACCCGATTCATGGCGATCTCGACCCTCTTGCCGGCACGGGTTGGGAAATCACGACCCGACGCATCCGTCGCGCGGACCCTCTCCCAGCCACTATCGGCGAAACCCGGCCGGGCCCTCAAGCCCGACTCGACCGGACGGCGCGGCGGGGACGCCTTGCCGGTTAGACTTGAGCCGCTACGATTCCCCGCGCCGACCCCGCCGCCCCCACCCGACTGGACCGCCGCCATGGAGACCCTGGAGACCGAGCGCCTGATCCTTCGACAGTTTCGCGAGGAGGACCTGGACGCCTACGCCGAGATGGTCGGCGACCCGGAGGTGATGCGCTACCTGGGCTCCGGGCCGATGTCCCGCGACGAGGCGTGGCGGAACATGGCGATGGTCCTGGGCCACTGGCGATTGCGCGGGTTCGGGATGTGGGCGGTGGAGGCGAGGGCGACCGGGGAGATGGTCGGCCGGGTCGGCTGCTGGCGGCCGGAGGGCTGGCCGGGGATGGAGGTCGGCTGGACGCTCCGGCGCGCGTTCTGGGGACTGGGCTACGCCACCGAGGCGGGTCGGGCCTCGCTGGCGGCGGCGTTCGACCGGCTCCGCCAGCGCCGGGTCGTCAGCCTGATCCACGGCGAGAACCAGGCGTCGATCCGGGTGGCGCGACGCCTGGGAATGCGGCCGGAGGGGCGCGCGGAACTGTTTCACGTCCCCGTCGCCGTCTACGCGATCAGGCGCGCGGCGAGCGACGGGGCTTGATCGACGCTCGTTCAGGATGAGGCGTTCTTCTCCTTGTTCCGCTTGCGGGTTTCCGCCGCCTTCTTGGCGGAGGCGGAGCGTTCCGCGGCCGGTCTGGCGGCGGACGCCTCGCCGCCGAGCTTTCCGCCCTTCTTGCTGGGGGAGTGGTTCTCGGGCTTGCCGCGACCGCTCCCGGACTTGTTGCCGCCGCCGGACTGCTTGTTCACGGTGGCCCAGGCCCGGCGTTCGGCCTCGTCCTCGGCGACGCCCCGGTCCTCATAGCCCTCGGCGATGTGTTCCGCCTGGCGTTTCTGCTTGTCCGTGTACTTCGATTTATCACCTTGCGGCATGGCTCGGGTCTCCCGATGCTGGAATTTCGGTGATTCGACGCCGAGCGTGCCCGGCGCGGCTGGGGAGTCCTTGATTCAATTTCCAGGCCGCCGGCGCGAAATTCTCGAGAAAAAGGTCGGATTCGGGGGATCGGGCGGAGCGCGCGGCCTGGTTCGGGTCGGCTCGGCCCGCTACAATACGGGATTTTCGAGAATCCGCGCGGGATCGCGAAATCGGACTACCCGGGAGGGGGGAAAGGCTCTATACTTTGGCTTGGCTGGAAACCGAACGAGCGCGTGCCGGTAGATCCCAAAAGAGCTTCTCGCCTGCCTCATCCGCCTTTCCACCGCCCAGGGCCGGTCGCCGGCCCACGTCAGAGACCCGGAAAGTGAAGAAGTACAAGGGTCGCGTCGAGTCGCCACGCTAGGAGTTCGCAGGTGGGTAAGAAACTGTACGTCGGGAATCTCGCGTACCGCGTGAACAGCTCGGACCTCGAGCAGATGTTCTCGCAGTTCGGCACCGTCGAAAGCGCTGAGGTCATCTCGGATCGCGAGACCGGCCGCAGCAAGGGGTTCGGCTTCGTCGAGATGAGCACGGACGCCGAGGCGCAGGCCGCGATCGACGGTCTTCACGACCATGAGACCGACGGCCGGCGGCTGACGGTCAACGAGGCGCGTCCGCGCGAGCCCCGCTCGGGCGGCGGCGGCGGTCGGGGCGGCTACGGTGGCGGTGGCGGCGGCGGCTACGGCGGTGGCGGCGGCTACGGCGGTGGCGGCGGCGGCT
>CALCIB010000225.1 GCA_937907525.1 uncultured Planctomycetales bacterium | reverse complement strand
ATCTGACCGCTTCGCGGTCTGTCTTCCCCCGCAAGGGGGGAAGATTCGTTCAGGCACCCAAAATCCGTGACGGTCAGCCTTTTTCTTTCCGAACGGTCGCGGGGCCCGGCGGTCCCTCCCTGGATGCCGAAACGGTCCCGAAGGAGTATCGTATTAGAAGGCGGCGGGCGCGGGGCGATTCGACCGGGCGGCGGCGGGGTCGGATCATGGGCCCGTCGCGCGTTCTCTCGCGCGAGCACGCGCCTGGATTCCGGCGGGGGTCGTGTCGCACGGCCCGCCGGCCCGTATCCTTCTTGGTGGGCGCGAGGCCGACGGTTCACGACCGGGAGCGAGGCGGACGAGGCGATACATGGCCGAGGCGGGATCGACCAGCGAGGAGCCCTATCGGTTCCGAATCGGGAGCTACGGCGTCCTGCACCCCCTGGGGTCCGGCGGGATGAGCTCGGTCTACCGGGCCGTCCACGTCGACACCGGGCTGGAGGTGGCGCTGAAGGTCCTGCCGACGGCGCTCGCGCGGAGTTCGACGATCCTCAAGCGGTTCGTCTCCGAGGCCAAAAGCGCCGAGGACCTTCAGCACCCCAGCATCGTCCAGATCTACGACCGCGGCAGCGACGACGGCCGCTACTACCTGGTGCTGGAGTACGTTCGGGGGCACGACCTTCACGACTACGTCCAGCAGCACGGCCCACTGGACGCCGACGAGGCCGTGGGGCTGGTCGTCCAGGCGGCGCGGGGGCTGGAGTACGCGGCGTCCAGGGGGGTGATCCACCGCGACGTCAAGCCGTCCAACCTGATTCGGACGCTCGACGGCGAACTCAAGATCATCGACCTGGGGTTGGCCCTGCGGCCGGAGGCCGAGGACGAGCGGGTCACCCGGGAGGGGACGACCGTCGGCACGGTGGACTACATGGCCCCGGAGCAGGCCCGCGACAGCCGGGCGACCAGCTTCCAGAGCGACATCTACTCGCTGGGCTGCACGCTGCACTACCTGTTGACCGGGCTCCCCCCCTTCCCCGGCGGCGACATCACCGAGAAGCTGACCCGGCACGCCCGCGCCGAGCCGCCGGACGTCCTGGAGATTCGGCCGGAGTTGCCGCCGGCGCTCGGGGCCGTGATCCGCCAGATGATGGCCAAGAAGCCGGAGGAGCGCCACGCCAGCTATCGGGCGTTGATTTCGGATTTGGGGGCGAGCGTCGGCGACGAGTCGAGCGTGGCGCTGGTCCCCATCGACGACGAGGTCGTCGAGCGCTCGCCGCGGCCGCGGGCGCCGTCGTCGGGGGCCGTCGGCGCGCGATCGCCGGTCGCGGCGCCGCCGGTCGCGACGCCGCCGTCGATCTCGCTCGCCGCGCTTCGGGACGAGCTTCTGGACGAGGAGGACGACTCCCCGACGGCCGCGGGCGGCCTGGGCGCGGGAGGCGCGGCGGTCCCATCGACCCTGCCCGGGGCGATCGGCCGTCGGACGTCCGAGATCTCCGAGGACGCCTGGATCTGGCGCTGCGTCGTCATCGGCGCGGCCGTGATCGTGGTGGTCATCGGCATGGACCTGATCCTCCGGCCGTTCCCCGACTACACGCCGGTCGACTACTCCCGGGCGCTCCCCCCTCCCCGCGAGCGACCGGAGCCGACGCCCCTCCAGTCCCAACCCCCGCCCACGACTCTCCAACCCGCCGTCGCCGCCGCCCGCCCCTCCGCGTCGCCGCCGCCGCAAGGCCCCGCGACGTGGCGAGAGCCGCTCGACGCGCCCGCGACGGTCGCGTCCGGGAAGACCCACCCGCCGGAGATCCTGGCCGACCACCTGCCGTCCTGGGCGCGCGTCCCGGTCGTCCTGGAGTCCGACGGCCCCACGACGGTGGTCCGCCGCGCCCCCGGCGTCGGCGACGCCGGCGCGGTTTCGACGCTCAGGCTGGGGCTGGACGTCCCCCGCGGCGTGGTCGAGATCGCCGACGTCGGCCCGTTCACCCTGAACGACCCGCGCGTCCCCGGCGAGGCCCGCGTGATCCGGTCGCGACCCGGGTTCCGCGCGGCGGTTCGGATCGAGGGGAGCCGGATCGAGGCCGTCCGCGCGCAGCCGGGCGTCTTCAACCTCGACGGCCGGTCGCTGGTACTGGACTCGCTGGACCTGGTGGTCAACGCGCGCGACCTGGGCGTCAACCAGCAGGCCCTGTTCCACGTCACGGGGGGCGACCTGACCCTTCGGAACTGCACCGTGACGATCTACAACCTCGCCAAGGCGCCGTTCGCGTTCCTCCGCGCCGAGGGGGGCGCGTCCCAGCCGTCGCGGGTCCGAATCGAGGGGAGCCTGATCCGGGGCGACGTCTCGACCCTGTTCGACCTGGGCCCGGGGACGTCCGAAGTGGTGGCGGTTCGATCCGTGCTGGCGTCCGACGGGCCGATCGTCCGGACCTCGGCCGCCGCGCAGCGGCCGTCGCGATCGCTGTGGACCCTGGGCTCGGCGCTGGTCTGCCGAGGGCCGTTGATCGACTTGGCGGGCGAGTCGAGGTCCGAGGCCGCGGATCGTCGCCTGGAGGTTCGGGCGTTCGACACGGTGTTCAGCAGGATCGGCGGGCCGGGGGTCGCCAGCCTGGTCCACGGCGACGACGCGGCGACGGCCCTCGAACGGGAACTCGGCTGGAGCGGCGGCGGCAACCTGTTCGCGGGGTGGCTGGGCTATTTCTCGGCCGGGCCGGGGCACGAGATCCGCGCGCGTTCGCTGGCGGCGTTTCGTTCCACGTGGAACCTGGGGGCGACCGACTCGCGCGAGATCACCTCGGAGTTGCCGGGGGCGCCCTGGATCGCCGACGTCTCCCCGCCGGTCCTGACGCCCTTCCTGCCGGGATGGGAGGGACTCATGGCCGGCGTCGCCCAGTCGCGACCGCACTTCAAGTCGCGGACCCTCTTCGGCTTCCCCCCCCCCGCGGCGCCTCGGATCGTCGGCCCGGCGACGGGCGTTCGGGAGATCGGCGAATTGACCTTCGACGCCGACGCCCCCGGCCCCTGGGGGGGCGACCTGGGAGCGTTCCTACGCGCCAACGCGCCGCCCCCCGGAGGGACGCTCAAGGTCCACGCGGTCGGCTCGGGCGTCAGGCCGATCACCCCGACGCGGTTCCCCGACGGCTCGACGGTGGAGATCCGCGTCGACCCGTTCCCGCCCCCGCCCGCCAAGCCGGGCGATCCCGAGCGCCCTCCCCTGACCTTCGAACCCGCCCCCGGCGCGACCGGCGAGGCCCTGCTCTCCCTGGATGGCGGCTGGCTGGCGATCTCGGGGATGCGGCTGCGGACGAGCGCGCCGACGGCGTTGGAGTCGCTGGTCCGGGTCCGCGACGGCTGGCTGGCCCTGAAGCGCTGCGAACTGGCGATCCCCCGGGCCGAGGACCGGCCCCCGGTCCTGATCGCCTTCGACGCCCCCACGACGCGGCCGCGGCCCGCGGCCCCCGCCGACCCGCCGATCGCCGACGCCGCAGGCCGCCCGGCCTGCGCGCTGGAGGACTGCGTCCTGACCACCGTCGGCGACGCCCTCCACGCCGAGATCGGCATGGGGATCGTCTCGGTCTCGCGCTCCGCGATCGGCGCCCGCGGCGACGTCTTCCGGCTGACCCCGGCGCGGGTCGCCCGAGCCCGGTTCTACGCCGACCTGAGGATCGACCGTTGCACGCTCGCCGCGGCCGGCGCCGTCGTCCGGGTCGACCGCTGGCCCGGCGAGGCCCCGGGGCCGGATCGCCCCTGGCTGGTCTCCAGTTCCGACACCGCCTACGTCGACTTCTCCGAGCGCGCCCCCAGGGAGAGCGTCCTCTGCCGCGGCGACGCCGAGTCGTTCGCCCAGGGGTCGGTCTTCTGGCGGCAGGACCGCGACGCGATCGAGACCCAGGGGTTCGCGGCCGGAGACGACGTCCCGCTCCCCAACCGCAACCGCGACGTCGGCTCCCAGTGGGTCGACCTCTGGGGGGCCGACCACGTCCGCGACGTGACCGGCCCCCGCGCCGGCGCCACCGCCCCCAGCGTCCGGCTTTTGGAGCGGTCCCGCCCCGGCCCGGTCGACCCCCTGGACCTTCGACTCGACCCCGGCCACTTCCCCGGCCGGCCCCGCCTGGACGTCGGCGCCCCTCCGGCGGTCTTCGACCTCCTCGGCCGTCCCCCCCGCCGCCGCTGAGGCCGCGATCGACCACGATCCAATTCCCATCGACGAGAAAGCCCCGCGACCGTGATCGAACGCTACTACGCCGCCGCCTGCCAGACCGACCTGCCCCGCCCGCGCTCGCGCGACGAGATCCCCGGACGGGTCGGCAAGCTGTTGGAGATGGTCGATCACGCGGTCGTCGGCTACTCGCCGTTCTTCGACGTCCGCCTGGTCGTCTTCCCCGAGTTCGCCCACGCCGTCCCGATCTACCCGACGCTCGACGAGCTGCGCGACAAGCTGGCCGTGCCGATCCCCAACGAGCACGTCGACCGCTACGTCGCCAGCGCCCGCCGCCGCGGCGTCTTCATCCAGACCGGGACGTTCCTGGAGGTCGACCCCAAATGGCCGGAGGCGGTCTTCAACACGACCTGCCTGATCGGCCCCGACGGGCTCCTGAGCCGCTACCGCAAGGTCCATCCGTGGCTCCCCTGGGAACTTCACGCCAGCCCCGACGACCTGCCCGGCTACGACGAGCCCATGTTCCCGGTCGTGGAGACGGAGATCGGCCGCCTGGGCGCGGCGATCTGCTACGACTGGCTCTTCCCCGAGGCCATCCGCGCCCTGGCCCTGGCGGGGGCGGAGGTCCTCTTGCGGGTCTCCGCCTACATGGACCCCTGGGGGGCGACCCCGCCGATGGACTGGTGGACGCTGTTCAATCGGGCGCGGGCCGTCGAGAACATGGCCTACGTCGTCGCGGCCAACCAGGGGGCGAGCCTGGCGAACTACCCGCCGTTCTCCTGGCCCGGCGGCAGCATGATCGTGGACTACGACGGCCGGATCCTCGCCCAGGCCGATCCGGGCCCCGGCGAGAAGATCGTCGTCGGCCCGATCGACCTGGCCGCCCTCCGCGCCGAGCGGTCGCGCCGCCGCGGCCATCACATGCTTTCGCACCTTCGCCCCGGCGCGTATAGTAACCTCTCGACCGACCGCCGCGGCGAGGGGCCGACGTCGCCGCCAAGATAATCCTGGACGACGACGCGCGTCCATCCCCTCTCCCGCCGGGCTGACGACCCGACACTTTTTCAGAAGTCGTCACGACGAGGAGTGAGCCGCGGCGTTGATCGCCTTCTCCCCTTGAGGGAGAAGGTGGCCGAAGGCCGGATGAGGGGTGGGCGACACCGGAGGCCATCGGATTTGAAGTCGTTCTCAAGCCATGGCTTACACCGAAATTC
>CALCIB010000224.1 GCA_937907525.1 uncultured Planctomycetales bacterium | reverse complement strand
CTTCCCCCGCAAGGGGGGAAGATTCGTTCAGGCCCCCAAAATCCGTGACGGTCAGGAAAAAGAGTCCGGTCGTCAGGGGAGAGCGGAGGCCCTCGGCGGCCGCGCTCTCCACTGGCCGACTCCAAAATCGAACGGCGCGCCCTTCTTGCCGGGCCGTCACTTCATAAGGATCGCCTCGCCTCCAGGCCGCCCCGGTCGTCGCGAACCTCGACGACGGCCGCCGCGTCCGATCGGCGGGGCGCGGTCGCTCCCGGACGAATTTCCGCGTCCCGGCGCGAAATCCGAGGGATTCCTTGTAGTGAACTGGAAACCACGCCGATCCAGGGATAGAATAGAGTGGTGGAGGTTCATTCACGCCGATCGACGTAAAACCAAGGATGCGTTGGTTCTACATTCAACCTCCCAGCCTCGCTCAAGCCTCCGGCGTGGTCACCCACCATCATTCTCCGCGGCTCCGACGAAGTCCCGCGTCCGAGGCGCCGGCCCAGGCCGCGCCCTCGCCACGAACCCATAGGTTGTTTGGTTTCATGAAATCAGGTCTCCTCACGGCGACCTCGCCGCCCGTCATGGACGACGGACGACCCCGCGCCGCCGGCGCGACGTCCTCCGACCCGCCGCCCAAACCCCAGGCCCGTCTCGAGGCGGTCGACCCGGAGGCCACGCGGTTGCACGTCTCGCGTCCCGCCGGGCGGCTCGCGTCGCGGTCGTCCGATCGCCATTCCGAACCCGAGTGGAGCGACGACCTGATCGGTCGCAAGCTGGCGCAATACCGCGTCATGGAGGATCTGGGCCGGGGCTCGATGGCCCGCGTCTTCAAGGCGTGGCACCTGGGGCTGGAGCGCACCTGCGCGTTGAAGGTCATCGACCCCAACCTGGTGGCGCGGCGACCGTTCCTGAAGGACCAGTTCTGGGCCGAGGCCCGGGCCGCGGCCAACCTGATCCACCCCCAGGTGGTGACCGTCCACAACCTGGGCTCGGACGCGGGCTATCACTTCATCGAGATGGAGTACGTCCCCGGCAGCGTGAGCCTGCGCGACTCGCTGGTGAAGGACGGGCCGTTCGAGGCCCGAAGGGCCGCTCGGCTGGTCCGTCACGTGCTGGGCGCGCTGGCCGCGGCCCACCGCTCGGGGCTGATCCATCGCGACGTCAAGCCGTCGAACGTCCTCTTGACGGCCGACGGCGACGCCAAGCTCGCCGACTTCGGCCTGGCGCAGACGCGGGCGAAGCTGACCGGGGCGAACCAGCCGCTGGCCGGCACGCCGACGTTCATGGCCCCGGAACTCTTCGGCGGCACTCCCGCCAGCCCGCAGTCGGACATCTACGCCGTCGGGGTGATGTTCTACTACCTGTTGACGGGCCGCCTGCCGTTCACCTCGGCCAACATCGCGACCCTCATCGGGCTTCACCAGGGAGGGACGGTCCCCGACCTGAAGGCCATCCTCCCGACGGCGAACCCCCGGCTGGTCGAGTTGATCGGCCGCTGCCTGGCCAAGACGCCCGGCGACCGCTTCGCCTCCGCCGACGAGTTGTCCGAGGAGCTTCAGGTCCTGATCCATCAGCTTCGCGACACCGAGAGCATCCTCCGCGAGAGCCTCCAGGGGGTCGATTCGTTCATCCAGGGGAGCCGCGACACCTTCCGCGTCCTGCTCCCCCAGCCCAACGACCGGCTTCAAGAGGTCATGGTCGAGGTCAACGACGGCGAGGAGAACCGGGCCGAGCGCTATCTGTCGGTCTTCTCGGTCTGCGGCCCGGCCGATCCGTCGTACTACGGCTACGCGCTGGCGCTCAACAGCCGGTTGACTTACGGCAGCCTCTCGGTACGTTACGTCCTGGGGGCGCCGATGCTGGTGATGTCGCGGACGTTCGCGCGCGATCGGATGCGGGTCGGCGAGCTTCGCGACGCGATCCTGGAGATCGCCCGCAACGCCGATCGGATCGAGGCCCGGATGACCAGGATGGACCTCTATTGACGGGAACCCGCGCGTGGCCGGAGCCGAATTGCAGTCGGCGATTCGAGGGCTGGGGATCGGCGTCGGGCTGATCGCCCTGTTCCTCGGCCTGCGCCTCCGGCTCGACCGCCAGGGGCGCGAGGGGCCTCTTTCGGACGTCGACCGCGTCTTCCATGCGCGCCAGGACGTCCGCCGTCGGCTCGGCGTGGCGGTGCTGGCGACGATCGCCGGCTTGATGGAGCTTGGCTACTGGGTCGAGCCTGGGGCGAGAGGCCGGGGCAACCCGGTCTTCGTGGTCCTCTGGCTGGGAATCCTGGCGCTGATCGCCGGGTTGCTCGGCGTGGCGCTTTGGGACTCGGCCGCCACCTGGCGATACGGTCGCGACCGTCGCCGCGAACTGGTCCGCGACCACGTCCGGGAGCTTCGCCGCCACGCGCCCCTCGAGCGGGCCGAGACGGACGAGCCGCCGGCTTCCGACTCGGCGGAAATCCGTTAAGGAACCACGGAGGACACGGAGAAGACAGGGAATCAATGAACCACGGAGTCACAGAGGACACAGAGAAGACAAGAGAGAAGAAGAGGAGAAAGAGGAGAACGAGAAGGGGGGTGCTGACTTTTAATGAATTACTCCCGCACGGATTCCACTTCTCGATGTCTTTCGTGGCCCCAGGGCTCCTTGCCCTTACTGGATTTCCGTGATGGATTCGATGACTGATTCAATCCCTTGATGGATTTCCTTTTCTCGACTTTCTCCCCCTTTTTATCTTCTCTCTTGCCATTTTTCTTATTTTCTCTTTCTTGTCTTCCCTCTCTTGTCTTCTCTCTCTTATCTCATCTCTCTTGTCTTCTCTGTGTCCTCTGTGACTCCGTGGTTCATTGACTCCCTGTCTTCTCCGCGTCTCCCGTGACGCCACGGTTGGGCACAGGAGTTTCAGGCCGTGGCGGCGCCGCCGATCAACTCGGGGATGGGCAGGCCGGTGGAGCCGATGGTGATCGGTCGGCCGGTGCGGTCCAGGAAGGCCGTGTCCGGGTCGATTCCCAGGCGGCTGTAGATCGTGGCGATGATGTCCGGGGGGCGGACGGCGCGCTCGGAGGGGTAGGCGGCGTTGGAGTCCGACGCGCCGATGATCTGGCCGCCGGGGAAGCCGCCGCCGGCGGCCAGCACGCTCATCACCTGGCCGTGGTGGTCGCGGCCGGGGATCGGATCGTAGGGGAGTCCCTGGTTCAAGCGCGGCGAGCGGCCGAACTCGCCCATGACCAGCACGATCGTCGTCTCCAGCAGCCCGCGCTGGTGGAGGTCCTGGATCAAGGTGGCGACCGCCGCGTCGAGGACCGGCAGGACGTTGTGCATTCCCTTCTCGATGCTGGCGTGCCAGTCCCAGCCGCCGAAGGTCAGGGTGACGAACCGGACGCCGGCCTCCACCAGCCGGCGCGCCAGGAGGGCGCTTTGACCCCAGGGGTGACGGCCGTAGCGGTCGCGGAGCGTCGCCGGCTCCCGGGACAGGTCGAAGGCGGCGCGGGCGTCGGGGCCGGAGATCATGTCCAGGGCGGCGGTCTGGAAGCGGTCCAGGTCCACCCCGGCGGCGATTCGGTCGGCTCCCGCGCGGGCGGCGTCGAAGCGTGACAACAGGTTCTTGCGCGCGCCGAGGCGGGCGGCGTCCACGCCGGCGGGGAGTTCCAGCGCGGCGACGCGGTAGGCGTCGTTGTTGGGGTCGCCGTCGGCGGTGAAGGGGTCGAACGTCCGGCCCAAATACGCCGCGCCGTGGTAGCCGATGGGGAGGCCCACGGAGTGGGTGTTGGGAAGGCCGACGTAGGTGGGCATCCCCGGCCGCTTGGTCCCCTTGATCTTGCTGATGATCGAGCCGAACGACGGGTTCACCGGGGTGGTGTCGGCGCCGTTGGGGCCGGGGTAGCCGGTGAGCATCCAGTGGGCGGCGGTGAAGTGGTCGTTGTTGTCGTGATGCACGGCGCGGAGCAGGCTGACCTTATCCAGGATCGCGGCGTGGCGGGGGAGCAACTCCGAGATCCGCGCTCCGGGGACGGCCGTGGGGATCGAGCCGATGGGGCCGCGGATCTCGGCGGGGGCGTCGGGCTTGGGGTCGTAGGTCTCGTGCTGGGGAGGGCCGCCGTCGAGCCAGACCAGGATCACCGACGGCTCGTCGTCGCCGCGCTTGCCCACGCCGCCTTCGGCTCGGGCTCGCAACAAATCGGCCAGCGTCAACCCCGTCAGCCCCAGCGTCCCGGCCCGCAGCAACGTCCTGCGCGTCAATCCGCCGCCCGCGAAATTCGCCGTCCCCCGGATGTTCAACATGGGCCTGGCTCCCTCGTCGCCGTCGCGTGGTCCGTTCCCGATACGACGCTCATTCGGTCGAGTTTAACTTCGATTCAACAAAATTCAAGGCCCTCGGCGGCGGCGCGGCCGATATCGAGGAAAAGCGGTTGGTTCGCCTCGACGTCGTCGACCCCGCCCAGCCGCGCGTCAATGAGCCGTCTCCACGACTCTGGATGTGATTGACAGGACTGACGCGCCACGCCTATCATGATGCTTGATGCGGGCGTGGGAGCGGTCGCGAGGCTAGGCCGCTTCGCCCCGCGCCCCTCCTCGGAGGGCCGCGCGATCCCGAGCATTTCCTCGGGACCCCGAACCTGACCCGACCCTCACCCGTCCGTCCTGGGGGCGATGACGCGGCGACTCGAGGTCGAGCGGCCGATTCGTCGTCGGAACCCTGGACATTCCCGCCGGCTCCTGGTCCATGACGGATGTTGGTGAGCGATTTTCACCGCGATCATGAATGAAATCCCGCCAATGCAACCAGACCCACGTCTCTCGCGTCGCCGCGCGACGCTTTTCCTGGTGATCTCCACATGCGTGGCTCCGGTGATCGGCTGCGGGGGTGACGACACCGTGCGCGGGTCCGGCTCCATCGACATCCCGGAGGAGAACCTGAAGCTCCAGGTCGCGCCGAAGGGCAAGAAGGGCAAGGCCAGGCGCTGAGGGGCCCCGCCCGCATCCGAGCGATCGCCCCGGCCGCGCGGCCGGGGCCCGGCGCGTCGTCCGAAGACGGAGTTCCCGCGCCGACGCCAACTCGACCCGTCACGTCACCCGTCAGGAGTCGGAAATGGAAACGAGCCGTCTTCCGCGTCGAGGCTTCACCCTCATCGAGTTGCTGGTGGTCATCGCGATCATCGCGGTGCTGATCGCGCTCTTGCTGCCGGCGGTGCAGGCGGCCCGCGAGGCCGCCCGGCGCGCGCAATGCACCAACAATCTGAAGCAGATCGCCCTGGGGGCCGTGAACTACGAGAGCGCCAACGGCGCCTTTCCGCCGGCCCTGATGGTCCAGGGGGCGGGCTTCTCGACGAACATCGGCTTCTCGTCGCTGGTCCGGATCTGCCCGTTCGTCGAGCAGACCGCGGCGTACAACGCGGCGAACTTCATGCAGCCGTTCTTCATGCCGGAGAACTGGACCGTGCCGGGGATCGCGATCGCCACCTACAACTGCCCCAGCGATCCGTCCGCCGGCGAGTCCGAGCCGCTCCAGTTCGGCGATCCGTCGCGGGGGATGCGCCAGGTCCACAGCCACTATTCGGGCGTCGTGGGCCCGTGGAACGCCTTCGGCCTGCAAGGGGGGCCGACCGGCCTGAGCATCACGCCCGGCCTCGCGCAGTACGCCAAGGGGGTCATCATAGCCGACCTCGTCACCGTCGCCTCGGTGAGCGACGGGACCAGCAACACGATGATGTATACGGAGAACGGCCACGGCGTCTACGGCCAGCAGACGCGGGCGCGGATGCACATCTGGAGCGGCAACGACGCGGACGGCTCCTCCGTCGAGACCCGCTTCGCGCCCAACTGGGCCCGCAAGTACTCCGACCCCGCCAACGACCCGGACAACAACGCCCTGTCCCTCTGGGCGATCCGCAACGCCATGAGCTTCCACCCCGGCGGCGTCAACGTCGCCATGTGCGACGGCTCGGTTCGGTTCCTCAAGGACTCGGTCGACTCGTGGATGATCACGTCGCCGCAGATCAACGGCCTCCCCGTCGGCGCGACCGCCGCCACCCCGTTCGGCCTGAACCTCAACGGCGGCAAGGTCGGCGCCTACCAGGCGCTCTCCACCCGCAACGGCGGCGAGATCGTCGGCGCCGATCAGTATTGACGCGAGCCCCACCCTCAAGCCCCGCGGCCTCGGCCCGCCGGCCCCGCCCGATCCGCGACGACGACGGACGTCGCGGACGGGGGATTCGACGGATCAGTCGAAAAAGGAATTCTTGAATCCGTTGACTCGGCCTGGTCGGCCGTGTACACTTCATCAGAGAGGGTCCGGAAGAGAGCGACCCTCGAAGTCAAGGCCCGTGGCAAGGCGGGCGTGACGTCCGACGGCGATCGTCGGGCGGTTCGGTTCGGGAGGGGCGAGGCGGTCCCTCTGGAGATCGTCGACCGCGTCGGCCGATCATGTCTTGGGGTTTCCCTTGCTCTGTCGAAAACCACCGCCAGCGAGCGGGCTTTCCCCCTTCTCCCCTTGTGGGAGAAGGCGCCCCGAAGGGGCGGATGAGGGGGGCGCGACCGAAAGCCTTGGACCTCAAGGTCATGGCCGGACGCGGGATGCGACGCCGGTCGCCCCCTCATCCGGCCTTCGGCCACCTTCTCCCACGAGGGGAGAAGGGATGTTTATCATCACCCGGTGTTTAGGTTTTCGACAGAGCAGGTTTCCCTCGTTTCGGGCCGATGCTCGTCCGGACGGCCGATCGGTCGTCGCTTCAACTCGGGGAGGCGTTCGCCATGCGACCCGCGACGGTTCGTCTGGGCGGAATCGCGCTGGCGCTATTGGCGCTGGCGACGGCGGTCGCGCGGGCCGACGAGCCCGCCGCGTCCACGTACTGGAACGTCGACGACCTCAAACCCGGCATGAGGGGGGTGGGTCGGACGGTGATGGTCGGGACCAGGCCGGAGGAGTTCTCCGCCGAGGTCCTGGGCGTGATGCGCGACGTCAGCCCCGGCCGCGACATGGTCCTTTGCCGGCTGAGCGGCTGCGACCTGGAGCACGCCGGCGTCGTCCAGGGGATGAGCGGCAGCCCGATCTACATCGAAGGCAAGCTGGTGGGCGCGGTGGCGTTCGCCTGGGAGTTCGCCAAGGACCCGATCGCCGGCGTGACGCCGTTCCAGCAGATGGTCCAGTACGTCCGCGCCAGCGACCGCAAGCTGGCCGCGGAGGCCCGCGACCGCGCCGCGCCGGTCCCCGCCTCGGTCTCGTATCTGCTGGACGCCGGCGCGGCGGCGGGGGACGAGGACGTCCCCAATCGTTGGGCCGCGCCGCTACGGGTCTCCGGCGGCGGGGCGGGGATGGTCCCGATCACGACGCCGCTCGCCGCCTCGGGCTTCAGCCCTCGGGCGCTTGAGATGCTCGACCGGAGTCTGCGGCCGCTGGGCATGGCGGCCGCGGCGGGGGGCCGCGCCACCGACGAGGTCGTCAAGCGCGAGGGGGATCGGCCGTTGGCGCCGGGCTCGCCGTTGAGCATCGCGATGGTGCTGGGCGACCTGGACCTTTCCGGCATCGGCACCGTGACGCACGTCGAGGGGGATCGCGTCTACGGCTTCGGCCATCCGATGTTCGGCCTCGGGAGTTGCCGGTTCCCGATGATGACCGGCTACATCCACACGGTCTATCCCCGCTCCAGCGTCAGCATGAAGATGGGCTCGCCCTTGAAGATCGTGGGGGTGATCGACGCCGACGTCAGCACGGGCGTCGCCGGCCGGCTGGGGGTCGAGCCCGACCTGATGCCGATGACCGTCCGCGTCAAGGCCGGCCGGTACGCCGACCCCCAGACGTACAAGGTCCGGATCGTCCGCGAGCCGTCGTTGATCGCCTCGCTGGTGACGTCGGTCCTCACGAGCGCCATCGACACCGAGGGGGAGTTGCCCGCGGAACTCACGGCCAGGGTCGCGGCCGACGTTCGTCTTGAGGGGCTGGGGACGATCACGCTTCGGGACTCCTTCAGCGGGCCGCGCTACGCCGGCGCCTCCGGCGGCTCGGCGTTGTTCGGGCCGCTGGCGTCGATCGTCTCGATCCTGGTGAGGAACCCGATGGCCCCCGCGCGGATCGAGTCGATCGACTGCGACGTGGCGATCGAGGACGGCCGGCGGACGGCGACGATCGAATCGGCGCGGCTGGGGTCGGTCGCGGTCGAGCCCGGCGGGACGTTGCGGGCGTTCGCGACGCTCAAGCCGTACAAGGGCGAGCGTCAGGAGGTGGAGGCGACGCTCGCGATCCCCGAGGACTTCCCGGAAGGGAGCTACGAGGCCGTCGTCTGCGACCTGTCGACCAGCGCCAAGCGGCGGTTCAAGAACGACCCGACCCTGAACGAGCCTCGCGACCTGGCGGGGATTCTGACGTCGCTGCGGCTTCAGACGGAGTTGAAGCGCGACGAGGTCTTCCTGCACGTCCAGTCTCCCGACCGCGGGCTGGCCGTCAACGGCGTGGTCCTGCCGGACCTTCCCGCCAGCGTCCGCGCCGCGTTCGGCTCGAAGCGACGCAGCCCGGCCGCGGCGATCCGCGCCGACCTGACCGCGGCCGTCGCCACCCCCTGGGTCGTCGAGGGGAGCCAGACGCTCCGGTTCACGGTGGCGAAGGACGCCGGACTGTCGCTATCGTTGAAGTGACCGGGCGGACGCCCGACTTCCACGAGCGGCGAGAGGCGACATGACCAATCCGGACGGTCGGCGGCGGATTCTCCCAGGCGCGCTCGCGACGGCGGCGATCCTCGTCGTCGTCGCGGGCGAGTCGTCCGCGAAGCTGGAGACGTGGCGGCAGGAGTCGGCCGCGGCCTTCGCCAAGCATCATCGCGAGCGCGTCGTCGTCTCCGACCAGGGCCGGATTCGGTTGGGACGGGCGCTCGCGCCGACGTTCCCGTTGCCGGCGGATCGCGTCTGGGACCTGGCGCGGGCCGCCGACGGCTCGACCTTCGCCGCCACCGGCGACGACGGCCGGGTCTTCCGCCTGGCGGCCAGGGACGCCAGGGGCTGGGACCGGATCCTCGACCACGCCGACGGCCAGATCCTCAGCCTGGCCGCGACGTCCGACGGCAAGGTCTTCGCCGGCACGGGCCCTTCCGGCAAGATCGTCGAGCTGACCGACCCGGCCCACGCCGAGTCGCGGCCGTCCCCGGACGTCCTCTACGTCTGGGATCTCGCGGCCGACTCCGTCGGCAACCTGTTCGCCGCCACCGGGCCCGGGGGCCAGCTTTGGAAGCGGTCGGCGGCTGGCGCCTGGTCGCTGTTGTACGACGCCAAACCCGCGCACTTGCTCTCCGTCGCGGTCGGCCCCGACGGCTCGGTCTACGCCGGAAGCGACGGCGAGGGCCTGATCCTCCGCGTCGCCCCCGACGGCAAGGCGAGCATCCTTTACGACGCGCCCCAGTCCGAAATCCGCGCCCTTCTGGTCGCGCCCGACGGCGCGCTGTACGCCGGCACGGCGGCGGACTCGGAGAACAAGGGGACGAACCTGTTTTCAATGATGCGAGCCGGGGCGGGTTCTCCTTCTCCCCTTGAGGGAGAAGGTGGCCGAAGGCCGGATGAGGGGTCGATCGGCGTCGCGCCTCCGTATACGCGAAGGCTTCGAGGGCCAAGGCTTTCGGTCGCGCCACCCCTCATCCGGCCCTTCGGGCCACCTTCTCCCTCAAGGGGAGAAGGCGGATTGACGTCCGCGCGCGTTCATATGGTCTCCCTCGTCCAGGACGCCTCGAACCCTCCGCCGGGGGGCGCGGCGGCGCCGAAGCCGGCCGCGCCGGGGGAGAACGCGGTTTACCGGATCGAGCCGTCGGGGGTCGTCCGCGAGGTCTTCCGGGTCCGCGCGCTGGTCCACGCGATCGCCAAGATCGACGACCGCCTGCTGGTGGGGACCGGGCCCGACGGCGTTCTGTACGAGGTCCGCGAGGACGACTCCGAGGACGCCGCCGTCGCCAAGCTCGACAACGGCCAGGTCCTCGCCCTGCTCGCCGAACCCGACGGCGGCGTGCTGGTCGGCGCGGGGGATCCGGGGGCGGTCGTCCGGCTGTCGTCGGACTTCGTCGACCGCGGCGAGACGGTTTCGGACGTCTTCGACGCCAAGCTCCCCAGCCGGTTCGGCTCGGTAAGCTGGCGGGGAGAGACGCCGGAGGGGACGTCGATCGCGCTCCGGGTCCGCTCGGGGAACGTCGGCGAGCCCGACGCCACCTGGTCCGACTGGTCGCCCGAGCAAACCGACCCCAAGACCGCCAGGGCCGACGTCCCGGTCGGCCGGTTCGTCCAGTACCGCGCCCGGCTGACGACCAGGAATCCGAAACGCTCGCCGGAGTTGCGCTCGGTGGCGATCGCCCACCGCTCGATCAACCTCCACCCGGAGATCGCCAAGCTCGACGTCCCCGACGTCTCCACCGCCGACGCCGCCGCCAGGCGGACCAAGCTCGCCATCCAGTGGGAGGCGAGCGACCCCAACGGCGACGACCTGGACTTCGTCGTGAAGGTCCGCAAGGAAGGCTGGCCCGACTGGATCGCGCTGACCGCCGCGGCGATTACCGACAAGAGTTACTCCTGGGACGCCTCGGCGTTCCCGACGGGACGCTACCGGGTGAAGCTCGTCGCCAGCGATCGGCCGTCGAACGGGCCCGACGAGGCGCTCTCCCGCGAGCGCGAAAGCGGCTCGTTCCTGATCGATCGCGAGCCGCCCCGGATCGCGATCGCCGTCGACGGCCGCAAGGCGACGATCACGATGACCGACGACCTGACCCGGCTGACGAAGGCCGAGTACGCGGTGGACGGAGGCGCGTGGGCGTCGATCTTCCCCGGCGACGGCCTGTTCGACTCGACCGCGGAGACGACCGCCCTGGAGCTTCCCGAGTTGAAGCCGGGCGTCCACCTGCTGATGATCCGCGCCACCGACGCCGCCGGCAACGTGGGCGTCGGCGACGCGGTCTTGACCGTGAAGGATTGACGATCGTGCGCGCGACCTTTCCCGCCCGAGCCAACCGCGCGGGCCTTTCCCCGGCCGACGTCGTCGTGGCCCTCGCCGTGGCCGTCGTCGCGGTCCTCTTCATCCTGATGGCCCTGCCGCGGTCGCGCGAGACGGCCCGGCTGGCGACCTGCCGGCGGAACCTCGCCCAGATCGGCCAGGCGGTGTTGATGTACGATGGGATGACCGGAGGGCTGCCGTTCGTCGCGCCGCTCGTCCCCGTCGCGCGACCGCTCGCGGAGGCCCCGCCGAGCCCGCACATGGCGATGCTCGACCGATTGGGCGCGGCCGACTTCCTCGGCGTCGACGCGCTGGGGAAGACCGTCAAGGCGTCGGCGACGGTGGTTCCCGCGGGCGGAGTCGTGGCGGGCTTCCTTTGCCCCAGCGACGCCGCGGCGTTCGGCCGGTTCGACGCGCCCGTCAGCTACCGCGCGTGCGTCGGCTCCGACGCCGCGGGGAGCGACGGCCCGTTCGCGCTGGGACGGCCCATCAGCGCGCGCGAGGTCGAGCGCCGCGACGGCTCGGCGTTCACCGCCGCGTTCTCGGAGCGGCTGCTGGGCGACGGCCGCGACGCGCCGTCGCGCGTCAACTACGGCCTGGTCTCCTCGATGGACGAGTCGCCGGCCGCCGACGCCTGGCGCGGCGACGCCGGCTCGACCTGGTTGCCGGCCGACTTCCGATACACCCTCTACGACCACGCCCAGCCGCCGAACGCCGCGACGTCGAAGGTCGCCCGCGACGGCCGCTCCGCCGACGTCGGCGCCTCCAGCGGCCACGTCGGCGGAGTACACGTGCTGATGCTCGACGGCTCGGCGCGACTGGTCGCTCCCTCCGTCGCCGCCGAGGTCTGGCGCGCGATGGGTTCCGTCGGCCCCGAGCCGACGGAGACGACATCCGGCCCTTCGATCCGACGTCTTCCCCCCTCGCGGGGGAAGACAGACCGCGAAGCGGCCGGATGAGGGGGACGACACGCCAGACGACCGCGGTGATTCGCGGAAACCTGCCCGGAAGCCTCTGACCGTCGACGGTGTCTTGGGGCGTCCTCCCCCTCATCCGGCCCTTCGGGCCACCTTCCCCCGCCATGGGGGAAGGACGTTTGTAAGATAGCCGCCCCAGCTCCAAAACACCAAGGGATTGACCTCATGCCTCAGCCGGTCGTCATGTTCGATTTCGGGAACGTCCTGGGCTTCTTCGACTACGGCCTGATCTTCCGGAGGTTCGGCGCCCGGCTGGGGATGGACGGCGACGCCTTTCGGGAACTGGTTTTGGCGCGGGGGCTGGAAGCGCTGCTGATGGACTTCGAGGCCGGCGCGATCGAGCCGGGGGCGTTCGCCGCGCGGGTGGGAAAGGCCGTCGGACTGGACGTGCCGTTTTCGGAGTTCGTCGCCGACTGGGAGGACATCTTCGAGCTCAACGCGCCGGTCGCCGCGATCGCCGCCGACTTGAAGGGCAGGGGGCATTCCCTGGTGCTGGGCTCGAACACCAACGCCATCCACGCCGCGTTTTACCGCCGCAAGTTCCAGGAGGCGCTGGCGGTCTTCGATCGTTTCGTCCTCTCCCACGAGGTGAAGGCGATGAAGCCCGACCGCGCGTTCTTCCAGGCGTGCCTGGACGTCGCCGGGGCCCCGGCGGCGGAGTGCGTCTTCATCGACGACGTCGCCTTGAACGTCCGGGGCGCGCGCGCCGCCGGCCTGCGTGCGATCCATTACCGCGACCCCGCCGGACTCGTCGCCGAGCTTCGCCGCCTGGGGATCGCGACGTCGGCCGTCGATTCGGGAAACTGAAGCCCGACCGCGCGCGAAATCCGACGCCGCGACGCGCGACCGACCCGATCGACGAAGACCCCACCGTCGCGGCTCCCTAAACCCACCGGGCTTTTGACAATCCTTCGCCGCGGGGCAGACTCTCGAATGAGTCGCCATTCCCATGGCGCGTCCTCCGTACACCCGGATCCATCCCCCCTCGACGCACACCTCGCGACAAAATCCGGACCCGGAGTCTTGACGAACGGATTTCTTGAGATCATCATTGACTGCGTGCATGGAGCCTATCGCATAATTTGAAGAGCCGGTCGGGTCGCGGTCCCTGGGTCGCGGCGGGTCGGCGCGAGGGAGGGGCCGAGGGTCGAGCGCGTCGAGCGGACGCCTCCGACGAGGGGGGGTTTGATTGGCGACGGGGCCGGGCCCGAGGTGGGATGGTCGGGGGTCGTCCTTGGGCGGCCTCCGGGATGGAACGGCGGCGAAGCGGACGCGGGCGGCCTCGCGAGGGGACGGACGCGACGCGCCGCGGGGTCGGGACGCGGACGAGGGTCTTCCTCGGCGTCCCCGCGTCCGCGAACGGGGATGAGTCACCTTGGGCGGGGGATGAGTCGGTCTGGGACGTTCCGCGGCGGATCGCGGCGGTCGTCCCAAGCTTGGGCCATCCACAAATCGGGGAGTCTGGCGATGGGGAGCTTCAAGGCGGATGACGGTGGGAAGGGGCCCGATCGGCGTCGCGGTCGGAAACCGGTGAAGCGCCAGGGCTCCCCCCGGCTGGAATGGCTGGAGGGGAGGATCCTGCTGGCGGCCGACGGGCTGCTGGGGGGCAACCCGATTTGGAAGCCGACGTCGACCAACGTCGCCGACGTCTCCAACGGGCCGATGGCCCAGTTGGGCGGCCAGTTGATCGGGACGTACCTGGCGTACCAGGGGGGGACGCGCTCCGACGCGGCCCTGGCGGCCAAGTTCCCGATGCAGCAGTTCCAGAACGGCGCGGTGCTCATGAGCGCGACGACCTGGGGCGACTTCGCGTCGTTTCAGCAGACGCTCGTGAACCAGGGGATGAAGGTGACGACCTCCAGCGCCTACTACGGGATGGTGGTCGGCTGGATGCCGATCGGCCAGCTCCCGGCGGTGGCGCAGCTTCCCGGCCTGGTCTCCGGCCACGCCCAGTTGAAGTTCCAGACCGACGCCTTCCAGGGGATCGCCAACAACCAGGCGCAGCAGTCGCTGTTCGCCGACGCGGCGGCCGCCCAGTACAACGTCACCGGCGCCGGCGTGACCGTCGGCGCGATGAGCGACAGCTTCAACGCGCAGGGGGGCTACCAGGCCGACATCGACAGCGGCGACCTGCCGGCGAACGTCCAGGTCATCGCCGAGGGCCCCGACGGCAGCTCCGACGAAGGTCGGGCGATGTTGCAGAACATCTACGACATCGCGCCCGGGGCCAACCTCCAGTTCGCCACCGTCGGCCTGGACGACCTGTCCTTCGCGCAGAACATCACGGCGCTCGTCAACGCCGGCTCGAACATCATCGTCGACGACGTCGGCTTCCCCGACGAGCCGTTCTTCCAGGACGGCATCATCGCGCAGGCCGTCAACGCGGCCGTGGCGAAGAACGTCGCCTACTTCACGTCCGCGGGGAACACGGCGCAGAACGGCTACCTGTCCCAGTTCCGCGGCGTCAACGCGACCATCGCCAACGTCAACGACGGCAACCAAGGCCGTTACATGAACTTCAACGGCGGCAACGGCGCGGTGGCGACCGGCCTGCCGATCACGACCGCCGGCGACAACGCCAACCTGGTGTTCCAGTTCGACCAGCCGTTCGCCACCCAGCAGCCGGGCTATCCCAATACGCCCAACGTGGTCACCTCCAACATCCAGATCTTCGTCCTGGACGATCAGGGCAACGTGGTCGCGTCGGGGGTCGACGACACCACGGCGACCCAGGAGCCGTACCAGCTCGTCACGATCCCGACCGCCGGCGACTACACGGTCGTCGTCCAGGTGGTCAGCGGGGCGGACCCCGGCCACATCTGGATGCGGCAGATGGGCAACGCCGTTCCGGTCACGTTCTCCCAGCAGTTCGGGATCGCGGGCGGGACGTCCTACGTGACCTCCATCGGCCACAAGAACACGCCCAACGCGATGGGCGTGGGGGCGACGCCCTGGTGGGCGCCCTCGCCGTTTTTGAACCAGCAGCCGCTGGTCAGCGAGCAGTTCAGCTCGTTCGGGCCGGGGTTGATCGTCCGCGACGCCTCCGGCAACCTGTTGACCACGCCGATCGTGCCGCAGAACCCGATCTTCACGGCGCCCGACGGCGGCAACACCACGTTCTTCTCCCCGGGCAACGTCATCCAGACCAACAACCCGCCGTTCCCCGGTCAGCCGGCGACCCAGACGAACCTGTCGCAGGACTTGCCGAGCTTCTTCGGCACGTCGTCGTCGGCGCCCAACGCGGCGGCGGTGGCGGCCTTGATGTTGCAGCGCGTCCCTGATTTGACCGTCGATCAGATCAAGGCGGGGCTGATCGCCTCGGCCCAGGGGATGAACGGGGCGGGGACCGGCAACTGGAACGCGCAGGCGGGCTACGGCCTGATCAACGCGGTCCAGGCGATCTCGGCGGTCGACATCCTGACGGTCGTCAAGGCGACGCCGGTCAATCAGACCCTGACGACGGCGCCGACGTACATCGAGGTGACCTTCAGCAAGCCGGTGAACTTCGCCACCGTCAGCGGGAGCGACCTCCGGTTCGTGGGCCTGCCGCCGGGAGTGACGGTCAACGCCGGGACGCCGGTGGCCGTCGACGACCCGGTCCACCCGACCGTCGTCCGGTACCCGTTCACCTTCGGCTACGACCCGAACGTCACCAACACCGCCAACGGGCTGTACCAGTACGTCATCGCCGGGGCGGTGCAGTCGGCCGACGGCAAGCCGCTGGAGCAGTCGGGGGTGATCTCGTACATCCTCAACGACGTCGCCGGGCCGCGGGTCGCCGCCACCTCGACCAACGGCCGTCAGATCACCGTCCGGTTCAACGAGCCGATGGACCCGCGGACGATCACGCTTCTGAACGTCCAGGTGAAGCGGAGGAACGGGTCGCCGACGTGGAACTCGTCGCAGGTGATCAACCTGACGCAGGACCCGCGGGTGACGATCAAGTACGACCCGGCCACCAACACGGCGATCCTGGACTTCTCGGCCCTGCCCCAGACGGCGTTGCCGGCGGACAGCTACTTGATCCAGGTCAGCAGCGGGCCGAACGGGGTCAAGGACGCGGTCGGCAACCAGCTCGACGGCGAGTTCAACGGCTCGTTCCCCTCCGGCAACGGCGTCAACGGCGGCGACTTCTTCCAGGACCTCGGCTTCCTGCCCCTGACCGCGCCGGTGATCACGACCTTCGCCCTGGATTCCTCCGCCGCCAACGACACCGGGCTGGCCGGCGACTCGAACACCCGCAACCTCACGCCGCGGTTCGTCGGCCAGGTCTTCAACAGCTTCCCGGGGACGGTCGCCAACCTCACGTACTATATCCAGTACTCCTCGCTCCAACCCGGCGGCGCGCTCACGCTGGGCGTCGGCCCGGGGGGCCGGGGCGTCTCCGGCGCGTACACGGTCACGGGGAGCACCGACGCCGACGGGGCGTTCACGTTCACCACTCCGCAGGCCCTCTTCGAGGGCTTCCAGAGCGCCCGGGCGGTGGTCGTCGGCCAGACCGACCAGCCCCCCTTGCCGGGCTTCGGCTCGCAGATCGACCGCACGTTCCGGATCGACCGCGCCGCGCCTCGGGTCGACGGGGCCTACAACACCGACGCCCAGGGGAACCGGGTCCAGATCAATCAAACCAGCGACCCCAACGCCTACAGCACCGTCTCCACGCTCCCCTCGATCGTGCTGGACGTCTCCGACCCGTCGATGCAGGCCGCGCCGTACCTGGCGACGCCGGGCAGCGTGATCTTCCCGGCGTTGACCCCCGGCGCCGCGGAGAACCTCGGCAACTATCAACTGACGGTGACCCTCCCGGACGGCCAGACGCAGGACGTCAGCCAGTTCATCACCAAGGCGACCTTCTTCGCCGACGATCCGGAACTCAACGCGGCCCCCGTCGGCCCCGGCGACCCCCCCGCCGGCACGATCAAGGCCTACAAGGGCCGCGTGCAACTGACGCTGGCGACCGGACTGCCCCGGGGGACGTACACCCTGACCGCCTTCGGCTCGCGCGCGGTCAACGGCCAGCCCCGTCCGGGGCTGACCGACGCCGCGGGCAACCAGTTGGCCCCCAACTACCAGATCAGCTTCAAGCTCCAGCAGCAGCCGGTCTACATCGCCAACATGGCGATGACCGACTCGGCCGACCCCAACAACTACAGCTCCGTCGGCGGTCCCGGCGCGTACTTCGACGTCGGCGGCTCCCGCGCGCTGGCGCCGCCGGCGGCGTGGATGTTCGACTTCTCCAACCCGCTCCCCTACGTCGCCGCCAACTACTACTCGAACCTCGTCGAGCTGGTCCGCTCCGCCGACAACCCGGGCGCGCCCGCGGACGGCAACTTCGGCACCCTGGGCCAGGACGGCCTGGGCGACGCCGGGACCGGCTTCACGATCGTCGCCGGCACCAGCGCCACCCTGTACTACGAGACGGCCCCCGGCAGCGGCGTCTGGGCCCTGGCCGACGCCAGCCACCCCGGCACCCGGATCGTGGTGACCGCGCCCGCGGGGACGCTCTCGACGCCTGATTACTACCGGGTCTACGTCGCCAACGCCGACACGTCGGCCACGGGCGGGTCCGACCGGATCATCAAGGACGTCTACGGCAACCAGCTCGACGGCGAGTTCCTCGGCAACCCGACCAACACCGTCAGCGCCACGTTCCACGCCTTCCCCACCGACCCGGCGCGGTTCTTCCCCGGCGACCGGAACATCTACAACTACGAGACCCTGCTGACGGCCGGCTACGAGACCCCCGCGCCGGTCAGCCGGATGACCGGCGACGGCGTCGCCGGCGGCTCGTTCATGATGGGCTTCGTGGTCGCCGCCACCGACCACGTCCTTTACACCCGGCCCGACTACGCGGAGGACCCGTTCGATCCGTCGTCGGCCCCCGACGGCAGCCTGGCCAAGCCTTACCCGACGCTCGCCCCCGAGGGCGACCCGGCCCGGGCGCCGGCCAACCCGTTCCACGACCCCAACGGCGGCCTCAACTCCACCATCTTCTTCAACTCCGGCTTCAACACCAACTACGACCGCAACGGCAACCGCAAGTTCGACCGCTCGGTGTTGTACGCGGCGTCGCAGTTGGCCTACACCGGGCCGGTGGTGACGATCGCCATCCCCAGCACCCCCCGGCGCGACCCGATCACCGGCGTCGTCACCCAGCAGCCGTTCGTGCTCCAGGCCCCCGCCGGTTCGAACAGCTACAACGACGGCAGCGCCTCGGTGCCGTTCAACACCACGTTGGTCTTCACCCCCGGCACGGTGTTGAAGGCGTTCAACGCCTCCTTGTTCGTGCAGAACCAGGGTTCGGCCTTGCAGATGCAGGGCTCATCGATCCCCGGCAAGGGGGTGCTGGTCACGTCGTACAACGACGCCAGCGCCGCGGCCGGCGGCCCGACCAACGGCAACCCCAACACCACGCCCCGGCCGGGCGACTGGGGCGGCATCGTCTACCGCAACTACAACCAACGCGCCGGCGCCCGCGCCAACGACGTGCTCTTCCCGGTCGACGGCATGCTCACCGGCGTCGGCGCGACCGTCGCCGACGACGCCCTGCCGGCCCTGGCCGGCGCCGACGAGCTGATGTCGCGGATCAACTTCGCGACGATCAACTACGGCGGCGGCGCCGTCCCCCAAAGCTCGGGCACGACCTACAGCGGGATCACCCTGCGCAACACCCGGCCGTCGATCACCAACGCGACGATCACCAACACCGGCGCCCCCGGCGCGACCCTGGCCGCCATCGGCGCCGACATGGACTCGTTCCTCCAGGACGAGGTCGCCCCCCGCGGCCCCCTGGTCCGCCGGGTGACGGTCCAGAACAACAGCATCAACGGCATCTGGCTGACCGCCCAGACCAACGGGTTCGTCGAGCCGAGCGACGCCACCCGGCTGCCCGGCCCCCTGGGCGTCGTCTCCCCGGCGAGCTACGCCCTGTTCCAGCCCCTGCCGCTGGTGGTCCTGGCCCAGCTGATCGTCGGCCAGCAGTACCAGGTCAACAGCGGCGGCCAGACCCGCTGGGTCGGCGACCGCCTCTACGTCGACTCGGGCTCGATGCTCCGCTTCGGCCAGAACTCCTCGCTGAGCGTGCTCAACCCGCAGGCGAGCCTCAACGTCGGCTCCCGCGACTACTTCGCCAAGTTCGACGCCGACAACGACTACGGCCCCGAAAGCGTCAACTTCAAGGCGCTCTCGCCCGACGACCCGCAGGTGCTCTTCACGTCGCTGTACGACAACGCGGCGACGACGACCCTGGTCCCCAACCCGATCAACGTCACGGGGAACGCCACCCCGGTGACGCTGGCGCCGGCGATGTGGGGGAGCGTCGGCATCCAGAGCGGCGCCCGGGCGGTCATCAACGCCGCCACGTTCCGTTACGGCGGCGGCAGCGTCAACACGGCCAACACGACGACCCCGTCGCAGTCGGTGCTGTCGTTCATCACCCGGCTGACGAACTTCAACCACCCCTCCGGCGGCCTGACGGCGGGGACGAAGGTCTACGTCACCAACAACAACTTCTCCGACAACCTCGACGCGGCGATGCAGATCGAGCCCGACGGCCTGCTGGCCGGCGATCCGCAGCATCCCCTGGTCTCCGGACATCCGTTCCTCCGCGGCAACGTGCTGCGGAACAACGGCATCGACGGCCTGGCGGTCGTCGCCAACCGCGGCTGGGTGACGAGCACGGCCACCGGCGCCGTCACCGGGCCCAAGGAGGGAGACCTCTCGGTCTTCTCCAGCGGCAACCAGTTCGTCAACGCGCTCTGGGACCTGACCGACATCACCTACGTCCTTCGCGGGACGATCGTCCTGGCCGGCGGCTTCTTCGATCGGCCCGCCCCGGCGGACGTCTACACCACGCCGCCGCCGCCGAACGTCTCGTTGACGATCCAGTCGGCCCTGCCCGACACCCTCCTGGCGGACGGCACCCGGATCGCCAATCCCGGCGCCTCGGTCGTCGTCAAGCTCCTCACCGAGAACTCCAACCCCGGCAAGGGGAACATGAGCCCCGGCCCGCTGCTGGGCTCGGCGGTCCGGGGGGGCGCCGGCTTCCTCGCGGGCGTCGACGACGGCGTGGATCCCACGGCCAGCCCGTATGTCGACCCCGGCGTCTGGAGCCAGATCCGGATCATGGGCGTGCCGGGCAACCAGAGCACCGGGCAGCAGCGGGTGCCGGTGATCATCACCTCGCTGCGCGACACCACCGTCGGCACCTCCGCCCGCGGCGTGGTCAACAACCAGATCCTCAACAGCTACCCCATCGGCGGCAACATCGCCGGCCAGAGCCTCACCGAGCCGCAGGCCGGCGACGGCGGCGTGATCTACATCGGCGCCAACTCGGCGACCACCTACGACCTGACCGACCCCCGCCAGGGGAGCTTGATCACCGACGCCGACATCCGCTACATCACCCGCGTCGAGCTTCAGGGGGGCGGCATCGTCGACGGCTCGACCGACCTCACGAGCAAGCTGGGCTACGCCGGCCCCCAAAGCCAGCTCAACGCGCGGATGGCGCTGCGGATCTCCAACACGAACCTCGACTCGTTCTCCGACGCGGGCGTCCTGGCCCACGACTCCGGCGCGCTGGCCATCGTCGGCGGCGTGAGGGACCCCGACGGGAAGAAGGGGCAGGGGACGATGTTGTACATGTACAACTCGACCGTCTCCAACATGCCGATGGGGGTCCAGGTCAACTCGATGTCGGTGAACAACGACAGCTTGCCCTCGCCCGCGATGCTGGTGTTGCTGAACAACACCTTCTACAACGACGCGACGGCCGTCCTCACCGTCGCCCCGGCGTACAACGGCCAGAACTCGCTGTCCCACGTCTACTCGCTGTTGATGAACAACATCTTCAGCAACTCGTCGAACGTGGCCGTGCAGTTGGGCGACCAGGAGTACGGCAGCCAACTGCAGTACAACCTGTTCTTCGCCAACGGCCAGAACATCGTCGTGACGGGCCTGGGCTTCACGGGGAACATCGCGCCCAAGTTCGGCGATCCCAAGTTCGTCGACCCGGCCAACCGCAACTTCGCCTTGCAGAAGGACTCCGCGGCGATCGACGCGGGCCGCAGCGAGATCGGCCCCAACGTGGCCGCCAACGCCGTCTATCCGACCGTCACCCAGCCGGCCAGCGGGCTGTTCTACGGCCCCAGGACCGACCCGACGACCCTGACCCCGCCGTTGCAGCCCGGCGCCGTCGCCATAAGCGGCGACCAGACGATCACCGACCCCCGGCAGATCCTCACCCTGCCCGGCTCCGGGGCGTTCAGCTTCGACGACCTCTGGATCCCGTCGCTGACCACGGCCCCAGGCGCGGCGGACGGCCCCTCACACTTCCCCGGCACGTATCACTTCGTCCCGCTCAACGGCGCGCAGGGGGGCCGCCGCGACTTCCGCGGCTTCATCAGGCTCGACGAACCCAACGTCCCCAACACCGGCACGGGCTCCCATCCGTTCATGGACCTCGGCGCCTTCGAGTACGTCGACCTCCACCCCACCACCGTCACCGCGGTCACGGCGCTCTACGTCGGCGCCGGCGGGATCGTCACCAGCAGGAACTTCTACTCCGTCGGCAGCAGCGCCGGATCCAACCAGACCCCGGACGTCGTCCAGTTCAACTTCAGCGCCCCCCTGGATCCCAACACGGTCAACGCCAACACCGTGATGCTTCAGGCCCTGGGCAAGACCGCCAACAACGTCCCCGGCTCGTTCATCAGCCTGGCGGGCCTGCTCTCCTACGACGTCGACGGCAAGTTCGTCCGGGTCAACCTGGCCGGCAGCGGCATCGACCTGAAGAGCGACGCCTACCGCTTCATCCTGGTCGGCTCCGGCGCCCAGGTCCTGGCCAACCCCCAGGGCGTGGCCCTCGACGGCGAGAACCTGACCAACGGCAACGACCCGACCACCGGCGTCCAGCTCCCCTTGCCCTCCGGCGACGGCGACCCCGGCGGCAACTTCTACAGCACCTTCATCATCAACACCGTCCCCTCCGAGATCGTGCCGGGGACGTTCGGCCTGGACCCCAAGAGCGACAGCAACGTCGTCGGCGACAAGGTGACCAACGTCGCCCGCCCGACCTTCGTCGGCAAGATCACCAATCCCAACACCGCCCTGGTCCCCCTGGGCGGCCAGACCGCGGTCATCGACATCGGGGTCGTGTCGACCGCCGGCGACGGAAACACCACGACCTACTGGGATCCGACGACCGCCCCGGCCGGGCTGGCCCAGTTCGTCAGGCCCAACGCCGGCGCCAACGTGACCCTGGCCGACGGCTCCTTCGCCGTGACCGTCGGCCGCGACCCCTCGGCCACCGGGCTGCTGACGAGGACCGACCCGCTGCTCTCCTCGCCGTACAACGTCGGCTCCAGCGGCGACCTGATCCCGATCCCCGGCACCGTCGGCGGCTACTACGTCGCGCGGGTCCGGATCGTCGACCAGAGCGGCAACGTCTCCAACAACAGCCTGGCCGCCGCCCAAACCCCGTTCGTCGTCGACACCGGCGACCCGGCCTCCGCCGGCACGCCGCTTCAGATCAACGTCGACAACCCGGCGAACGGCTCGGTCGTCTCCAACCCGCCGTCGGACTACCAGTTCCAGATCACCACCAACAAGAACCTGGACCTGACCCACTTCACCCCCTCGCAGATCCAGCTCGTGCGGGCCGGGGCGGACGGGACGTTCGACGACGGCGCGACGATCACCATCGACCCGGCCAGCATCCAGGTCACGTTCCTCGACTCCGCGGCCCAGGGCGGTGGCGGCGGCAAGGGCCGCGAGCGGATCACGTTCAAGCCCACCGCCTCGCTCACCAACGGCCTGTACCGACTGACGATCCTGGGGACCGGCGACAACGGCATCCGCGACATCGCCGGCAACCTCCCCGCCTCGGACGCCGTCTCGGTCTTCGCCGTCTTCAGCCCGGCGACGGCCCACGGCACCTTCGTCGGCGCCCAGTACGCCACCGACCCCACCGCCCCCGAGGGGAGTCGCGCCAACCCCTTCGCCACCATCGGCGAGGCCGTCGCCGCCGCCGGCTTCGGCGACACGGTGTACGTCCTGCCCGGCGTCTACGTCGAGTCGGTCGTGATGCGCAACCAGGTCAGCCTGGTCTCCGCCGGCGTCGCCAGCACCAACACCTCGATCGTCCGCGGCAACGCCCTGCAGACGATCATCCGGCCCCCCTCCACCTTGCCGGCGCCCACCGACCCGGACGCGCCGCCCCCCGCCAACCCCAACGCCGTCGTGAGCGTCACCGCCGCGGGCCTGTCGGTCTACGGCGATCCGACCACCGGCGCCGCGCTCCAGACCCGACTGCAAGGCTTCACCATCGCCTCGTCGCTGATCGGCGACCCGGCCCTGGGGACCACCAACGTCGACTCGATCGGCCTGGTCGTCGACGGCTCCTCGATGCGGGTGACGGACAACTACTTCATCAACTCCGGCACCGGCGTCTACGTCCAGACCGGCGGCCAGAAGCCCGGCGTCCCCACGCTGGAGAACAACGGCTTCATCGGCAACGTCAACGGCGTGACCGTCAACGACGTCGGCGGCACCCCCGAGACCTCCACGGTCCGCCTGATCAACAACACCTTCGCCTACAACACCACCGGCCTGCTGGCCCTCAACGGCCCCGCCACCCCCTCCCGGCAGGCGTACCTGGCGAACAACGTCTTCTGGCAGAACCACGACCAATCCGCCAGCCGCAACGGCATCGGGATCTGGTCGACCACGCCCAACCACCTGGTCCTGAACAACAACATGTTCGCCGGCAACGGCCAGAGCGACACCCTCCCCTGGTGGGCCGCCCACAACGTCGGCAACGGCTTCGACCCGGCCAGGCTCGGCCCCAACGCCAGCAACGCCGCGGCCAACCTCGGCAACTTCACCGGCTTCCCCGCGTTCGTCACGCCGGTCGACCCCCGACCCGGCTCCGCCGGCCCCGCCCAGTTCTACCTGAGCGCCAACTTCGGCCTCCAGCAGAGCTCCGCGGCGATCAACAACGCCCTGGAGTCCGTCGCCACCGAGACCGACTTCCTGGGCAACTTCGAGAACCCCTACCCCACCGACCGCGGCTTCGGCCTCCCCGGCTTCGGCCCGCGCGACGTCGGCGCCTTCGAGTTCATCGGCACCCCGCCGACCACCGGGACGACCACCCCGCCGACCACCGGGACGACCACCCCGACGCCGGCGCCCTCGCCGACGACGCCCGTCACGACCACCCCGGCTCCGGCGCCCGCCCCGGCCCCGGCCCCGGCGCCCGCTCCGGCGCCCGCTCCGGCCCCGGCCCCGATGACCCCCGCCGCCAGGCGCGCCGCCCAACTGGCGGCCGCCAGGCAGGCCGCCGCCGCCAGGCAGGCCGCCGCCCGCGCCGCCGCCGCCGCCAGGCAGGCCGCCCAGCAGGCCGCCCGCCAGGCCCAACTGGCCGCTCGCCAGGGGGCCCAGCCGGGCGCCCGTCAACCGCTGGCGGCCGCTCGCCAACCGCTGCCGGCCGCCAGGATTCCCGTCGCGGCCGTCAACCGGACCCCGCCGCGGTTCCTCCGCGGCTGACCGCCCCCGGCGACGCCGGTCGCCGACGACGTTGAAAAACCCACGAGGCCGGGCCGCGAGGTCCGGCCTCGCTCTTTTGACGGGGACGATCCGGACGACGAGCGATCAGCCCCCCGCCAGCGAGGTGATGAGCTGGATGTACGGCAGGAAGACCGCCAGGATGATGAACAGGACGAAGCCCGCGAGCATCAACACCATCAACGGCTGGATCAGTTGCCCCAGGTTCTTGACCATGTAGGCGACCTGTTCCTCGTACTCGTCGGCCAGGTGGTCGAGGCTCTCCGGCAGCTTGCCGGTCTCCTCGCCGGACTCCAGCACCGCCACGACGTCCGGGCCGAACCATCGGCTCCGCGCCAGCGCCTCGCTCAACTCGCCGCCGTCCATCACGCGGACCCTGGCCGCCTCCACGGCCTTGCGCATCGGGACCGTGGCCATCGCCCGCGCGGTCAGGTCCATCGAGTCGCCCACGCCGACCCCCGCGTCGAGCAGGCCGCCGAGCGTCCGCGCGAACCGGCCGACGTCGAGCTTGCGGAAGATCGCCCCCAGGACCGGAATCCGCAAGAGGATCGGGTCCAGGACCGTCTGGCCGGAGGGCGAGCGGTACCACTTCAAAAGCGCCAACGGCGCGGCGATCATGGCGGTCGGCAAGAGCCACCAGCCGCCGCCGGAGACGAACCGGCTGAACGCCATCATCGCCCGGCTGGCCCAGGGGAGGCTGGCCTTCTTACTGATGTCCGAAAGAAGATCGGCGAACATCGGCAGGACGTAGATCGCCAGCAGGCAGGCGACCGTCGAGCCGATGACCAGCACGATCACCGGGTAGATCATCGCTGAGCGCGCCTGGCGGATCAGCCGCTGCTGGGCCTCGAACGAGTGCGAGAGGCTCCGGAGCGTCTCCGGGACGCCGCCGCGGGCCTCGGCGACGGCGATCATGCTTTGGAAGACCGGACCGAACGCGGCGCGCTCCGGCGCGGTCGCCTCCTCCAGGGTCGAGCCCGCCTTGATCCGCTTGCGGATCCGCTCCACCACCGGCCCCATCGCGGTTCGCTGGTACTGGCGGCCGAGGCTGGAAAGCGCCCGGTCGTAGTCGACCCCCGCGTTCAAGTACGACGCGAACTGGCGGCAGAACTGCGAGAGTTGCCCCGAGGAGACCCGGCCGAAGACGATCCGCTCGAACCATGAGGGGCCGTCGGCGGCGGCCTCGGTCTTCAACTCCCCGCTCTTCTTGCCGCCGGGCCGGGGCTTGCCCGGCTTGCCCGATCCGGGGCCGGGGCGGAACGCGGACTCGCCGAAGCCGGCGCGGGGGGGGTTCGGCGGCGGGTCGTCGTCGTCGGGCCGGCGGCTCATGGGGAAGGCTCCTGGGGAGGCCGTCGCCGACGGGCGGCGGGTCAGGGGGTCCAGCGCAAAACGGGCGTCTTGGCGGCCTTGACCTCGTCCAGCCGGCTCACCGGCGTCGTCAAGGGGGCCAGCCGCAGTTGGTCGGGGTCTTCCGCGGCGATCGCCAACAGCGCCGCGGCGAAGGCTTCCAGGGTCTCCCGGCTCTCGGTCTCGGTCGGCTCGATCATCAGCGCCTCGGAGACGATCAGCGGGAAGTAGACCGTGGGCGCGTGGAAGTTGTAATCGATCAGCCGCTTGCCGACGTCCATCGCCCGGATCCCACGGTCCTTCGCCAACGAGCGGCACGACGCGACGAACTCGTGCATGCAGCGCCCGCCGTAGGGGACCGGATAGACGTCCTTGACCAGGCTCAACAGGTAGTTGGCGTTGAGCACCGCGTGCTGGGCGACGCGCTTCAGGCCCTCGGGCCCGTGGCTTCGGATGTAGCAGTACGCCCGGAACAACACGCCGGTGTTGCCGAAGAACGAGCGGACGCGGCCGATCGATTTGGGGCGGTCGTCATCCAGGAAGAACGTCCCGTCGTCGCGGCGGCCGATCAGCGGCGCCGGCAAGTAGGGCGCGAGCTTGGCGCGGACGGCGATGGGTCCCGCGCCGGGGCCGCCGCCGCCGTGGGGGCCGGAGAACGTCTTGTGGGGGTTGTAGTGCATCAGGTCGGCGCCCATGTCGCCGGGGCGGACCACCCCGAGGATGGCGTTCATGTTGGCGCCGTCGAGGTACAGAAGCGCGCCCCGGTCGTGCAGGAGCCTGGCGATCTCGCCGATCTGGGGATCGAACAGGCCGACCGTGTTGGGGTTGGTGATCATGAAGACGGCGACGTCGTCGTCGAGCTTCGCCTTGAAGTCGGCCAGGTCGACCAGCCCGCGGGCGTCGCTCTTGACGGTCACGGCCTCGAACCCCGCCAGGTTGGCCGAGGCCGGGTTGGTGCCGTGGGCGCTGTCGGGGATCAACACCTTGGTTCGACGGTGGTCGGGCTCCCGGTCGCGGAAGTAGGCCGCGGCGACGAAGAGCGCCGAGAGTTCGCCCTGCGCGCCCGCGGCCGGTTGAAGGCTCACGGCGTCCAGCCCGGCGATCTCGGCCAGGTCCTCCTGGAGCCCGTGCAGGATGGCCAGCAGGCCCTGAAGGGTGGAGTCTTCCTGGTACGGGTGCTGGGCCCCCAGGCCGGGGAGCGACGCCAGCCGCTCGTTCCGCTTGGGGTTGTACTTCATCGTGCAGGAGCCCAGCGGGTAGAAGTTGCCGTCGATCGACATGTTGAGCGTGGAGAGGTTCGTGTAGTGTCGAACCACGTCCAGCTCGCTCAGTTCCGGGAGCGGGGCGGGAGCGTCCTGGAGGAACGCCTCCGGAATCAGGTCGGTCAAGGGCGCGTCCGGGACGTCGCTCTCCGGGAGGATCGCGGTGGATCGTCCGGGGCGGCTGGCCTCGAAAAGCAAGGGTCGCAGGTCGAGTTTGTACATGGATCGCCGTGGGGATGGTGTTCGGTCGCCCGGGGTCAGACGGAGGCCAGGGCCCGCTTGTAGGCTTCGGCCAGGCCGTCGATTTCGTCCCGGGTCCGCTTCTCGGTGACGGCCACGAGGACGTGGTCGGCCAGTTCGGGGAACCAGCGCCCCAGCGCGATCCCGCCGTGAAAGCCGGCCTCGCCGACCTTCTTCAGAACGGCCGCCGGATCCCTGGGGCACTTGACGACGAATTCCTTGAAGAACGGCCCGGAGAACGCCAACGGGAGGCCGGCCCTTCCCAGCGCCTCGGCGGCGTAATGGGCCTTGCGCGTCGAGAGTTCGGCGGCCTGGCGGAGCCCGCGAGGGCCCATCACGGCGAGATGGATGCTCGCCCGAAGCGCCAGCAGCCCTTGATTCGTGCAGATGTTGGAGGTGGCCTTCTCGCGGCGGATGTGTTGCTCGCGGGTCTGGAGGGTCAGCACCCAGGAGCGCTTGCCGTCGCGGTCGACGGTCTGGCCGACGATTCGGCCGGGGAGCTTGCGAAGGTACTCGTTTTTGCAGGCGAGCATTCCCAGATACGGCCCGCCGAACGACATCGGGTTGCCCAGCGCCTGGCCCTCGGCGGTGACGACGTCGGCGCCGTAGGCGTCGGGGCGTTTCAAAAGCCCCAGCGAGATCGGGTCGACGCTGACGATCGCCGCGGCGCCGCCGGCCCCGGCGGCGGAGGCCAGCGCCTCCGCGTCCTCCAACAGCCCGAAGAAGTTCGGCTGCTGGAACACGACGGCCGCGGTCTCGGGAGTCACGGCCGCCGCGACCGCCTTCGGGTCCACGACCCCGCCCGCGGCCGGGACGACGACGATCTCGGGCCCCAGGTGGCGGACGTAGGTCTTAAGGACGCTCCGGTATTCGGGATGGACGGTCCCGGCGACGACGATCCGGCCCTCGCGGCGGTTGGTCGCCATGGCCATGAGCGCCGCCTCGGCGACGGCCGAGCCGCCATCGTAGAGGCTGGCGTTGGCGACGTCCATCCCGGTCAACTGGGCGACCAGCGTTTGGTACTCGAAGATCGCCTGGAGCGTCCCCTGGCTGGCCTCGGCCTGGTACGGGGTGTAGGCGGTGTAGAACTCCCCGCGCGACGCCAGGGCGTCGACTGCGGCGGGGATGAAGTGGTCGTAGCTCCCGCCGCCCAGGAAGCAGACGCGGCGGTCGGCGCCCAGGTTGCGGTCCAGCAGCGCGCCGACCTCGCGAGTCAACTCG
>CALCIB010000223.1 GCA_937907525.1 uncultured Planctomycetales bacterium | reverse complement strand
GGGCGACGAACGCCCCGTCCAGGACCCGATGGTCGTAGATCAGCTTCACCGTCACCCGCCCCGCCTCGGGGTCGATCGGGCCGTAGGTCAGGGTCGTGGTCAGCGGCGAGATCGGGTGGATCTGCTCGGCCCCCAGGGCCCCGTAGGTGGACAGGCCGAAGGTGCCGAACCGCTTGCACCGCTTGAACCCCGAAACGTTCAGGGTGCTCCACCAGAGGAACCGCCGCAACGGCCGCGGCACTCGACTGAACCGCAACGCCTGGCGGAAGAAGCCCACCTCCTCAAGCGGGTGGTCCTTGTACACCCGAAGCGCCTCCTGAAGCTTCGCCAGCGACTGCCGTTCGGGCGCCCGGAACAGGCCGACGAAGACGCCGTCCTCACCCAGGTACTGGCGCTCGATCGCCAGCGCGCAGTTCATGTACGGGTGCTCGTAGATTCGCGGCCAGGGGAACTCCAGGTACGACCGCCGCAGCGCCGCGTGCTCGGCGCCGACCAGCGCGTACGCCTTCATGAACAGGCACGACCACGACGGCCGCAGCGGGTGCCGGACCCGCGGCCCCGCCAGGGCCGAGACGTCGAACGCCCGACTCACCGGCGCCGAGGGGATCTTGTGGGCGAAGTGGACCAAGTCGCCGATGAACCCCCGGGGCCCGGTCGGCGCGAGATATCGTCCCTTCGGCTCGTGCATCCATGCACCTCGCTTAAGACGACCTAACGGGAGGACCGTCGGCGGGAAGGCTCCCGCCGGGCGGTCGCTCCGCCTCCGGCGGCGGTCGGTCGCCATCGACCGCGTTTCAAGGCCCGGAGGCTACACCAAACGCCCCCGACGTGGAAGGCGAAGGGCCCGGATTGTTCAACCTCCGCCTCCGTCTCCGGTTCCCACGAGTGACGACCCGACGCTTGTCGAGCCGGGAGCGCGATCCCCTCGCGCGCCCGTCACGCGCTCGATTCGAACGGTGCCGAGTCGTCGGCTTCCAGCCATCGCCGCGCGTCGGTCCACAGGCGTTCCGTCACCATCCCCGGCGCGGGGAATTCCGCCTCGCCCCAGCGAGCGACGGGGAGCGCGCCGCGCACCGCGTTGGTCAAGAAGACCTCGTCCGGACGCGCGGCGGGGGCGAGAGTCTTCTCGTTCACCGGAATTCCCAGATCTCGCGCCCGCTCGATCACCAGCCCACGCATCACGCCGGGCAGGATGCGGCCGTCGGCCGGAGGCGTGACCAGCGCGCCCCGGACCACGAAGAAGACGTTGGTCCGCGTCCCCTCCAGCACGCGGCCCTTGGGGTCGAGCAAGAGCGCCTCGTCGCAAGCCTCGGCGGCGGCCTTTTCGGCCAGGAGGCGGTACGGCCAGTAGTTGAGCGTCTTGTGGGCCGCCAGCGGGTCCGACCGCGCCGGTCCCGTCGTCCCCAGCCGGACGCCGTTTTTATGGGATGACGTCGGCAACGGCGCCGACCGCATCCAGAGCGTCGCGCCTCCCGCGGCCGACGTCCCTCCCGTGAGCGTGATTCGAAGCATGGCGTCGCCCTGGCGGGCGTCGGCCGCCAGAAGCGCGGCGACGTCGGCGGGGGAGGGGAGTGAGACGTCCTCGATCGCCAGCCCCAGCGCGCGGGCGGATCGGACCAGGCGGTCGAGATGCCGCGGCAAGAGCGACGGCCGGCCGTTCCAGGTTCGGAGGGTCTCGAAGAGGCCCAGGCCGTGTTCGAAGGTCCGGTCGCGGACGCTGACGGCCAGGGCGTCGTCGGGGACGATCCCGTCCTTGGTCCAGATCACGGCGCGTCCTCCCCGGCGAGCACCCGGCGCAGGCCGCGGCCCTTGTGCAGCGTCTCCTCGTACTCGTCCTCGGGCGACGAATCGGCCACGATCCCGCCGCCGACTTGATAGCGGACGCGGTCGCCCTCCACGAGCGCCGTGCGGATCGCGATGTTGAACCCGCTCGTCCCGCCCCGGCTCAAATAGCCGATCGCGCCGGTGTAGAGGCTTCGGCGCGTGGGCTCCAACTCGTCGATGATCTGCATCGCGCGGATCTTGGGCGCGCCGGTGATCGAGCCGCCGGGGAACGTCGCGCGAACGACGTCGACGGGGCCGACGCCCTCGCGGAGCTTTCCCTGCACGGTGGCGACCAGGTGATGCACGTCGGCGTAAGTCTCAAGCGTCAGCGGCTCCGTCACCGCGACGCTTCCGTAGCGGCAGACGCGGCCCAGGTCGTTGCGTTCCAGGTCGACGATCATGGTCAGTTCGGCGCGGTCCTTGGGCGAGGCGGTCAACTCGGCCGCGAGCGCGGCGTCGGCCTCGGGCGAGTCGCCGCGGGGGCGGGTCCCCTTGATGGGGCGGGTGACGATCCGTTCGCCGCGGGTCTGGTGGAACGATTCGGGGCTGGCCGAGACCACCGCCCGGTCCCGCCAGCGGAGCAACGCCGAGAACGGCGCGGGGCTTTCGCGACGCAGCCGAAGGTGAAGGTCCAGGGCGTCGACCTTGCCGCGGGCCTCGAAGCGTTGCGAGAGGTTGACCTGGAAGACGTCGCCGGCGTGGACGTACTCGATCGCCCGCCGGACGGCGTCCAGGTACTCGTCCCTGGTGAAGTTGGAGACGGCCTCGCCGAGCGTGGAGCGCTCGACGCGCCGGGGCGATGCCACGGCGTCGCGCAACGCCCGCCGCCAGAACCGCGCCCGCCGCGCGACGGCGTCGCGGCCCTCGCCGACGACGTCCCAGGCGAGGATCGCCGCGGCGCCGTTTTGGTGGTCGACCGCGACGGCCGTGTCGTAAAGCGCCATGCGGACGTCGGGCAGGCGGGAGTCGCGCGGCGCCTTCCGCGGCAGACGCTCCAGCAAGGGCGCCAGGTCGTAGCCGAGGAAGCCGATCAGCCCTCCCTGGAACGGGCGGGCGTCGGGATCGGGTTCGTCGGCGGAGTCGGCCAGGCGGTATTCGCGCGTCAGGGCTTCGAGCCGTCCGAGCGGGTCGTCGCCTTGCTCGAAGCCGCCGGAGTCGGTTCGGATCGTCCACCGCGGGCCGACCGCCTCGAAGACGAGCCGCGGGTACGCCGCGAGGACGCTCCAGCGCCCGGCGGGGCCGAAGCCGGGGCCGCTCTCCAGGATCGAGGGTTCCGGCCAGCCGGCGACGGCGGCGACCAGCCGCTCGACCGGATGAGCGATCGGGATTTGCACGGACGTCGGATCGAGCGGCGGTCCCACGGGCGATTGACCTCTCCAAACCGGCCGGCGTCTCGTAACCTGTCTGGGTGGACGGGACCGTGGAGACCGATGATCGTCCGAAACCCCCGTTCGCTTCAACCCGAGCTTTCATCAAGCCAGGTCAAACCATGATACGAAACCCCCTCGGCCTGCGGCTCGACCCGGGCCGGCCGATCCGCGAACAGATCCGGCGGGCGGCGAGCCTGGGCGCGAAGGGCGTCGTCCTGGAGGCGTCCGGCGACCTCGCCCCCCACCGCCTGGGCGAGACCGGCCGTCGCGATCTGAAGCACCAGTTGCGATCCGTCGAACTCGCTCTGATCGCGGTCGCGCTTCCCACCCGCCGGGCGTTCGACTCCGGCGATCAGCTCGACGACCGCATCCGAAGGGCCGACGCCGTCTTCGCCCTGGCGTTCGAGCTGGGCGCGCGGCTGTCGCTGGCGAACGTCGGTCCCGCGCCGCCGGAGGACGACGCCCCGCGTCGCGAGATCTTCACGGGCGCGCTGGCGTCGCTCGCCGGCCGGGCCGACCATCGCGGCGTCCGCCTGGCCGTCGAGGCCGGCGGCGAGCCCCCCCAGGCGCTTCGGGCGTTCCTCGACGGCCTGGCGCATCCGGCTCTGGCCGCGAGCCTGGACCCGCCCGGACTGCTCCGCGCCGGGTTCGACCCGGCGGCCGCGGCGACCGAGCTGCACGCCTGGATCGCCCACTCGTACTCCGGCGACCCGACGGGAGGCTCGACCGCCGCCCGCAACCCCCGCGGCGTCGGCTTCCCCCCCGGCGCGCTCGATTGGGAGGAGTACGTCGGCGCGCTGGAGGAGATCGCCTACCACGGCTTCCTGACCGTCTGGCCCGAGCCTTCCTCCGATCCCGAGCGGCCGTTCCGGGCCGTCGTCGCCCGCGTCGCCCGAATTTCCTGAGACTGGCCCGACGCCCCCCGCGCCGCTACGATGGGCGAAGCTGTTCGGCGCGGTTTGTCTCTTGCGAACGGTCGGAATACGGGATCCCCCCTTCTCCCCTCGTGGGAGAAGGTGGCCGAAGGCCGGATGAGGGGGATTCCCGCCGGCTTCCGCTCGCGCCCCCCCTCATCCGCCCCTTCGGGGCACCTTCTCCCACGAGGGGAGAAGGGATGTTCGGCGTGGGTTCACGAGAGCGTTAAAGCTTGTGTTGGGCAGTAATATCCGATGGGACCGACCATGACCGAGAACGCACCGACGGCCGCCTGGACGCCGCTGACGCCTCGCGAGCGCCGGGTGGTGGGCGTGCTGGCCGAGAAGGCCAAGACCACCCCGGAATACTACCCGCTGACCGTCGCCGCCACCGTCACCGGCAGCAACCAGAAGTCCAACCGCGACCCGGTCGTCGACTACGACGCCGACGACGTGGAGGAGACGCTCCACGCCCTGCGCAAGAAGGGCGCCGCGGTGATGATCGAGGGGGGCGGGCGCGTCCCGCGCTGGAAGCACGCGCTGTACGACTGGCTGAAGGTCAACAAGGTGGAGCTGGCCGTCGTCGCCGAGTTGTTGCTCCGCGGTCCCCAGACCGAGGGGGACCTTCGCGCCCGCGCCGGCCGCATGGAGCCGCTTCCCGACCTGGCGACGCTGCAAACCCACCTGGAGGCCCTGGCGGGTCGCGACCTGGTGGTCTACCTGTCGCCGCCCGGCCAGAAGCGCGGGGTCGTCGTGACCCACAACCTCTACCCGCCCGACGAACTGGCGAAGGTCCGCCAGGCGTTCGCCGACGCCGCGCCGCTCGACGACGAGCCGGCGCCGCGGTCGGTGTCGCGACGGTCGGAGTCGGCCGCGGCCGCCGCGCCGGTCTGGCGCGAGGAGGTCGCCGCCCTCCGCGCCGAGGTCCAGGAGCTTCAAGCCAAGGTCCGGACCCTGGCCGACGAGCTTCACGCGCTGCGAACCGAACTCGGAGCCTAACCGCATGAGCAACCCCGACGCCGAGCCGGAGCGACCCGCCTCCGAGATCCTCGAACCCTATACCGAGCCTCCCGCGCCGGAGTTCGCTCCCGAGCCGCCCCCCGCGCCGCCGCGTCCCGGCCGCGTCCTGGTCTCGCTGATCCCCGACGTCGGCCGCGAACCGGCGGCGGGGCTTTCCGACGCCCAGGCCCAGGCGACCTGGACCGCCGTCACCTCGCTTTGGCACCCCTCGCTGTTGACCGGCGCTTCGGCCTTGCCGCGGATCGAGTCGCTCGCCGCGCCCACGCCCGCGGAGAAGGACGAGGTCCGCCTGTTCGTCGGCGGCCTTCGCGACCGGCTCCCCTCCGGCTACGCCACCGCCGCGGAGGACGCCGGCGCGACGCTCCTGGATTCCGCCGCCGACCGCCCGGCGACGATCCGGGAGATCCAAAGCCGCCTGGGAATCCACGAGCCCGAGGCCCCGCCCGACGCCGACGACTTCCTCGCCCTCGGCCTGGCCCGCTGGATGGTCCGCGACCTGACCGCCTCGATGGGACGCCCCGACGCCCTCAACGAGGAGGCGCTGGCGCGCGAGACCCTCGCCGCCGCCGACGCCTGGGCCGCCGGCGACACGGTCGCCATGGCGCAGCGATTGAAGGCCGCCTTCGAGGTCGTCACCCAGGCGCGCGAGGCCATCTACTCGATCGACGCTTATTTGATCGACCTCTGCCTGCTCGACCCGGCGCTGCCGGCCGGCGGGATCGCGGCCGCGCTGCAAGCCCCCGCGCCGATCACCTTCCTCGCCCAGGCCCGCGCGATCGAGGCCCAGGCGAGGCTCGACCCCGACGCCGTCCCTCGGCTCCACCAGGCGATCGCCGACGGCTGGGTCGACGTCGTCGGCGGGACCTACGACGAGGCCGAGGACCCGCTCTTGCCCGTCGAGTCCACCCTCTGGCAGTTCCGCAAAGGGGGGGACCTCTACCGCGAACACCTGGACGACCGCAACGTCGAGACCTACGCTCGCCGCCGCTTCGGCCTCTGGCATCAAGTCCCGCAGATCGCCAGGCGCTCGGGATACCGCTACGCGCTGCACCTGGGGCTCGACGCCGGCCGGTTCCCGCTCCGTCGCGAGCCCAAGCGGATCTGGGAAAGCCCGGAGGGCTCCAGCGTGGAGACCCTCTTCCGCCTCCCCCTGGCCGCCGACCGCCCATCCCAAGGGCCGTTCCTCCCCTGGAGGCTGGCCGCCACCATGCGGACGGACACCGTCGCCACCCTGCCGCTGGTTCATTGGCCGAAGCCGGTCGCCTCGTGGTACCTGGACCTTCGCCGCGCCTCGACGCACTCGCCGGTGCTGGGGCGGTGGGTCACCGTCAACGACTACTTCCAACTGACCGAACGCCCCTACGAGACTTTCCGACCGGAACTCGACGAGTACGTCACCCCCTATCTCGCGCAGGCCGCGGCGAGCCGCGAGCCGCGGCCGATCTCCCGGTACGCGACCCACCACCGTTTGCGGGCGCGGCTGGAGGCGGCGCGGTGGCTGCGGGCGATCGCCCTGGGCGTGACCGTCTCCAAACCCGACGCGACCGTCGACGCCGACGCCGACCGGGCCGAGCGCGAGATCTTCGAGGAGGCCGAGACCGCCCTTGAGACCCGCGGCTTCGAGGACGCCGCCGCGAGGGTCGAGGCGCTTGAGACCCGCTGGGCCGCCGCGCTGGCGCGGGCCGTCTCCGGCGAGCCTTCCGCCGACGCTCGGCCGGGCTACCTGGTGTTCAACCCGATCGCCGTGGCGCGGAAGGTCGCCGTGGTCCTGCCCGACGCCTCGCCCGACCTTCGCCCCGAGGGCGCGCTGGTCGCCGCGCAACTCGTCGACGAGGGAGTCGTGGCGGTGGTCGACCTGCCGGCGTTCGGCTTCGCGTGGGTCCCGCGCGAGACCGCCGTCGACCTTCCCCCGGCCGAGGCCGGCCGCGTCTCCGCCAAGGGCCGCGTCCTGAAGAACGAGACGATCGAGGTCGAGTTCGACGAGGCCACCGGCGGAATCCGCGGGATCATGGCGATCGGCGAATCGACCGCGCGACTCGCCCAGCAGATCGTCATGACCGGACTGAAGGGCCCGCAAGGCGAGGCCGCGGCGTCCAGGATGAAGCGCGAGCGGTTCGAGATCGAGTTCGCCGGCCCGGCGGTGGCGCAGGCGGTCGCCACCTCGGCCCTGCTCGACCCCGCCGGCGCGACCGTCGCCCGCGTCGACCTGCGCTGCCGCGTCTGGGTCGGCCGGCCGATCGCCGAGTTGGAATTGACCGTCCGCGACCTGGATCCGACCTGGGCCGACTGGACCGCGCGCTCGGACCCCTGGACGCAACGCCTCGCCTGCCGCTGGGCCTGGCCCGACGAGTCCGCGATGGTCCGCCGCCTGGCGTTCCTCTCCCCGGAGACCACCGACGCCGAGCGCCCGGAGACTCCCGACGCGATCGACGTCTCCACCCGTCGCCAGCGCGCCGCGATGCTCTTCGGCGGCCTGCCGCACCACGAGAAGGTCGGCGCGCGGATGCTCGACACGATCCTGGTGGCCGGCTCCGAGACCGAGCGGACGTTCCGTCTGGCCGTGGCGCTCGACTCCGAGCATCCCCACCGCCAGGCCGCCGACTTCCTCACGCCCGCGGTCGTCGTCCCGACCGAGGCCGGCGCGCCGCCGATGGGGGATCGCGGCTGGCTGGCCCGGATCGACAGCCCGGCCGTCGCCGTCACCCACGTCGGCTTCCTGGCCGAGACCTACGACGGCCGCGGCTGGGGCCTCGACGTGCATCTGGTCGAGACCGGCGGCTACCACGCCCGCTGCCGCCTCCAGTTCTTCCGCAACCCGACCTGGGCCCGCCAGTACGACCTGCAAGGCGAATCGATCGGCGACCTCTCGGTCGACGGCGACGCCGTCTGGCTCGACCTGATGGCCGGCGAGTTGTTCCGCGTCGTCGTCGCGTTCGGGTGAGCGTCGCGAACGCCGCGGCGGTTGCGATCGGCGACGGGACGGGGCACAATCGGCGGGTCGGGCCGATCCAGGAACCTCCACGCCACCTCCGGGCCAGCCGACCATGAACCCTCACCATCGCCGTCGTTTCTCCCTGATCGCCGCGGCGCTGGTCGTCGCGACGACCGTCGCCCGCGCGGACGACCTTCCGGTTTATCAGGACGTCGAGTTCCAGCCGCTGGCCGCGCAAGCGAGGCGCGTGGCGCAGTCGCTGGAGATGCTGGGCCAGCCGCTCTCGGCCGAGGAACGCGCGCGGCTCGACGCCGCGATCGAGACGGCCGACCCCGGCCCGGGCGTCGCCGCCATCCAGGAACTTCTAGACGAGCGCTGCCTGGTCGGCGTGGAGATCAGCGCCGAGAGTCGCGTGAAGTCGGCCCCGGGGCCGGCGGCGCCGAAACTGGTTCAAGGGGGCTGGAGCGTCTTTCTGGTGAAGGTCCGCAACGAGGCCGGCGTCACCGCCCGGCTGCTGGTGGAGAGTCCCAACGCCGCGCCCATCTACAAGCAATCGACCGGCTCGGCCGAGCCCAAGCACGGCATCGACAAGGCCGACCTGATCGACCGCTGGTGCGACGTCGCCATGTACGACGACCGGCCGATGGTCCGCCGCCTCTCCGGGCTGTCGGTCGAATACCGGATCGTCCAGATCGCCAGCCGGGACGCCGGCCGTCGCGAGGCCAAGCTGACCTTCAGCGTGGGGCAGGGGAGCCAGGACCTTGGGTTCCGTGGCGACGTCGACGTGCTGTTCGCGATCGAGCCCGCCGTCACGGTGACGCTGGGGGTCCTCGACGTCGACGACCGGCCGACCATGGCCTCGTTCGTCATCAAGGACCGGCTCGGCCGGGTCTACCCCTCCCCCAGCCGCCGCCTCGCCCCCGACTTCTTCTTCCACCCCCAGATCTACCGCGCCGACGGCGAAACCGTCCTTCTGCCCGCCGGCGAGTACGACGTCCAGTACACCCGCGGCCCCGAGTACCTCGTCCAGACGCGCCACGTCACCGTCCCTGGGGGCGAGACCCATCGCGAGGACTTCAAGCTGGAGCGCTGGATCCACCTGGCGGCGATGAACTGGTTTTCCGGCGACCACCACGTTCACGCCGCCGGCTGCGCCCACTACGAGGATCCGACCCAGGGCGTGCGGCCGGAGGACATGTGGCGGCACATCCTCGGCGAGGACCTGGACGTCGGCTGCGTCCTGAGCTGGGGGCCGTGCTGGTACGCCCAGAAGGAGTTCTTCGACGGCTCGGTCAGCAAGCTCTCCACCGCCGAGAACCTGATGCGTTACGACGTGGAGGTTTCCGGCTTCCCGTCGTCGCACGCCGGCCATTTGAGCCTCTTGCGGCTGAAGGAGGACGACTACCCCGGCGCGACCCGGATCGAGGAATGGCCGAGCTGGGACCTGCCGGTGCTTCGGTGGGGCAAGGAGCAAGGGGGCGTGGTCGGCTTCTCGCACTCCGGATGGGGGCTGAAGACCGATTCGAACGAGATCCCGAATTACGAGATCCCGCCGTTCGACGGCATCGGCGCCAACGAGTACATAGTCGACGTCGTCCACGACGCGGTCGACTTCATCTCCGCCGTCGACACGCCGATCCCCTGGGAATTGAACGTCTGGTATCACACGCTGAACTGCGGATACCGAACCCGGATCAGCGGCGAGACCGACTTCCCCTGCATCTACGGCGAGCGCGTGGGCCTGGGCCGGGCCTACGTCAAGCTCGACGGCCCGCTCGACTTCGACGCCTGGGCCCAGGGGATCAAGGAGGGCCGCTCCTACGTCTCCGACGGTCGAAGCCACCTGGTCGACTTCCAGGTCGACGACCGCAAGGTCGGCGAGGAGGGGAGCGAGCTGAACCTCCCCGCCGCCGCCACGGTCAAGGTCCGCCTGAAGGCCGCCGCGCTTTTGGCCGAGAAGCCGACGCCGAAGACCGAGGCGATCCGCTCCAGGCCGCTGGACGTCCAGCCGTACTGGCACCTGGAGCGCGCCCGCGTCGGCGACTCGCGCAAGGTCCCGGTGGAGATCGTCGTCGACGGCCTCCCCGTCGCCCGCCGCGAGATCGAGGCCGACGGCTCGATCCAGGATCTCGAATTCGACGTGGCGATCGCCAGGTCCAGTTGGATCGCCGCTCGAATCCTCCCCTCGGCCCACGCCAACCCGGTGTTCGTGATCGTCGACGGCAAGCCGATCCGGGCGTCTCGGAAGTCGGCCGAATGGTGCCTCGAATCGGTCGACCAGTGCTGGAGGCGGAAGGAGCCGGCGATCCGCGATTCCGAACGGGAGGCCGCGAAGGACGCCTACGAAGGCGCGCGAGTTGCGTATCGCAAAATCCTGTCGGAATGCGATGCGGATTAACGGCATGGGACCAAACCTTGGAGCACGATCATGGCCGCGGCCGTTCCGGACGGCTCGCGAGTTGCGTGTCGCAAAGACACGTCGGAACGCGACTAGGATCAGGAACCTGGGGCCATAAACCTTGAAACACGACCACGACCACGACCGCGAACTGGCCGGCGCCTTCGACGACCAGGCGCCGAAGTTCGAGAAGGCGCCCGTGCAAAGCGATCCGGCGGCGATCGCGCGGTTGATCGAGGAAGCCGGCTTTCCAGCCGACGCGCGGCTGCTCGACGCCGGCTGCGGGCCGGGGCTGGTGGCCGAGGCGTTCGCGAGGACGGGCCGTCGCGTCGTCGGCGTGGACCTTTCCCCCGCCATGGTCGAGCGCGCCCGCGACCGCTGCGCGTTCGCCGGCGACGCCGCGCGTTTCCTCCAGGCGTCGATCCACGCGGCCGAGGTCGGCGACCTGGCCCCGTTCGACGGCGCCTATTCCCGCTACGTCCTCCATCACGTCCTGGACCAGCGCGCGTTCCTGGCGAGGCAGGTGGAGTTGGTCCGCCCTGGTGGTCGGATCGTCCTGTGCGACCATCTGACCAGTCCCGACCCGGCGGCGGCGCGGAAGCACCGGGAGTTGGAGGTCGCCCGCGACCGGACCCACACCCGGAACCTCACCGGCGGCGAACTCGTCGACCTTCTGGCCGCCGCGGGCCTGGAGGACGTCCGCCTCTCCGAGGAGGAGTTCGAACTCGACTTTGACGAATGGTTCGACCGCGGCTCGCCGAGCGAGTCCAAGCGAGCCGTCCGCGAGATCCTCTCCCGCGGCGTCGACGCCCGCGGCTTCCGCGTCGCGCCGGGGCGGGCGCCCGCGATCCGCATCGAGTGCATACGGGCCGTCGCCTCCGGCCGACGGCCCCGCGAGCCAGGCCCCCCCGGCGGGGGCCCTCGGCGCGCGACGAGCCACGCGACGTGAGCGCGTGTCGGATCCCACGTTCAGGGACGAAAGTGGGCGAGTCAAGAGGTTTCAATGATCGGGGGGCTGCCGCCGGGCTTCGCTTCGGGGCCCGCGGCCGCCTTCCCCTCCGATCGGGGAATCACCTCAGGGAGTTTCACGCCATGAGCATTCTGAACCGCGCCCGGAACTTCGCTCCCTCCACCGCCCCGCGGGCTTCGAAGGCCCGACGGCGGCGCGCCCGGGGCTTCCGGCCCGAGGCGTCCCTCCTGGAGGGGCGCCAACTCCTGTCCGCCGTGTTCGCCGTGACCAACGACTCCGGGTCGGCGACCGATACGGGATCGCTGCCGTGGGCGGTCGCCCAGGCCAACGCCAACGACTCCGGGGTCAGCTTCATCAACTTCGACATTCCGGGGGACGGCCCGCACGTCATCGACGTCACGGCCCCGCTCGAACTGAACAGCCAGACGGTGATCAACGCCACCACCCAGCCGGGCTACGCCGACGGCAAGCCGATGGTGACGGTCGACGGCGGCGGCGCGACGGCCACGTTGTTCCAGTTGGGGCAAGGCTCTTCGGGGAGCACGGTCCAGGGGCTGGCGATGGTCGGCTTCACGACCAGCGGCGTGGCGATCGCCAACGGCTCGCAGGGCAACTGGATCTTGCAAAACAACATCGGCTTCGCCACCGACGCCTCGGGCGCCGTGACGCTCAACAGCTCGGCCACGACCCAGCAGGCGACGGGGGTGAGCATTCAGTCAAGCTTCAACACGGTCTGGTCCAACACGATCAGCGGCGTTCAGAACGGCGTCGTCATCGGCGACACCAGCGGCGGCGACGACGCCAGCGACGACGACGCCAGCGGCGACGACGCCAGCGGCGATAACTCGTCGGGGACGCAATACAAGACGAACTCGATCCAGATGAACAACATCGGGACCGATCCGATGGGCATGACGACGACCGGGTTCGGCAACGCCGCCGACGGGATCCTCCTGGCCGCCGGGGCGAGCGAGAACTTCATCGGCCCGGGCAACGTGCTCTCCGGCAACGAGGGGGCCGGGCTGGAGATGACCGACGCCAGCAACCAGGGGAACGTCGTCTTCACCAACATGATCGGACTCGACCGCCAGGCCATGGCCGCGATCCCCAACGGCGGGTTCGGGGTCTTGCTGACCGGCGGCGCGACCGGCAACGCGATCGGCGGGCCGTTCGGCGGCAACTACGTCGCCGCCAACCCGTCGGGCGGCATCGCCCTGGGTCAGTCGGGCCTGGGGGCCGCGAACGCCAACTGGGTCCAGGGGAACCTCGTCGGTCTCGACGTCGGCCAGGCCGCGGTCGTCGGCGCGCAGAACCTGGGGATCACGGTTTGGGGCTCGTCGTCCAACACCGTCACCGGCAACGTGGTCGGCGGAATCGACGGCGACGGCCTCCTGCTGACCCAGGCGACCGGGAACAACGTCGGCGGGAACTGGCTCGGCCAGTCCACGGGCGGCGCCGCGTTCGCCAACGCGGGCAGCGGCGTCGCGCTGCTGGACCACTCGACGGGGAACTGGATCCACGCCAACATGTTCGGCTCCAACACGCAGGGCAACGTCTTCACGGACCAGACCTCGACCAACAACGTCATCGGCCGCGGCCAGCAGGCCTGAAACGCCCCCCGACGCGCCCTCGGCGCGGCTGAAGCCCCCCTCGACGCCGCCGATCGAACCGTCGCGAAGGTTCGATCGGCGGGTTCGTTTTCGGACGATTTTTTCGGACGGATTCGTCGCGGGGTCGTTGACCCTCGGCGGGCGCGCGGTACAATCCCCTCTTGCAAGTCGAAATCGGAACACTTCGCGTGTTTTCGTTTGCGTGGGGGGGGTGGAGGGTCTTCGAGGCCGTCCCGCCTCCGAACGGCCAGCCGGCGACGGCATTCCGGGAGGCGCGTCATGAGGTTGTTCAAGCGCGGCGGCGGTGGTTCCACGGTTTCCAGGTCGGGCGCGGTCGACGGTCGTCGCGTCGCCAGAAGGTTCCGGCCCGAGACGGCCGGGCTGGAGGGGCGCAGCCTCCTGTCCACGTTCACGGTGACCAACACCTCGGGGTCGGTGGCGGATCGGGGGTCGCTGCCGTGGGCGGTCCAGCAGGCGAACTACCAGAGTCCGGGGCTGGACTTCATCAAGTTCGCCATCCCCGGGGCGGGGCCGCACGTCATCCACGTGACGGACACGTTGTATCTGAACCAGCAGACGGTGGTCGACGCCACCACCCAGCCGGGGTACTCGGGGACGCCGCTGGTGACCATCCAGGGCGACGGCAAGCCGGCGTCGCTGTTCCTGCTGCACGCCGACTCCTCCGGCAGCACGATCCGGGGGTTCGCGATGGTCGGATACACGGCCAACGCGGTGACGATCTTCAACCAGTCCCAGGGGAACTGGATCCTCAACAACTACATCGGCTTCGCCTACGACGCCAACGGCGCGGCGACGCTCAACCGGACGTACCCGGGGGCGGCGCAGGCGGCGGGGCTCGGCATTCAGTCGAGCTTCAACACGGTGCGCTGGAACACGATCAGCGGCGTGTACAACGGGGTGAACATCGGCGGCGACGGGGGCGCGACCTGGGACGGGACGACGTACAAGACCAACGCGATCCAGGACAACCAGATCGGGACCGACCCGTCGGGCTCCACGGCCGCGGGCTTCGGCAACGATTCCGACGGGATCTTCCTCTGGAGCGGCGCGCGGGAGAACTTCATCGGGCCGGGCAACGTGCTGTCGGGGAACAAGTCCTCCGGCGTGGAGCTGCTCCACTCCAGCAACACGGTCAACGTGATCTTCTCGAACATGATCGGCGTGGACCGCACGGGGATGAAGCCGATCCCCAACGGCGAGTTGGGGGTGCTGATCGCCGGCGGGGGGACTTACAACGTGGTCGGCGGGCCGTTCGGCGGCAACGTGGTCTCCGCCAACGTGCTGGGGGGGATCAACCTGGGGACGTCGATGTGGGGGGGCGCCAACGGCAACTGGGTGCAGAACAACATCGTCGGGCTCAACCTCGCCCAGACGGCGGTCGTCGGCACGCAGCAGGTGGGGATCGGGGTCGAGTCGGGCTCGTCCTACAATTCGATCTCGAACAACGTGGTGGGGGGGAACGTCTACAACGGGTTCGTGCTGTCGGACGCGACCGGCAATTACGTCGGGCTCAACGACATCGGCCGCGCGGCCGGCGGGGCCTCGTTCCCGAACGTGAATTACGGCGTGGTGCTTTTGAACAAGTCGACCCAGAACTGGATCTGGTACAACCGGTTCGGCTCCAACGGCAAGGGGCCGGTCTACTCCGATTCCACCTCGACGTCCAACGCGATCACGACTTGATCGCCCCGCCGGGGCGGCCGGGGCCGGGGCCGGCCTCAGCCGCCTCGAAGCCTTCCGCCGACGCGGATCGCCCGGCGGGCGGCGCGTTCGCGAAGGCTGCCGGCCGGGGCGATCCAGTCCCGATGGCGGCGGCCGAAGGCGACGACGCGGCGGGCCGGGGCCAGCAGCGGATTCCCCTTGCGGACCCAGGAGCGGGCCTCGCGCAACTCGCGGGCGAGCCGCTCGTTCTCCTCGCGAAGCGCGCGGTGGGCGTGGGTGGCGTCCTCGAAGTCGATCTTCGAGGCGAACCGCGCCGGCGTCGCCGCGGCGATCCGTCCCGCCTCGGCCTCGTCGGCCGCGCGCGAGCCGCGCTCGACGGCGTAGAGGCACGAGTCGCGGAGGATGGCGAGGAAGTCGTAGTTGGTGGCGAACAACTCGCCGACGCGGCGCGCCCGCTCGTCGGCGGTCGCGCCGCGGGCCAGGACCGCGGCGGTCGCCTCGAACAGCGAGGAGGAGGCGTCGCGGAGGAAGCGGACCTCCAGGCCGTCGCCGTCGCGGACCTCGCGGAGGATCCCCTCGACCGCGCGGTCGACTCCGGGCCGACCCACCCCCAGGACCACCACGGTCCCTTCGGGGAAGCGTTCCAGGAAGGCCGTCGCGGACGAGCCCCCCTCGTCGCGGAACTCGGACGCCGAGACGATCGCGACCGCGGCCTCGCCGGGCGCGATCGCGGCGGCCAGGGCGTCGATCGCCGCGGCGACGTCCGCCGCGGTTCGGAGCGTCCCGGCGCGCTCGGGCTCGCGGGCCTCGACGAACCGGGCCACCGTCTCGTGCAGTCGAGCCCCGTCGGGCGGCGACGGCCAGCGCCCCTGCTCGACGAACACCCGGCGGACCCGCGGATTGGCCAAAAGCGCGACCGTCGAGGCGCCGAGGGTCGAGCCGGCCGCCAGGTCGGCCGCGACGACGGAACGGCCGGCGAACTCGACGAGCAGATGGACCAGGTAGAGATCCAGCGGCGACGTCGGCGTCGCCGCCGGGCCGTCGCCGATCCGGTCGCCGGCCGCGAGGTACTCGGCGACCGGCTCGTAAACGCGGTCGATGGTCAGGATCCGCGGCAGGGACGCGCTGGCGGGGCGGTTCATCGTCGGGCTCCGGGAGGCGACGGATCGGGGGTCAAAGGTATCCCAGACCGGGGAAGTAGCGCTCGTGGCGGGTCCGCGCCGGCGCGAGGGACCGAAAGCCGAACTGGTCGAACACGCGGCGGAACCGCGCGTGCGGCGTCTCCCCGGCGGCGGCCACGCGCATCATCGAGTTGTCCATGTGCTGATACACGCCGAAGACCAGCGGGACGAACACCAGGCGGCGGCCCGAGGCCGCCAGGTGCAGCCACAACTCCCAGTCGGCCCAGGCATCGCAGCCGAGCTGGTAGCCGCCGCAATCGGCGATCTGGTCGCGGTCGAAAAGCGCGAAGGCGTCGATGTAGTTCTCCTCGTGCATCCGAGACTGGAAGCTCTCGTTGCTGCACGCCCAGAACGCCGACTCCTCGCCGAGCCTTCGCATCAACAGGTTGCCGTAGACGGCCGCCGCGCCGGTCTCGCGGATGGCGCGGAGGAACGTCGGCAGGTTCTCGGGGATCAGGTGGTTGTCGGCGTCCATGAAGACGACGTAACGCGCGCGGGCCTCGCGAAGCGCCGTGTTCCGCGCCGCGGCCAGGCCGCGGTTGACCTCGTGCCGGACCACGCGGAGGCCCTGGCCGCCGTAGAGGGCCTCCAGCGAGCGCAGCAAGGCCTCGGTGCCGTCGCGCGAGCCGTCGTCGACGACCAAAAGCTCGCCGGTCCCGCCGGAGTCGCGGACGCGCCGCAGCGCGTCCAGGCCCGAGCGCAGGGCGCGGGGGAGGAAGAACTCGTGGTTCCAGGTCGGCACGGCGATGCAGACGTCGCTTCGGAGCACGCGGGGACTCCGTGTTTGGAGAGTGTCCGGACGGTCGCGCCTCGCGAGACGATCGAGGCGAGGCGCCGGCCGCGACGTGATACGGCCGCCGGCCGCCGCCGTCAAGGTCGTCTCGCCCCGCCCGCGATCGGCGTTGACGGAACTCGGGCCGTCCCCTACGATCCGCCGCCGACGATCGGGCCTCGGGATTCGGCGGGAAGCCGGGGGGCCCCTCGCGGCGTTCGAGGATTCGAGCGTGATCCAGCAGTCGTCCCGATTCCCGACCGCCGTGATCGTCGTCCCCGGCGGGCTGAATTACTTCTACGACCTGGTCGGCCGGCGACTGGCGGAGACCCTGCGCGGCCTGGGATGGGAGCCGCGGCTGCGGACGGCGCGCGAGCTGGACGGGGAGGAGGGGGATCTCGCGATCCTCTGCAACGTCTCGGAGGTCGTCCTCGCCGGCGGCGGGGCCGCGGCCGAGGCGGCCGTCCGGGCGCTTCGAGGCCGCGTCGACCGCGTGGCGAGCCTGGGCATCGACTGCGTCGCGACCCCCTGGTACGCGCGGCTGGTCGAACTCAGCGGCCGGCTCGGCGCCGACGTCGTCGTCGACCTCGGCCTTTTCCCGCAGGACGCGGCCGCCGACCAGTCGCCGCGCTACCGCTTCCTCTTCTCCGGGTTGACGCCCGACGAGCTTCGGACGCTCGACCGGCTCGGCGACGACCTCGGCGAGCGGCCGATCCCCTGGGCGTTCGTCGGCCACCTGACCGAGGCCCGCGCCGGCCTGGTCGACGACCTGGTCCGCCAGGTGCATCCCGGCGGCTTCGTCTACATGCCGAACCTGGCCCCCTACGTCGAGGAGGACTCGCCGCACCTCAACCAGCGCCAGTTCGAGGGGGTGCTGTCGCGGTCGGTGTATCAGGTCTGGTGCTCGCACCACGAGCATTTCTACCTGGAGCCGGAGCGGTTCCGGACCTCGCTGTTGACGGGGGGCGCGCCCTTGAAGGTCGTCCGCCCCGGCTTCGAGCCGCCCGCCGCCGCTCCGTTCGCCGAATTCCTGGTCCGCTGGGACGAGCTGAGGCGGGCGACGACGCTCGACCCCGCCGCGGCGGTGGCGCTTTACCGGCGACGATGGCGGGCCATGCCCACCCTCGGCGACGGCCTGGCCGAGCTGCTGGCCGAACTCGACCTCGGGGCGCGGCCGCCCCTGGCGCGGGCCGGCTGAATCGTTGTTTCGACGCCTCGATCCCCCTTCCCGACCGCGAGAACCGCGATGACCGACTCGGACCGCCTTGGACGGATACTCCCGATGCTCGCCTGCCCGGTTTGCCGCGGCCCCTTGCGCCGCGACGGGGAGGCCCTGGAGTGCGCCTGCTGCGCGACCCGCCGGACGATCCGCGGGGGCCGGGCGGTGCTCCTGCCCGACCCCGCCGCCTCGCCGCGGGTCATGCCGGAATCGCACGTCAGCAACCAGCCGCCGCACGACTTCCTGGACTGGGTCGAGAAGCTCGACGGCTGGGCGCTGAACGTCGGCGCGGGCGGCACCGCCCGGAAGCCCGCGAACCTGGTGGAGATGGAATACTCGGTCTTCCGCAACACCGACGTCGTCGGCGACGCCCACCACCTGCCGTTCGCCGACGCGAGCTTCGACGCCGTCGCCACCTTCAACACCTTCGAGCACCTGTGCGACCCCCCGGCCGCCGCCGCCGAGATCCTCCGCGTCCTCAAGCCCGGCGGCCGACTGCTCCTCCACACCGCGTTCCTTCAACCCGTCCACGAGCCGCCGTTCCACTTCTACAACACCACCGAGTACGGCCTTCGGCGCTGGTTCCGGGACTTCGACGTCGAGGAGGTCTCGGTCTCGCCCAACTTCCAGCCGGCCTACGTCCTCGCCTGGCTGGCCGCCGAGATGCGGCATCACCTGCGGGCCGAGCAAGGCGAGCCCGCCGCGACCCTCTTCGGCTCGACCCCGATGGACCAGTGGGCCGACGCCTGGATCGATCCGGCCAAGCGCTCCGGCCCCGCCTGGGAGGCGCTGGGAAGGCTCGGCCAGGAGGCGCAGAAGCGGTTCAGCGGCGGCTTCCAGCTTGAGGCGACCCGCCCCCGCGGCGGCGTCGTCCCCAGGGCCCGTTCCGTCGCCAGGGCCGGCGCCCGCCGCGCCCTGGGCCTGGGCGCGCGCGTCAAGCGGCGGCTCGTCGGCCGCTGACCCTCCGGCGCGACGCGGGGTCAAGTCCCGACGGGCGCCGCGACGATACGAATCCTCTTGGATGGACCCGACGACCGAGGCCCGCGACCGCGACGCCGAGTGGCCGCGGCCGGTCCCGGCCGCGCGGGCCGCGGAAGGAGCCGCGCATGGCCAAGGAAGCGGTACGCAAGCTTTTGCCGTTGACCTCGATGCGCGCGCTGGCGGCCGGCGCGATCGTCGCGATGCATCTCGGCGGCCATTTCGGCCTCCCCGCCGACATGAACCACGGCGAGCGGACGCCCCTGTACCTGGGCGTCAGCTTCTTCTTCGTCCTCTCCGGCTTCATCCTGACCTACGTCTACCCCCGGTTCGACGGCCCCGGCGACTACGGCCGCTTCCTCTGGGCCAGGGTCGCGCGGATCTGGCCCTGCCACCTCTTCGCCTTCCTGGTCGCCGCCCTGGTCGCCGCGGCCTTCGGGGCGCGGCTCGACTCGGCATGGCGGGGCCCGAACCTCGGACCCACCCTGGCGAACCTGGGCATGGTCCATTCCTGGATCCCCAGCAGCCGGTTCTACATGGCGCGGAACGCGCCCTCGTGGAGCATCTCCACGGAGTTCGGCTTCTACCTGGTCTTCCCCCTGCTGCTTTGGAGGTTGGACCGCAAGTGGCCCTTGAACCTGGCGGTCTGCCTGCTGCCGCCGGCGGCCCTGATGGTCTATTGCAGTCGGGTCGGAACGCCTTACGAGGCGGCGAGCGGGGTCACGGTCAACGGCCTGCTGTACATGAACCCGATCTCCCGCGTCTTCGAGTTCGCGCTGGGGATGACCGCCGCGTCGCTCTGGCGCCGGGTCGCGCCTCGGATGCGAATCGGCATGGCGACGGGGACGGTCCTCGAACTGGCGGCGATCGGCTTCCTCGCGGCGAGCGCCTACTTCTGGAGGGACATGGCGGAATGGGCGCGGACCCTCCTGGGCGCGAGCCCGGCCTGCAACATCTGGTTCTCCCACGGCCTGACGTGCCTGGGGTTCGCGGCCTTGATCTTCGTCGCCGCGCTTGAGGCCGGCTGGATCGCCCGGGCGCTTTCGCGGCCCTCGCTGGTGTTCCTGGGCGAGATCTCATACGCGGCGTATCTGCTCCACTGGCCGTTGCTGGGGCTGGCCTACGCCTACCTGGAGCCGATCCGCGGCCTGCCGAACCTCGTCGGGCTGTCGATCTACGTCGCGACGGTCACGGCGGCGGCGGCGTTCTCCTGGTACGTCGTCGAGGCGCCCAGCCGCCGGTTCTTGCTGGGGTTGCTCCCCAGGCGGTCGGCGACCCCGGCCGGCCGGCCGGCCGTCGCGACGCCGGCCCCTCACGTCCGACCCGCCGCGACGCGGGCGCGCGCGGCCGGCCGCGAGGGCTGACCGGCCGCGGTCCCGGCGTCAGCCGGCCGACCGCGATCGGGCGCGGGAGCGGCCGAAGTGGGCGCCCCGGTAGGGCGCCGGGGCCGCTTGACGCGGGGCGGGGGGCGGGGCGGCCTCGGCCGCCTCGCGGACCAGGCGGGCGTAACGACGGATCATCTCGTCGTGGTCGGGCAGCGCCCGCAGCGTTTGCGACGACGCCTCGCCCATCGCCAGGCGACGGCGGTCGTCGCGGACCAGCCCCTCCAGGGCGGCCGCCAGCGCCTGGACGTCGCCGGGCCGGTGGAACAGGGCGTTGACGTCGCGACGGACCTGCTCGGGGATGCCGGCGACGGGCGTCGTCACGATCGGCAGGCCCCGCTCCATCGCCTCCAGGACGACGTGGGGGTAGCTCTCGATCCGGGACGAGCAGCAGAAGACGTCGGCCGCTTGCCAGTAGGTCGCGGTCGCGCCGGTCTCGCCGACGATCCGGAACCGCTCGCGGCGGTCTTCCGGCAGCCCCTCCGCCAGCCGTCGCAACTCGCGACCGTAGTCGAGCGAATCGCGCAGGCCGACGACGACGCAGCGCGTCCGGGCGGCGACGTCCGGGGCGATCGCGGCGAAGGCCCGCGCCAGGTCGTGCTGGCCCTTGCGCTTGCAGACGGTCCCCAGCAGCAGGACGCAGACCTCGGCGTCGCCCAGGCCGAGGGCCGCGCGCGACTCCGACCGCGGCCGCGCGTCGAGCTCGGCCCGGAACCGCTCGACGTTCAGGGCGTAGCGGACCAGGTCGAAGCTCCCGCGCGCGTCCAGCGGCTTCCAGAGATCCAGCGTGGCGAGGGCGGTGAAGACGATCCGGTAGGGCGCCTGGAAGCACTCAAGCGCCGTCCTGGCGACCTCGCGGCCGAGGTGGTCGAAGCGGTTCGTCCACGGCTCGCCCTCGTGCAGGCTCCAGACCGACGGCGTCCCCGCGTCGCGGGCCGCGTCGATGGCGAGGAACCCCTGGACCGTGTTGGCGTGGACCGCCTCGAAGCCCTCGTCGCGGAGCGTCGCCGAGACGCGCGCTCGGGCCTTGGCGTAGGCCGCCCTCCCGCCGTCGGTCGCGCCCCATGACGGCTCGATCCGGATTGGCACGCCCGCCTTCTCGTACTCCTCGCGGAGCGGGCCGTCGACCGGGCTGAAGACGGTCGGGAGGGCCGCGCCGGCCGCCTTCAGGCCGACGGCCAGCTCAAGCTCGAACCGCGACGCCCCCCCCCAGGCGAGGTCGTGCGTGAAGGCCGCCAGTCGGATCGGGGGGCCGGAGTCGGAGACGGGGACGACCGTCGGCCGAATCGCCCCCGACGTCGAGCGCGGGTCGTGGTGGGGGCTGGCGTAAGGGTCGCGGCGACACCCGCGGAGCCGGCGGTAGGCCGCGTCGGCGCGAGGCTCCGCGGCGGACGGCGCCGCGCCGACGCGCCGGAGCATCTCGACCTCGGCGCAGACGACGGAGCGGAGGCCGGCGTCGAGGAGCCGCCAGCCGTAGTCGGCGTCGGCGTGGGCGGCGGCGAACTCCCCGGCGTCGAACCCCCCCACCGACAGGAACGCCCGCCTGGGCGTTAGCAGACAGCCCAGCGGCGCCGATTGGGCGTTCCGCGCCACCCTTCCCAGGTTCGTCGCCCCTCCGTCCCACCAGGGCATGCCCTGGAAGGCGAGGCCGGGAAGCCCCTCGTCCGCGCCGGGAACGATCCCCGCGGCGACGACCCGCCGTGACGAGTCCAGCAGCCTCGGCCCCACCGCGCCGACGCCGGGAAGCCGCGCCCAGCCCGCCATCTGGCTCAGCCAGCGCGGATCGGTCGCCTCCACCTCGTCGTCCAGGAACAGGAGCAGGTCCTCGTCGACCGCCTCGGCCGCGCGATTGCACGCCGCGATCCGGTCGGACTCGTCGGGGAAGCGCGCCACGACGTGGAGCGAGAGGTCCTCCGGCAAGCGTCCCTCGCCCAGCTCGACGACGTGGATCCGATGGTCGCGGTACGACGTCTGGGCCAGCGACGCCAGGCAGCGCGCCGTTCTGGCCCGATCCGTCGCCAGGACGATCACGGCGACGGTCGGGCCGTCGTCGGGCATGACGGGCTGGAACACGCCGCAGCCGGCCGCGGCCGCCCAGGAGGGCCGCTCGACCCGGCAGGGGACGCCGCGGCGAGCGAACGCCTCCTCGACGGCCCGGCGGCCGGCCTCGAAGCTTTGGGGCTTCTCGCGGCCGTCGACGGCCGTGGATCCGGGCGCCGTCCGCCAGTGGTAGAGGACGTGGGGGACGTGGACGACGCCGCGGGCCTTCTCGGACGCCCGCAGCCAGAAGTCGTGGTCCTGCGAGCCCTCGAACCCCTCCCGCATCCCGCCGACCTCGCGGTAAAGCCCGGCGCGGACGGCCGTGACGTGGCCCGTGTAGCAGAACGACAGCAGAAGCTCCGGCGACCAGTCGGGCTTGAACTGGGGGGCGGATCGCGCGCCCGCCAGGTCGACCTTGTCGTCGTCGCTGTAGACCAGGTCGGCGTCGGGCTCGGCGTCGATCGCGACCGCCAGCCGCGCGAGGGCCTCCGGGTGGAGCAGGTCGTCGTGGTCGAGCAGGACGAACCAATCGCCCGTCGCATGTTCGGCCGCGGTATTGGTGGCCGCCGAGATGTTCCCGTTGACCGACCGCCTGACGACCCGGACCCGAGGGTCGTTCCAGGGCGCCTCGTCCAGCAGCGCGCGCGTCGCCGGATCGGCGCTCGCGTCGTCGGCGAGGACCAATTCCCAGTCCTCGTAAACCTGCGCGAGTACGCTCGCCACCGCCTCGCGGAGCAGGGCGGGGGGGGTATCGTAAACCGGCGTGAGGATCGAGAACCGCGGCCGGAGCGCCAGGCCGGCGACCGCCTCCGCGAGCCGTTCCGCCCGCCGCGGCGAGGGGCCGTTGACCGTCAGCCAGGCGTCGTAGGGTTCGAGCGCCGGGGGCGGATCGAAGTAGGGGCACGACCGTCCGAAGCGGAGCCGCGCGGGGACGAGCCCGCCGAGGATCGCGCGCGCCTTGTTCCGGACCTTGCGCGCCGCCTTCCCCGACGCCGCGCCGAGACCGTCGGCGCGGGCCGTCCGGACAAACTTGATCGCGAGCCTTCGGACGCGGGCGAGCCTCGCGTACTGCTTCGGAGCGATCCGGGCCAGGTCGCGGCGGACGCGCCGGCCCACGGCCGTCCGCAAGGCGTCGCAGGCGTTGAGGACGCCCATCGGCTCGGGGGGCGGGACCGGCTCCGCGACCGGCTCCGGGATCGGCGGTTCGGGAGGCGGGACCGGCTCCGCGACCGGCGGCTCGGGGGGCGGGACCGGCTCCGCGACCGGCGGCGGGGGCGTCGCCCAGAGCGCGATCGCCGAGGAGAGCGATCGTCGGGCGTGGAGCGACCGCGACGACGGCTGGAGGATCGCCCGGCGGTAGACGGCGGCGGTTTCGCGCGCGGTCTGCTCCCAGGACAGTTCGCGGACGCGGCGGAAGCCGGCCTCGCGCAGGTCGCGGCGCAACTCGGGCTCGTCGGCCAGCCGTCGCATCGCCCGCGCCAGGTCGCCGGGGGCGAGCCCCTCGGCGAACAGGACGGCGTCGCGGCAGATCTCCAGGACCGACGTGAACGGCATCGCCGCCACCGGGGTCCCCGCCGCCATCGCCTCCAGCGGCGGGAGACCGAAGCCCTCGTACAGCGACGGGAAGACCAGGGCGAGCGCGTTTTGATAAAGGATTCGCAAGTCTCGATGACTGACCGGGCCCAGGAACCACGCGCCCGGGACCGGGCCGCCGGCGCGCGCGGCGGCCTCGTCGCGCAGCCGCGGGGCGTGGCCCGCCAGCGCCAGGCCGGGCGTCTCGGCGTCGCCGCGGCTCGCGCTCAGGGCCGCGTGGGCCTCCAGCAGCGCGGTCAGGTTCTTGTGGGGGTGGTCCGACGCCATCGCCAGGAAGTACGGTCGCGCGACCCCCAGCCGCGCCAGCGCCTCGTCGACCGCCTCGGGCGCGACCCGCTCGCCGAACCCCCCGGCGTCGGCCGCCAGGGGGATCGCGCGGACGACGCCGGGGTCGACCAGGGGCGCGAACTCGCGCTCGAACTCGAGGGCGGTGGTCATGGAATACGTCAGGACCGCCTGCGCGGCCGGCAGGACCAGGCGGTTGACCTGGCGGTAGGCGTCGAAGGCGGCCTCGTCGCCGAACGCCTCGGCCATCCGATGCGCGATCAGGTCTTGATACGTCATCACGACGTGCGCCCGCGACCGGAACGGGAGTTCCGCGTGCGTCGGGTCGAAGATCTGCGCCGGCTTGTGGACGACGTGGACGTCGTCCCTCCAGTCGTCGGGGTGGACCAGCCGGCCCTGGAGCCCTTCCGCCTGGAGCGGGTGGACGGCCAGCAGGGTCAACTCGATCTCGGGAAGTTCCGCCAGGGCCCTGGCCAGGCCGTGGGCGTACATCTTCGTCCCGTTCATCTCCAGCGGCAGGTGCCTGAGGTCCAGGGCGACCTTGATCCGTCCTCCGATCGCGACCGCGACGGCGTGCTCGGCGAGCGCCGCGTCGAGCGTCCGCTCATGGCGCTCGACCCGCCGCCGCATCAGGTCGCGAGCCAGGCTCGCCGGCCCCTCGACGGCCGGCGGTTCGTCCTCGGCCGGGGGGGCCAGAACGACGGATCGACACGCGCGGAGGGCGAAGAAGCCCAGCGCGAAGGCGCGGGTCAGCCAGTCGTCCATGGCCTCGCGGGGGTCGGCGACGGCGGGGTCGGGAGGGCCGACGGCGTCCAGGACGTCGCCGCGGAGGAGGTTGGCGGCCAGGCCCGCGCGGTGGATCTCGACCGTTTCGGGGAGTCCCGCGACGGCGGCGGCCAACTGGTCCTCGTCGGCGACGTCCGGCCGGGCGAAGCCGTCGCCGTCGCAAAGCGGGGCGGCCAGGGCCACCCGCTCGTCGCCGCGGACGGCGCGGGCGAGCGGGTCGAGCCAGCCGGGGACCGGCCGCGCCCCGGGAGCGAGGATCGCGACGTCTCCCCGCCGGCCTTCGAGGACGTCGCCGACGCGCGCCGCCCAGGTCGATCCGCCCTGGACGCGGATCCGCTCGACGCGGGGGTCGTTCCAGACCGGATCGTCGGCCGTCGCCGCGGGCCGCTCGATCGCCAGCGCGACGCGACCGAGCCGCGATCCGCTCGCCAGCAGCCGCCGCGCGAGTTCGGCGGCCTCGGGGCCGTCCGTCGTGACGGACGCGACCACGTCGACGGGGCGGTCCTGGGCCATGCTTGAACTCCATGAATCGTGGGAAGGACGCCGCTGGTTCGCCGCGATGGATCGTCCGGCGGGCCCTGGAGGCGCGCCGTTTCAAGATCAACCGGTGATGTACATCGGCGAGGCGAGGGGGTCAAGCCGGGTCGCGACCCGCTCGAATGGGTTCGATCGCGCTCGGGGCGACCGTGTGGGGGCGTCGTAACTTGCTTGTGGATATTGGGTTGTCGGGCCTGATGGTTTGGGTTCGCTCGTCGTTTTCGAATGCGTTTCGCGGTTGTCGCGGAATTCGGGATTGGGCGGGTGGCCTTCCGGTCGCGCGTTCGCGACCGTCGGACGCGCGCGTCCTCGGCGCGCGACACCCCCTGGGGGCGTGTTCACATGCGTCCGAATTGCCAAAGAGAGAAGAGGCGACGACCCTCCACCTTGTAGTGCCACAAAAGACGGCGTTCGAAAACGCGGGCGTCGATTTTTCCTGACCGTCACGGATTTTGGGGGCCTGAACGAGTCTTCCCCCCTCGCGGGGGAAGACAGACGCCGAAGGCGTCAGATGAGGGGGACGACACGCAAGAAGGCCGCCGGAATTCGCTGAGAGTCTGTCCCATAAGCGCGTCGCGGCCGCCATAACGTCCTTCCCCCCTCGCGGGGGAAGGTGGCCCGAAGGGCCGGATGAGGGGGAGGACGCGCCAGAGAGCCGTCGGGAGTCAGCGCCGTTCGGGCGTGCTTTCGCGAGTTTCAACGGCTTACTCGCGTGTCGTCCCCCTCATCCGGCCGCTTCGCGGTCTGTCTTCCCCGCGAGGGGGGAAGATTCGATCCCGCCCCCAAAAATCCGTGACGGTCGGTTCTTTCTGACCGTCGCGAGGTTCGGGGCGGCGCGGGCGGTCTGGGGACGACCGGCCCGAGCCTGGGGGGTCACGCCGGCAGTTTGGCGTATCCAGGGGCGACTTGCTTGAGGTTGGGAGTCAGGTCGGCGTCGACCTGGCCGGTGGACCAGGCCAGCGCGCCCAGGAGGAGGGCCTGGTAGTCGGGGTTGGTCCAGACGTCCTCGCGATGGCCCATGTTGGTGTAGAAGACGCGGCCGTCGCCGTGCTTGCGGGCCCAGGTGGAGGGGTAGTCCGGGCGTTGGTAGTCCTTGCCTTGCATCCCCTCGGTCTTCTGCAACAAAACGACGTGCATGTCCTCGGCGAAGTTCTTGAGCGAGTACCACTCGTCCTTGAGCTTGAACGACGACGACTTGCCGAAGCCGTCGGCCAGCCCGGGGAACCTGGGGTCCACGACTTCCAGGGTCGCCGCCTGCTGGTCGCCGTGGATGACGAACTCGCCGCCGATCATCTGGATGTACGGGTCCTCGGCGCCCTGGTTCCGCGCGCCATGGTGGCCGAAGGTGTCGGTCGCGCAATGCATGCCGACGAACCCCTTGCCGTTTTTCACGGCGTCGTAAAACGCCTTCTCGCCGGCGGCGGAGAGCGGGGGCGAGCCGTCGGTGCCGGGCGTGGTCAGGTCGCCGGTGGTGCAGAAGACGAAGCCGTCCCACTCGCCGATCCTGTCGGGCTCGAAGAGTCGGCCGTCCTTGGAGGCGACGACGTCGAAGCCGCGGTCCTTGCCGATCTCCGAGAGGATCCGCTCCGAGTGCGCCAGGGCCTTCCCCTGGCGGGCGACGACCGAATGCTGGAAGCCGGCGCTCTTGGTGAAGTAGAGGATCTTCTTGCGGGGGGCCCGGCTCGACGCCCCGAGGGCCTGGGAGAGGGCGCCCGAGCCCAGCCAGGCGCCGGCGGCGGTCAGGAGCAGTTCCCGGCGGTTGAAGTCGCGCGACATCGTTGTTCATCCTTCTTCGCGAAATCCAGGGCGGAGAGGGCTCGCGGACCCTCGGAATCCCTCCCTTGTACGTCGCGCGGCGCGCCGTGGGAACCCGCCACCGAGGGGCCCGCCCCTTGAAACCGCGGAAAGCCGCCGGAGACGGTCGCGGCGGTCTTTCCGCTTGCAACGAGCGGAGGGTCGGAGTAACCTCCTGGAGATTGGGATTCCCGGCATCGGGAAATCCCCTGGAACAGCGGCGGCCCGCACGGACGCCGGCGCCCGACCCGGGCGATCCCACGCCGACCCGGAGACGCACCAAGGATGACCCAACTCACCGCGCCGCCGGCGGCCTCGGGAAGCGGCGCGCTCGCGCGGCTCTCGGTTTCGATCCGCGGCAGGCTTCAGTTTCTGGATTACCTCGTGCGGGCGGCCGTCGCCGACGTCGAGCGGTTCCAGGACGAGACCGATCCGGGCACCCGGATCTTCATCAAGCAGCTCGTCGAGATGCACACGGCCAACCTCCGCCAGGAGAGCCGGCACATGGACTCCATCGCCGAGCTGTGCGACGCGCTCGACGCGATGGTCCGTTCCCCCGAGGCCCCCGCCGCCTTCCCGACCGGAGACCCTTCATGAGCGCCTCCATCGAGAACGGCGCGGCAGCGCTGCGCGACTTCGCCCCCCGCGACGAGGCGGCCCCGCACGGCCTCGCCGCCCCGCCGGGCGGGGTCTCGCCGGACCTTCGCCGCTATCTGGCCGAGATCAAGGGCCAGGCGCAGTTCCTCCTCTATCTGGCCGATCAGATCGAGGAGTCGCTCGACCAACTGTCGCAGGAGGGGGACGCCTGCCAGGGGGCGTTCCTCTGCCGGATGCTGGGGATGTACTCCGCCCAGTTGGAGACCAAGCACCAGGGGCTCGGGGAGAAGATCGCCGAGGCCTGCCAGGAGGTCTACGTCACCGTCCGCGAACGCGAACACGGTTAAGAATCCGTCCCATAAGGACGTCGCGGCCGAAATAACGGCCTTCCCCCCTCGCGGGGGAAGGTGGCCCGAAGGGCCGGATGAGGGGGGGCGCGCCGGACGGCCATCGACGTTCAGGGCTTGCCGGACGGGCTTTCGCGAATTTCGGCGGCCTTCTCGCGTGTCGTCCCCCTCATCTGACCGCTGCGCGGTCTGTCTTCCCCCGCGGGGGGGGAAGACGTCGGAAAGTACGCCCTTCCCCCCTCGCGGGGGAAGGTGGCCCG
>CALCIB010000222.1 GCA_937907525.1 uncultured Planctomycetales bacterium | reverse complement strand
CTTCCCCCGCGAGGGGGGAAGATTCGTTCAGGCCCCCAAAATCCGTGACGGTCAGGAAATTTTATCCGGAATTCTGAAATCGCAAGCGTCGTTCCGCGGATCATGCGGACGACCGATCATGCCGACGCTTCTTTGACAATGCGGTGGAGGGTGGAGCGAGGTCCGGTGATCGAGCCTCGATGAAAGGCCGTCGCGGTTGGAACCCGGAGGCCCCGCCCGTGGACGTCCCGGCGCGGGCCGCGCGACGACCCGGAAGGCGATCGTGAACGACGGGTATCGAAAACCACATTCGAAAGCGACGAACGAACCCGCCTGGTTTTCGAGTTCAAATCGTTCCGTGCAATGGATTTACGATTTACGGTAAGCCGCCGTCGCGACGACGAGCGAAGCCGATCCGGCGGTTCGCGGACGACGTCGGCCCCGGCGACGCGCGCCGGGGCCGACGAGGGGGGCGTCGCTGGAGGATCAGCGACTTTGGAGATAGCCGAAGGGGGCGTGGGGGGGGAGGATCACGGAGTCGTGATCGTGGACCCCCGGGGCCAGTTCGCGGGCGTTGTTGAGGAAGACGTCGCGGTCGTCGGGGCCGACGACGCGGGAGCGATGCCAGCGGACGCCGCCGTCGCTGTACAGGACGTTCTGGCCGGCGCCGTAGTGGTTGGGGCTGTTGCGGTCGAGGTCGCCGGCGAGGACGTCGTCGGGGGGTTGGTCGGCGACCACGGCGATCAGCGACGCCGGCCGGGCCGAGATCGGGCCGATCCGACCCGAGGCGTGGCGGTAGCCGGGGTTGTAGCCGTAGTCCCAGGAGACCATCTTGCCGTAGAGGTCCGGGTCGGTTCGTCGCAGCGTGTCGGCCTGCTCGAACGAGTCGAGCCGGCGGGTCTCGGCGATGTGGTCGTTGCGACCGTTGTAGGGGCAGTCGAGCACCGCGACGTCCGGGAGCAGTCCCGCGCCGCGGAGCATGGCGGCGAACAGGCCGCTGTCGGCGTCGGCCCGGTCGCCCGGAGGCGCCGGGTACGACGGGTGGATCGTGGCGTATTGCCCCAGGCTCTCGCCGATCTGCTTGAGGTTGAAGACGCACCCCGCCTGGTTCATCCGTTCCCGAGAGCGCTGGACCGCCGGCATCAGGGTGAGCAGGCCGGCGATGAAGATGCTGGCGGCGACGGCGAAATCGGCCCAACGAAAGGGGACGCGGGGGGGGACGTATTCAAGGATCGAGGGCGACGCGGCGGGCGTTTGGGCGACGAAGGCGATGGCGCGGTCGGCCAGGCCGGCGGGGGGGGCGTAGGCCAGGCCGTCGTCGCACAGGTCGTCGACGACGCGGCGGACGCCGCGGATGCGCGCGGCCAACTCCGGGTCGGATCGGGCGTCCTCCTCGAGGGCCCGCCGCCTCGGATCCTCAAGCTGGCCGAGGGCGAGGTCGAGCAGTTCGTCGGCGTTCATGGCGTCATTCTTCTTTCCCGTCCCGTTTGTCGGCCCTGGCCATCTGCTGAAGCTTGGCCAGGGCCGCGTGGAGTCGCGACTTCACGGTGCCCACCGGGATCTTGAGGATCTCGGCGATCTCCCGATACTTCAAGTCCTGGTGGTAGGCCAGGATCAGGGTCTGCCGCAGGGCGTCCGGCAGCTTCTCCACGCTGGCGCGGACCCACTCCTGACGCTCCCGGTCCTGAAGCCCGGCCAGGGGACCGGCGTCGTCGTTGACGAGCATGTCCAGCAGCGAGCCCGAATCGGCCTCCCCCGAGGAGGCCGAGAGCCGTTGGTCCAAACTGACGGTCGGCCGGCGGCCGGCCTTCCGCAGCGCGTCGACCGCCTGGTGCGTGGCGATCGCGTACAACCAGGGGCGGAACGGCCGCCCGTCCTCGTACAGGCCACGCTTCAAATGGACCTGGAGGAACGCGTTCTGGAAGACGTCCTCCGCCATCGTCGGGTCGCCCAGGTAGCGGGCGAGATAGCGGTACAGCTCGCGCTCGTAACGATGGACCAGCTCGTTGTAGACCTTCTCGTCACCGGCTTCGCGATACCGGCGCATGAGGTCCTCGTCCGTTTCCCGGGCGAGGCCCTGCTCCGATCCGGTTCCGATGACCTTGACCATGATTACGCACCGTCGCGATCCAAGGTTCGATCCGTTCGCCGAGAACTCCTCGACCCGCGGGATCCCCGCCCTCGGCGAGGGGGGACGAACCGTCGGGAACGCCGTGGTCAGTATATCCAGCGAACCGCCTCGACGTTAGGCCTAGCCGGCAGGACCAGGTCCCGACTCACGCGAACCGCCGGCCAAACCGGCTGGAAATGGGGCCAGTAAACCGTGAACGCCCGGCCGATCACCAGCGACCGCGGCACCTCCCAGCTTTCGCGGCCGGAGTCGTCCCAGCCGCGGTCGGGGGCCGTCGGCGTCGTCTGATCGACCCGGGTCCAGGCCCGGCCGTCCCGGCTCCAGGAACTATTATCGCCCAGCATCATGTAACGGCCCGGCTCGATCGGATATTCCCGCGGCTTCCGCCATCGTAGCCCGGCGTATCGGGCCGGGTCCGCCAGCAGGTCGAAGAGGGCGCCGGGAGGTTTGAGGCGGTATTCCAGCAGGTCGTCGGAGTCGGGCTCGGCGGGGTCCAAGGTGTAGTAGACGTCTCGCTTGAGGACCAGCCGGCTTACGACGGCCGACGTCCCGCGGATCGCCACCCGCGCCGGCGCCAGGTCGTCGGCGGTCGGCGGCGGCGGCTCCTCGAACCGGGTCTCGTAGGCGAGGCCGTCACCGAAGGGGAGGACGCCATCGACCCAGAGGGTCAGTCGGTCGTCGATGTTGGCGAAGGTCAGATCGACGGCCGCGCCGGGCTTGATCGCGACGGCGGCCTCGCCGAGCTTCGCGCCGTCGCGCGAGAGGATCGCCCGGCCGGCGGCGTCGATCTCGCAGCGGTTGACGACCCCCCCCTCGATCAGGTCGATCCGAACCGCGCCGGTCGCCTCGGCGAGTTCCAGCCGCAGCGACAACGCCAGGTCGCCGACCCAGTGGGGCTGGAACCACGGCCGGGTCGCGACCCGGACGTCGTCGAGCTTCTGGGGGGCCAGGTCGGTGTTGAACGCGCAGAAGTCGGTGACGAGGCTGGCGCGGGGCGCGCCGGGGAGCCTTCCCTCGGCGACGGCCTCGACTTGCTCGGGGGAGGGGACCAGGTGGCGGTAGCGCAACTCGCGCCAGTCGTCGTCGGCGGCCGCGCGATAGGTACCCGGCGCGGGTTCGTTCCAGCCGGTCCAGCGTCGCCAGCGGGGGTCGCCGGCGAGGCTTCGGGGTCGGAAGCCGTCGTCGTATACGGGGATGTTCACCTGGAGCGACTGTCGCGGGGGTCGGCGGAGGATGACGGGAGGGGTCGCGTCGTCCAGGTCGCTCCGCCAGAGGTCGCCGCGACGGATCCGGAGCGTCTCGCCGGGCATGCCGACGAGCCGCTTGATGTAGCGGATCTCCGGATCCTCGGGGAGCTTGAAGACGGTGACGTCCCAGCGCCTGGGCTCCGAGCGGCCGAGTCCCGGAAGGGAGACGTCGGTCTTGAGGGTGTAGACCCGGTCCCCGGCGAAGCTGGGCGCATCATCGACCCGAACCGGGAAGCGGCAGTTCCCGCAGACGCCCGATCTCACCCGAAGGCCCGACGCGCCCCCCTCCTCGGAGTCGACCTCGCTGGCGGCGTTGACCTGGAAGGTCCAGCCGCACTGGGGGCACTGGACCTCCTTGTGCCGTCCCAGCAGGGTGGGGGCCATCGACCCGGTGGGGATGACGTACCCCTCGGCCTCCAGGCTCAGGACGAGGAAGCCGACGACGACCACCACCAGCGACTCGATCGACTCACGCCGATCCCTCCGTCGCTGGCGGCGGGCGTCCGCCTCCGCGTCCTCGTTCCGGGTCGTGGTCGCCGCGATCGTTCTCGCCATGAAGGGTTTTCGCCTGGGGACCGTCGAAATTACGCTGGTATCGCTCTGTCGAACGCCATTGCCGGCGAGCGTCCCTCCCCCCTTCTCCCACAAGGGGAGAAGGGGTGATTGACGGCACTCATTGTTCAGGTTTTCGACAGGGCAACGCCTGATCCTCACTCCGCGCCGACCGTCTCCAGAACCAGGCGGTGGCGTGGCTCGGGGAGGGGCAGGCCGAGCTTCTGGAGGCTTTCCAAATGAAGGTCGAGCGCCTCGCGGGCGTGGGCGAACGCCTCCGGGAGCGTCGAGCCGCTGGTGATGACGTCGGGGATGTCGGGGAAGTCCACGACATGGGCCGGGTCCGCGGGCTCGTACCGGATCGTGAACACATACCCGCGATAGGCGTGGGCGGTCATCATCGTCCAGCTCTCCGACTCGGAGCGGTCGCTCGGCCGACGCCCACGACCAGGCGGTCGATCACCGGGGGGGCGGGGGGTCGGCGGGGCCGTCCTTAATAGTATAGGCGCCGGGGACCGTGTCGGAGACCCGCGCCCGTTCGGGCTCGTCGTCGACCGGCGTGGCGCGGAGGCGGCGACCCCGACGGCCGGGCGTTCGACGCCGAGCCGCCGCCGGTCGGATCGGGGCCGCGGACGTCCGGCTATTCCTCCTCGACGCCGGCGCGGGTCTTCTGGTAGCGGTCGACGACCTGCTGCTGGACGTTGGGCGGGACCGGCTCGTAGCCGCGCATCTCCATGGTGAACGAGCCCTGGCCGGAGGTCATGCTTTTGAGGGTCGTGGCGTAGGAGAGCATCTCGGCCAGGGGGACGATCGCCTGGACGGTCTGAAGCCCTCCGGAAAGCGCGTCCATGCCGGTGACGTGGCCGCGGCGGGTGGAGAGGTCGGCCGAGAGGTCGCCGAAGTAGGACGACGGCGCGGTGACCTCGACGGCGACGATCGGCTCCAGAAGCGCCGGGCGGGCCTTCTCGAACGCCTTGCGGAAGGCGTGGTCGGCGGCCGTCTTGAACGCCTGCTCGGAGCTGTCGACGGGGTGGTCCTTGCCGAAGTAGACCTCGACCTCGACGTCGACCACGGTGTTGCCCGAGAGGATCCCCTTCTCCAGCCGTTCGCGGACTCCCTTCTCGACCGCCGGGATGTACTGGTTGGGGATCACGCCCCCCTTCACCGCGTCGACGAACGAGAAGCCCTTGCCGCGCTCCACGGGGCGGACCCGCAGGTGGACCTCGGCGAACTGGCCGCGGCCGCCGGTCTGCTTCTTGTGGCGGTGGTCGGCCTCCGCGGGGGCGGTGATCGTCTCCAGGTAGGGGACGTGGGGGACGTGGGTGGACATCTCCAGCTTGTAGCGGTTCTTGAGCCGCTGCTGGATCACTTCCAGGTGCAGGTCGCTCATCCCGGAGATGACCAGTTCGTGGGTCTGGGCGTCGCGGCGGATGGTGAAGGTGGGATCCTCGTCGGCGATCTTGGCCAGTCCGGCGGAGATCTTGGCCTCGTCCTCGCGGGCCTTGGGGACCACGGCGCGGGGGACCATCGGCGCGGGGAAGTGGATGGGGTTGGCCCGGAGCTTGGAGACCGCCGTGTTGCCGCCGATGTTGCTCAGGGTGTCGGAGACGCGCAGGTCCTCGAACTTGGCGACGGCCACGATGTCGCCGGCGATGGCCTCGGCGACCTCCTCCTGGTTCTTCCCCTGGACGACGTAGACGTGTCCCGCCTTGGCCGACTTGCCGCTGCGAAGGTTGACCAACATCGTGTCCGGCGTGATCCGGCCGGCGAGGATCCGAAGGAAGCTCAGCTTGCCCATGAACTGGTCGTTGGACGTCTTGAAGACCTGGGCGACCAGCGTCCCCTCCTCGGCGGGGAGGATCTCCTCCTCCCCCTCCTCGGCGCCCTCCTCGCTGGTGCCGAAGCGGTGGACGTCCTCGGGGCTCAACCCGCACTCGGCGATCAGGTCGAGCAATTCCTTGACCCCCACGTCCTTCCGGACGCAGGCGCAGAGGACCGGAACCAGGTCGCCGGCGGCGATGGCGGCGTGGGCCGCGGCGCGCAGCTCGTCGACGCCGATCGCCTCCCCCTCCAGGTAGCGGGTCATCAGCGCCTCGTCGCTCTCGACGATCTGCTCGACGACCATCTGGTAGGCCTCCGACGGCGGCACCGGGCAGTCGGCGGGATCCTCGTCGTGGTTTTGAAGCACGTCGACGACCCCCCTGAAGGCGGGGCCCTGGCCGAGCGGGACGTTGAACGGCACGCACGAGGTGCCGAAGGTCTCGCGGATCGCCTCCAGGTCGCGGCGGTAGTCGACGTTCTCCGCGTCCATCTTGGTGACGACGACGAACCGGCCCAGCCCCAGCCGCCTCGCCTCGTGGAACAGCCTGCGGGTGTTGACCTCGATCCCGGCGGGGCCGGAGACGGCCACCACCACGTTCTCCACCGCCGCCAGCGCGCTTAAGGCGCCGCCGATGAAGTCGGGGTAGCCCGGCGAGTCGGCCAGGTGGATTTGTCGGTTGTTCCAGACCAGGTGGCCGAGGTTGCAGTCGATGGTGATCCGACGCTTCTTCTCCTCGTCGTCGAAGTCCAGCGCGCTGGTCCCCTCGTCCACCGATCCCTTGCGCGTGGTCGCGCCCGCGGCGAAGAGCAGGGCGTCGGCGAGGCTGGTCTTCCCCGACGCCCCATGTCCAGCCAGGGCGACGTTCCGAATGTCCGCGACGTGATAGGCCGTTGTCATGACCGCCGTCCTTCCGAGAAAGGGTAGGGACGCATGAAAACCGCGAGGGTCCGGCGCGCGCCGGGGCGCGACCGCCCCCGCGCGTCGGAGGCCGTCTCGATTCGGTGATGTGTCGTCGTCGAAAACCTTTGCTCAGGGGCGGGCCGACGCCCTCCCCGCGCGCTCCACGGCTTCTTTCAGCGTGAACTTGCCCTCGTACAGGGCCCGACCGACGATGCAGCCGGCCACCGGCAGGCTCGCCGTCCGTTCGACGTCGGCCAGTTCGCCGACGCCTCCGGAGGCGATCACCGGCGTCTTGACGCGGCGGCATAACGCGGCCGTCGCGTCCAGGTTCGGACCTTCCAGCGTGCCGTCGCGCGCGATGTCCGTGTAGATGATCGCCGCCAGGGGCAGGTCGTCGAACCGCGCGGCCAGATCGGCCGCGGGGACGTCCGACGTTTCCAACCAGCCGCCGACCGCCGTCATCCCTTCCCGCGCGTCGAGCCCGAGGACCAGCCGACCCGGATGCTTCTCGGCCATCCGGCGGAACCACTGGGGATCCCTGAGGGCCTGGGTGCCGACGATCACCCGGTCGAGCCCGGCGGAAAGCCAGGTCTCGATCGTCGCCTCGTCCCGCACCCCCCCGCCGAGTTGGCAGGGGACCTTCACGGACCCCACGATCGACCGTACGGCCTGGACGTTGACCGGCTTGCCGGCCTTCGCCCCGTCCAGGTCGACCAGGTGGATCCGTTCGGCGCCCTCGGAAACCCAGCGCCCGGCCATGGCCGCGGGGTCGTCTCCGAAGACGGTCTCGCGGTCGTAGTCGCCCTGCCGCAGACGGACGCACATGCCGCCCCGCAGATCGATGGCCGGAATCACTTGCATGGGGACTCACCGAATCGAAAAGACCGCCTTACCTAGAACCCGCGATCAACTCTAGCCGGGCCCCACGACGGTCGCAAGGACCGACCGGGCAGCGGTCGCGGCGCGGGAGTCGATCGCGGGGCGGGGCGCCTCGACGGGGTCGGCGGCGATCGCCGCGCGCCGGGGCCCGACGGCCTCGCCGCGGAAGCGGTCGTGAACTCGACGAGCCCCGGGACCAGCGCCTCGACGTTCGGCGCGCCCAGCCCGGCGGCGGCGGCCGGGACGGCGCCGGCGATCCTCCTGAACGCGGTCGTCCCCGCCAGCGCGTACAGCGCCGGCAGCGTTTGCGAGGGGCCGTCGAGGCTTCCCTTCCCCGCCAGCGCCCGGCCCTGATCGGCGATCGCCACGATCGCGGCCCAGGCGGGGGAGCCTAGGCTGGTGCCGGCGAACGTCCGCCACGACCCCTCCGTCGAGCCCGGCGGCGTGTGGAAGACCTCCACGCCGGTGTTCGGGTCGCCCAGGAAGACGACGTCCGGGGTGGTTCGTCTCGGGCCTCGCTGGAAGGCCGATTGGAACGCCGGCCGGGGCGCGTACCGGCTGGGGCCGCGGGCGCTTTGCGACCAGAGCGATTCCGACGCGACGCCGCCGGCGGCGCCGAGCTGGACCGTGGTTCCTCCCACGCCCAGCACGTTCGGCGAGCTGGCCGGGTACATCGCCCCGCCCGCGGGGCCGTGGTCGCCGCTGGCGGCCACGAACGTGATCCCGACGTGTCCGGGAGGAGTCGTGAAGCGCGGATCGAAGGCCCGTTGGCCGGGGGTCTCGGTGAAGCCGAAGCTCATCGAGACGACCGTCACCGCCGGGATGCTCCGCGCCGCGTCGACGGCGGCCATCACGTCGACGCCGGAGTCGGATTTCGCCTCGACCAGCACGATCGCCGCGGCCGGCGCCAGCGCGTGCGCCCACTGCACGTCCATCGCCGATTCCGACGCCCAGGTGGGGTCGGTCGCGTCCCCCGCCAGATTCACGACCGTCACGTCGGCCGTCGGCAGGCCGTTGGCCTGGTCGAAAACCTGAAGGTCGGAGAGGAGGTTGGGGTTGTGATACGACGCGATGATCGCGATCGTCTGTCCCGCGCCGTCCCCCTTGACCGTCCCGCCGTCGGCGGTCGCGAACGAGACGCCCGAGAACCCGTAGGCGGCCTGGACCCGCGCCGGCGTATAGCCGGAGAGGAGCCGTCGGTCCTCCAGGCCGTTGATCGTCGGGACGAGGCGACGTCGGCGCGCGATCTTCCCCATGCGTCCCCCTCCAGCGAGTCGGCCGTCCCCGTCGGGGCGTTCCCTCGGCCCCGGCCGCGCCGCGCGCGGTCCCTCTGATGCCGAGGATTGCCGACGAATCGGCGAGGGGCCGGAATTCGCCGCGGGATCGCGCGCGGGTCGTGACGAGAAGGCCGGCGGCCCCGGTCGTTCGGCCCTGGAGTCCGCCACATAGGTGGTAAAACACGGTCTTCCCCCCTCGCGGGGGAAGACAGACCGCGAAGCGGTCAGATGAGGGG
>CALCIB010000221.1 GCA_937907525.1 uncultured Planctomycetales bacterium | reverse complement strand
GCACGCCATGCCGTGCCACCCGCGCAGCATCCGCATGATTGAGGCCTCGGCATGAACGGCGATGATGACGACGGCGCCCTGGCCGACCACGACGAAGGCTTCAATGACGACGGCCCGACGCTCCGCACCCTGGCCGCCGCGATCCAGTGCTGGTCGATCACCAATCTGTCCGCCCGTGCTCGCGACGCGGGCTGTAAGGCGGCCGTGGGCCCGACCCTTGGCGAGGCGGCCCTCGCCTTCGCCCTGCCTGTCGAGCGCATCAAGGCCGCCGTCGAATGGCACTACTGGATGTTCCTGACCGGCGATGGCGCCGACGCCGACCTGGTCATCGAACACGAGGGGGAGTGAACCTTAGTCATGGCTCCCGCTCCTCGCCGCGTCAGCGAAGCGATCGAGCCCCCTTCCGGCGGGCTCGATCCCGCCCTGCTGCGCATCATTCAGGCCATGGCCCGTGCTGATGCGCGCCGCGACTTCCAGGCCGCCAGCGCCGCCCCCTTGCCGACCGACAGGCTTGCGAGTCACGATTAGCGCCACGGCCACGGCGACGATCGCCGCCGCCACAATGGCCAGGGCGAACAACCCGACGCCGTTCGAGACTTCCAGATCGAGGGTGTGATGCAGTTTCACGACGACAGTTCCTCAGCGATGACGCCGCCAGTCTCGACCCGTTCGAGATCCGGCAACGCGCTGATCGTCACTCCGCCCCCGAGGGGGGTGGACGCTCAACGCACGCTCAGCCTGTCGTCACGACATGGATTCCAACAATGCACCGTCTTTGTGGGGGCCGCACCGCACAAAAGGCCAAGCGCCCAGACTATGCGGCCCGTCGGTATCAGCAGGGTAACCGGCCCTAGGGTCAGGCCCGTCCCGCACCATAAGACGCGAGCGGGGGCTCACATCGCCGATCGCGCCCATCGGGAGGGCGGACGGCCGTGACCCGCGTCGCCCTTTACGCTCGCTACAGCTCGGACCGCCAGAACGAGCGCTCGATCTCCGATCAGTTGAATGTCCTGATCCAGCACGCCGCCGCCAAGGGCTGGGCCGTCGTCGGCACCTACACCGACGCCGCCATTTCCGGCTCGGCCATGGCGAATCGCCCTGGGCTTCTCGGGGCGCTCGCTGCGGCCGACCGAGGCGAGTTCGACCTGCTGCTGGCGGAAGACGAAGACGGCGACGCCGGCGGCGCCGACGGCGGCGCCCAGGCCGATCGGGCCGCCGAAGAGGGTGACGACGCGCGGGAGGTTGTTGAGGATGCCGCCGATGCCTCCCTGGACGAAGTCCTGGAGGACGTAGGAGAGCTCCATGAAGCCGAGTTGGGCGTTCTTGCCGACGAGGCTGAAACTCCGCACGCCCTTTTCGACGGCGGCGATTTGCTTCTCGTAGCCCACGGCGGCGGTGGCGGCGTTCCGCATGCCGGCGTCGTACCGGGCCTGGGAGATTCGCCCCAGATCGCGCAGCGCGATCAACTCGCGCATCGCCTCGGCCTCGGCCTTCAAAAGGACGGTGAGCTCGGCGATCCGCTCCTTGCCCTCGGTCTGGAGTATCAGTTTGTCAACCTGGGTCGCCACGGTCGCGCCACTCCCGGAGGATTTGGATCAGCTTGTCGCGGTCGGCGGCGCGGAAGCCGCCGGGGTCGCGTCGGGGCATGCGGCGGGTGCCGCTCGCGAGATGGCCGACGTGGGGGAGCGAGGGCCAGCCGGCGGCGACGGTCAGGCCGCCGGCGACGGGCCGGGCGTCGACCCGGTAGTCGCGGACGAGCCGGCCGGAGTCGCCGCGGCGGCCGTAAAGCGGGGTCGGCGAGACGCGACGGCCGCGGAGGGTGGACGGCGCCAGGGGCTTGAAGGCCCGGCCCTCGGCGTCGATCCCGGCGCGGAGCTGGTCGCGCTTGCCGGCGCGGAGGACGGTCTCGGCGCGGGAGGCGACGTCGCGCGGGGGCGGCGACGCCAGCCGCGCCGCCTTGGCTCGGTACTTGTCGAGTAAAAGCCCCATCACTCGACGTCCGAGATGGACAGCGCGAAGTCGCCGGCGGTGGCGGCGGGGTCGAACTGGTTTTTGATCGCCAGGTCGTAATAGACTTCCCCGTCCTCGGGGAAGTCCTCGCCCATCGAGTCGACGACGTTCTGGGAACGGAAATCGAACTTGATCTTCTTCGAGCCGTCGTTGAGTTCCGCCGAGGCAGCCATGACGCCCCCCGACTCCCAGACGGCGCGGTCGTCGGTCGTGTTCTTGAGCCGGAGCCGGCTCTTCAGGGTCGCGGCGCGGCCGCCCAGGCGGATCGCGTTGGCGTAGCGATATTCGTCGAAATAGGGCGTGAGCCGGTTCTGCAGTTCGACGGAGAACGACTTCCAGTTGGTTCGGACGCCGACGGCGCCGATCGACAGGCCGCCGCGAAGGTGCTGGAAGAGCAGGTAGTCCTTCGGGTAGACGGTGGGCAGGGGTTGGGCGACGGCGGGGTCGCTCGACTCGTCATACGGGTTGCCCTGGGGCGTGGAGCCGATCAACTGGAGTTGGAGCGAGAGCGGCGCGCGGTCCTGGTCGGAGCCGCCGAGGGTCGCGGAGGCCACCTTGCAGCCGGTCCACGCCTTGGATTTGACGACGCCGTCGAACGTGGTCCAGAAGTATTCGAGGCGGCAGGAGGCGAGGTCTCCGGCCGGTTCGGTCGTCGCCCAGGGGACCGACCCGGCCGCGATCCGCTGGAACGCCCAGGGGAGCAGGAACGGGGCCTGGGTGGCGGTCAGGGGGACCGAGAGCGAAGCGCCGACGCCGATCGTCTCGCAACCGGACGCCCAGGGGACGGCGTAGCCCATCCCGGTCATGAGCGACCAGTATTGCGGGGTCGTCATGTGCTTGAACGAGTTGGCGCCGCTCAGGAAAACCCAGATCTTGTCGGCGGGGGTGACGGAGGCCGTGCCGAAGGCGGACTCCTTGGTGATGGACAGCCAGCGTTTCACGGTCGGGCCTCACGAGTCGAAGCGGACGAGGAGGGTGATTTCGCCCTGGGAGAGCGCGCAGGGCGCGCCGCCGTCGAGAGGGTAGGGATCGGGGGCGATGCCGGTGATCGAGTGGTTGTAGGCGCCGATTTCGAGCAGTTCGTTGACGACCGCGTTGGAGCCCGGGGGGAAGAGGGCGTTGAGGACCGCGCCGTAGAGGTCGAACGAGTCGCGGGCGTCGAGGGACGGGACGAACAGGTCCAGGGACAGCACGAGCGCGAACCGCCAGCCGCTTTCGTCCATGGGCGCGGGGTCGGCGAGCTTGAACGTCCCGAGGACGGCGGGGAGGGAGCCGGAGTCGATCTCGGGGCGTTGGTCGCAGGTCGTACCGAAGTGCCAGAGCCGGACGCCGGAGGCGGCGTTGAGCCTGGGGTCGGCCCGAAGGATCTCCTCGACCTTGGAGGCGGCCAGGGAGAACGGGGTGACGTCGAAGGGTTTCATCGCAGGGAGACTCGGCCGAGGTGGAGCCAGAGGTCGGGGGAGCCGTCGGCGTCGAGGTCCAGCGCGACGCGCATGGTCAGGACGGCGCGGCGGGCGTCGTCGCGGTACCGGGCGGCGCGGTCGGGCCAGGGGGCGGTCTTTTTAGGGTCGACGGCGACTTTCGACTCGGCGATCAGGGCCGCGGCGTAAAGGGAGCAGGCGCGGCGGACGTCGGCGTCGACCACGAGGGCGCCGGCTTCGAGCCTGGCCTTGATATAAGGGTCGGGGCCGACGACCGGCGCCCAGGCGAAGGCGCCCAGGGAGAGGTCGGCGAACGCCGCGGACGGTCGAATTCGCGACAGGACGATCGCGTCGAGCCAGGCGCGCGCGGCGGCGCGTTGGGCGCGGTGACCGGCGGCGGCCTGGGCGGCGGAGGATCCGGCGGTCCACTCCGCGACGTCGGCCAGGTCCTGGACCGAGGAGTAGACGGGAGGCGCCGGATCGGCCCCGGGGGCGTCGAGGATCTCGAGCGCGCCTTCGGCGATCAGCCACCACTCGCCGGCGACGATCGCCTCGGCCCGCCAGCGGTGGAGGCCGGTTTCGAGGGCGGCGGACGCCTCCGCGTCCAGCGCGAGGAAGACGGCGCCGGGGACGTCGGGGTTGAGGGCGATCGTCGGCGCGACGGCCGACGGCGCCAGGCGGTCGCCCTCCCAGAGCGAGGCGCGGAGGGGCGTTCCGTCGTCGAACGTGAAGGGGGAGCCGGAGGAGTCGCGCGCGGTGATCTCGATGCGGGACGGCGAGCCGGCCCGGACCTTCCAGGTTTCGCAGGCGCTCAAGGTTCGCTCCCTCCCGGTTCGGCCGCGATCGCGTCGAGCAGCCATTGCGGCGGCGGGTCGGCCTGGACGGTCCCGCCGAGGCGGGTTTGGATCGCCGAGTCGAGAGCCGCGGCGATCCGGGGCCAGACGTCGGCCAGGTCGCGCATGACGCCGACGAACTCCTCGCCCTTGACCGTGTAGGTCGCGCGCTCGCAAGGGGCGTCGGCGTCGAAGGCGGCGTGGGAGTTGTATTTGAGGACTTCGACGACGACGTTCCGCGCGCGGAGGTCGAACGTGAACCGGGGCGCGTAGGCGCTGATTTCCAGGACGCGGCCGGGTTCGCGGTCGTCCTCGCTCGGGATTCCGTGGACGGACAAGACGGCCTCCGATCGGTCGATCAATAAACGCGCCAACTCGAACGCGCGGGGTCGGGCGCGTCGTCGGCGGGGCGCCAGGTGGACATGGCCGGGTCGGGGGACCGACCCGGGGCGTCGGGCGGGGTCGGAGTCGCGGGCGAGGGGAGGACGCCGAGGGGTCGGAAGCCGAACCCGAGGGGCGCGAGGTCTCCGAGCGTCAAGCGTCGCCTCCCTCCCCGGTCGGGGTGGTCGGCTCGACGTAGTCGGGCTGGGCCCACTGGGGGCGGGAGAGCGCGACCGGCGTCGATCCGTCGATCGCCGCGAACACCGACTCCACCGCGGCTTGAAGCTCGACGAACGCGTCCCAATGCTCGCGGAGGATCTTGCGGGTCGCGAGCGCGTCCAGCGACCGGGGGGTGACCGTGTACGGCGCCGAGCCGTCCGCCCACGTCGCCGGCGATTCATAGAGCGCGTCTCGCGCCGAGAACGCGATGTCGCCGGCCTCGAAACCGGCGGCGGCGAAACTGAAGTCCGGCAGGTAGGCCATGCCTTCGGCGCTCTCGCCGGCCGACAGGTTGCTCCCTCGTTTGAATTTGATTCCCGTGCGAGGCATAGAAACCCCTTTATGCGATCAAACCGGATCGGCCGGCCTCGAAGCAGAGCAGCCGGCCCGCCGCGGTGGGCGGAAAATCGAACAGGAACACCTGGGTGCGCTGGTATCCCTCGGCGTAAGTCAGAACCGACCCCGGCCCTTGGAGCAGGTAAGTGACCCAGCTGCCCGCGTTGAGAGCCGCGCCGGCCGGCGCGACGTCCAGGTAAGTCGTCGCCTTGTCCGCCGACAGCAGGCGCAGACGAACGAAATCCTGTCCGGTCGGCGCGCCGAGGGCGCGAAAATACTGGGTCACGAGGATCGGCGACGAGTTCGCCAACGTGATCGTCAAGTCGGCGCTGGAAGTCCACGACCCGGTTGACCTGGCGCCGCCCCCAGGCAGGCGCGCCCCGTTTCCCGTCCCGCCGCTATCGATGGGCAGGTCCGTCCTCGCGGATGGGCCGTTGTAGGTGATCGACGTGACGGACGCGGGCAACGAGGCGACGACCGCCGCGCTCGAATCAAGCATCTCGTAACCGGCCGAGCCCTTGCCGGCGGGCCAGTCGCCCCCGACCCCCGACACGAATCCAACCAAGGTCGCGGTCGGCATCAGGCGTACCTCCCCCAGACCGTGACCAACAGGCCGCGGACGTCGCCGCCCACGGAGCCGGTCAACGCGGGCAGAATCATCGCGCCCTTGGCGGCGGGGGTGACGCCGGGGACCGACGCCTCGACGGGGCCGAGCGACCCGGCCGGCAGGGACAGGGCCGACGCGAGGGCGGTCGTCCCGCCGATCTTGAGCTGGACCGAGGCCCCGCCGGTCGCGCCGGCCGGATTGGCGAGGGCCGTGACGACCACCCGCAGCGACGACAGCGCGGCGGGCGCGGCGTCCCCCTGGTCCACGTCGTCGGTCGAGGCCGCGGCGGTCGTCGGCGTGCGCCAGCGGCCGATCAGGACCTCGGGGACGGCCCGCGGCTTGTAGGGGTCGGCCGCGGTCCCCGAGCCGGTCAGGATCACGGAGCCGTCGGTCGGCGTCGCGATCAGGCCGGTGACGGTGTTGGGACCGGGGTCGCCCTGCTCGCCCTTCGCCCCATCGGAGCCATCCGCCCCGTCCGCTCCCGGAGTTCCGGGGTCGCCCTTTTCGCCTTGCGGGATGACGAAGTCCAGCACGGCGGCGCTGTCCGTGCCGGTGTTGGTCACGCCGGCCGACGTGCCGGGGAGGCCCGTGGTGACGGTCCCGACCGTGATGGTGGCGGCGGTCCCCGGGTCGCCTTGCGCTCCGCCGGCGCCGTCTTTCCCGTCCGCCCCGTCTTCGCCCTTGGGACCGGCGGGGATGGCGGCGATGGAGGCCGCCAGACCGGCCAGGGCCGAGTCGATCTCGCGGACGTCCTCGGCGATCAGGTCCGATCCGGAGACCACGGAGCCGGGCGCGACGGCGACGTCGCCGTGCCCGGGCTCGACGACGATTCCGATGAGGACGTCGCCGGTTCGGCCGGTGGCGCGGAAGAAACCGACGGCCGCTCCTCCGGCGGGGCCGGTCTGGACGCGCAGCGGCTCGTCGACGGTCGGCGCGCCGAATTTCGACCCGTCGCCGGTCGCGAGCGCGAGCGACGACGCGCCGAGGGCGCGACCGGCCGGGCAGGTCGAAAGCGCGCCGTTGAGTCTCAGGAACGACACGGTCGGCTCCTTACGCGGCGGTCAGGACGACGCCGTGGTCGGGGCGCACGACCTTGACGCCGAACATCGCGTGCATGTGGATCAACGTCCCCTGCTCCTTGACGGTGGACTGCATCTGCAGCTGCACCGGGAACTGGGGCGCGTTGCGGAAGGGATAAAGGACGGTTTCCTTGATGCCGTCGCCCCCCTTGCCGGCGGCGGACAGGGCCGGAGGGCGGACGACGACGCCGCCGATCGCGTAGCGGTGGAAGAAGAGCCCGGTGTACTTGGTCGTGGAGAGCGGGGCCTGCTGGTCGAACTTGATCACGGTGTTGGCCTGCGGCGCGAAGACCGCCCGGCGCTGGGCCAGCTCCGCCGAGTTGATGCCGACGATCGACTCCTGGTAGAAGTTGGTGTCGGCCAGCATGTTCGCGTAGGCCGCGGGGTGGGTGATGAAGAAGAGGTTGCCGGGATCGCTCACGGGGACGCCGGCGCCGGCCAGCTTCGCCCAGGCGGCGAGAATGTTGGCGCGGGTGAAGGTTGCGGTCCCGCCGGTGATGCCGTCGTGGACGTCGAAGTTGGCCGCCACCGCCTTCGCCGCGACGGTGGCGTTGATCTTGCGGAGCAGCGACTCGAGCTTGGGCTGGACGTAGAGCCGCTGGAGGTCCTGCGGGGTGCGAACCTCGTCCCAGCTTTGGATCGTGAACGAGACCGAGGGGTGCTGGTCGAGGACGATGGGGACGGTCGTGTGGGTGGTGTCGGACGTCGACACCGAACCCGAGCCGATGTCCGTGGCGTCGGCCTCGACGACGATGGGCACGTCGCAGTTGAGCGTCTGGCCCGTGCGGCCGCCGACGTCCTTGTAGTCCCAGTAGATCGACTCGGGGTAGGCTTTGGAGTAGCGGAGGGCCTGGATGGACGCGGTGGCCGCGGGGACCACGAGGGTTTCGAACAGGCCGGAGGTCTGATTGGCCACGGTTCATGGCTCCGAACGATGATCGGCCCGCGCGGCGGGGAAGTGAATGCCGGCGGGCCGATCGGTGGGAAGTGGTGCGAGGCGGGAGGGGAGGCGGGAGGCGGGAGGTGATCGCGTCAGTCGACGAACACGACGTTGCCGGCGGCCGACGCCTCGGCGAAGCGGTCCTGGTTCGCGAACATCCAGTCGGCGTCGGCGAGGTCGGAGGGGCGGACCTTGAAGGACTCGGAGGGGGCGGAGGTCTTGCCGCGGCCGGCGCCCTCCTCGGGGTCGAGGGGGGCCTTCTCCTTCTCCTTCTCCTTCTCGGCCTTCTCGTCGAGCAGGTAGGATCGGCTTTGCAGCAGGGGCTCGAAGTGCTTGCGCATCGCCTTGAGGTCGGGCTCGTCGCCGTCCTCGGCCCACCTGGCGAGGGCGTAGAGGTCCTCGCGCTTGGCGCCGTCCTTGGAGACGCCCAGGTCGTCGGCGAGCTTGGCGAAGGCGTCGCGATGGGCGCGGCCCCGGACCTTGCCCTCCAGTTCGAGGACGCGCTCGGCGTACTCGTCGGCGAGGTCCGCCTGTTCCTTGGTCGCCTTGTGCGCCTCGATCTCGTCCTCGAGCGCGGCGAACAGCTCGTCGTACTCGTCCTTCGAGACGTATTCTTTCTCGCTCATTCGTCGTCCTCTCGCTCCGAATCGGCGTCGTCGAGAACGACGACGTTCCTCCCCTCGGGGTCGACTTCCCGCGCCCTGGCGGCGTTCCGCAGGGACTTCGACGCGTGATCCAGGATCGATCGCGAGCGATCAGAACCCGGACTCCTCCCCCGAGAGGATCCGCTTGACGTGCTGGGTGATTTTCCGTCTGGCATGGCTGATCGCCTCCGCTTCGTCGCCGCCGTCGGCGATCTTCTCGGACGCCTCGTTGAGCGCGTCGGAAATGGGGCCCTTGAGGTTCTTCTGGCGATGGAACAGGTCCATCACGGCGTTGGACTCGTCGGCGACGGCCGCCGTCGCGCCGCGGTCGACGTCGGTGTTGCCCCGCGACGCCAGGGACTCGGCGGCCTTGCCCCTGGAGACGAGCCGGAACAGCTTCTTGTCGGCCTTCAGCTCGCGGGCGATCTTGTCCGCGGCCTTGGCGCGGTGGACGAAGAGGCTTTGCTCCTCCTCCGACGCGCCGAACAGGACGCGGGTTTGCCTGGCCCGGCTTCCGGCGGCCCTGGCGGCGGCGGCCATCT
>CALCIB010000220.1 GCA_937907525.1 uncultured Planctomycetales bacterium | reverse complement strand
GTCTCGACCTGGCCGATCTGCTTGGCGTCGTCGTCCTGACCGTCGCGGACGTCGACGTCGAGCTTCGATTCCTTGGCCTCCGCCTCGATGCCGTCCTTCATCGCCAGGAAGAAGGGATGTCCGAAGGTGGGCAGGACCACGCCGACCTTGCCGGGCCCGGCCTTCGCCGGGTTCGCGCCGGCGTCCGATCCGACGTTGGATTCGCCGCAGCCGGCGAGGCTCGCCAGGGCCAGGAACGCCAGCCAGGCCGGCGGACGCAACCGCTTCGTCATCATGATCCAGTCGCTCCGCGGCACGACGGTCGGGGGGGCTCGTTCGGTCGCGCGGCCTTCGCCACGAGGGCCGGCGTTCGATCCAATATACCGTTTCGCGAAGCGTGACCAAGGACTCGACATGGGCTTTCGCCGAGAGCGAAGGCGACCGGCGAGCGGAGCGCGTCTCTCGACGCCCCCGGAACGGTCAGACTTCGTCGTGGAGGATTCCGGCGAGGTCCAGCGTGAACCCCGGCAGGACGTCCTCGCCGGAGAGGGTCGCGGGGTTTGTCAGGGTCTCGACGTCGCGGCCGGAGCGGTAAATCTCGACGGTCCTGGTTTTCGGGTCGATCAGCCAGCCCAGGCGGACGCCTTGGGCCAGGTAGTCGCGCATCTTCTCGCGGGCCTTCGGGAGCGAATCGGAGGCGGAGCGGAGTTCGGCGATGAAGTCCGGGACGATGCGGGCGAAACCGCGCCGGGCCTCGGGATCGAGGCCCCGCCAACGGTCGCGGAGGATCCACGAGGCGTCGGGCGCCAGGACGGAGCCGTCGGGGAGAGTGAACCCACCGGACGAATCGAAGACCGCGCCGAGCTTCGCCGCCTTGTTCCAGTTCCGCAACTGGGCCGTCAATTCCGCGTTTTGTTCGCTGCTTTCCGATGACGCGGGAGTCATGACGATCAGAGTCCCATCGGCCTTGAGTTCGAGGCGAAGGTCGCGGTTCAGCGAGCAGAGGCGTTCGAAGTCGTCGGGATCGACGCGGAGGCGGACGTCGGCCGGGACGCGCAGGGCCGGCGGCGCCGCGCGGTCCTCGGCGGCCTCCAGATCGGTCGGTTCGCGATCGATGATGGACGTGGACACGGGTCGGTCCTCCCTGGAGCGCGGTCAGGTCAGGATGTCGGTCAGGTCGAGCGTGAAGCCGGGCAAGACGTCCTCGCCGGAGAGGGTCGTGGGGTTGGCCAGGGTCTCGACGTCGCGGCCGGGGCGGTAAATCTCGACGGTCCTGGTTTTCGGGTCGATCAGCCAGCCCAGGCGGACGCCTTGGGCCAGGTAGTCGCGCATCTTCTCGCGGGCCTTCGGGAGCGAATCGGAGGCGGAGCGGAGTTCGGCGACGAAGTCGGGGACGATCCGGGCGAAGCCGTCGCCGTCTTCCGGGCGGAGGGCTCGCCAGCGGTCGAGCCGGATCCAGGAGGCGTCGGGCCCGAGCACGGAGCCGTCGGGGAGCGTGAAGCCGGCGGATGAATCGAAGGAAAGTCCGAGTTTCGCGGCCTCGCTCCAGTTGGTCAGGCGGGTCGTCAGCAGGACGTTGCGGCGGCCGGTCCTCGAGAAGGCGGGCGACATGACGACTAGAGTCCCATCGGCCTTGAGTTCGAGGCGAAGATCGCGGTTTAGCGAGCAGAGGCGTTCGAAGTCGTCGGGGTCGACGCGGAGGCGGACGTCGGCCGGGACGCGCAGGGCCGGCGGCGACGCGCGGTCCACCTCGGCGTCAAGGTCGATTCGTTCGCGATCGATGATGGACGTGGCCACGGGTTGGTCCTCCCTGGTCTCGGTCAGGTCAGGATGTCGGTCAGGTCGAGCGTGAAGCCGGGAAGGACGTCCTCGCCGGAGAGGGTCGAGGGGTTCGTCAGGGTCTCCGGCTCGCGGCCGGGGCGATAGACTTCCACGGTCTTGGTCTTGGGATCGATCAACCATCCCAGGCGGACGCCTCGGGCTCGGTACGCTTGCATCTTCGCCCGCGTTTCGACGAGCGAATCGCTTTGGGATCGCAGTTCGGCGGCGAAGTCCGGGACGACGCGGGCGAAGCCGTCGCGGTCTTCCGGGGCCGCGGCCCGCCAGCGGTCGAGGCGGACCCACGAGGCGTCGGGGGAGAGGACCGAGCCGTCGGGGAACGTGAACCCACCGGACGAATCGAACGCGACGCCGAGCCTCGCCGCCTCGTTCCAGATCAAGAGTCGACCGCTCAACAGGTTGTTCCGGCGACTGGTGTCCGAGAACGCGGGCGAGATGACGATCAGTCCTCCGTCGGCGTCTCGTTCCAGTCGAACGTCGTCGTTGACCGCGCAAAGGCGTTCGAAGTCGTCCAGGTCGACGTACAGGCGGACGTCGGCCGGGACGAGCAACCGCGGGAGCGGGGATTGTTCCGGGACCGTTTCCGCGGGGACGGGCTGGCGATCGATGGTGGAGGTCGGCATGGGGCTGTCCTCTCGGTGGTCGCCGCGTCAGCCGACGGCCGCGACCGCCGGCGCGTCGGGCCAGGCGAGGGCGCGGCGGACGCCCTCTTCAAGGGGCGTCGCGGGCGTGGCGTAGCCGGTCTCGCGAAGCTTGGTCATGTCGGCCCGGGTGTAGTTCTGGTACTGCTTGCCGAGTTCCGGCGGCATGTCGACGAATCGCACGCGGGGCTCGCGTCCCAGGGCCGCGAAGACGGCGTGGACCAGGTCCAGAAACGTCCGCGACGTCCCGGTCCCACTATTGTAAACGCCGGACGCCTCCGGGTTCGACCAGAGCCAGAGCATGTGGTCGACGCAGTCCTCCACGAACACGAAGTCCCGGCGCTGGCCGCCGTCGGGATAGGCCGGGTCGTTGGACCGGAAGAGGCGGACCTCGCCGGTCTCCAAAACCTGCCGACGCGCGTGCCAGACCACGCTGGCCATCGTCCCCTTGTGGGTCTCGCGCGGGCCGTAGACGTTGAAGAACTTCAAACCGGCCCAGACCGGCGGTCGGGGGCGACCGGCGGCGACCTCCGCGAGCGCCCAGGCGTCGAAGTCGTTCTTACTCTTGCCGTAGAGGTTCAGGGGCTTCAACTCGGTCGGCGGCGTGCGGTCGCTGAACCCCTGGGAGCCGTCGCCGTAGGTGGCGGCGCTTGAGGCGTAGAGCAACGGGACGCCCGCGGCGGCGCACCAGGTCCAAAGGCTTTGGGTGTAGCCGACGTTGTTCTCGGCCAGGAACGCCCAGTCGGTCTCGGTGGTCGAACTGCACGCGCCCAGGTGGAAGACGGCCTCGATCCCCTGGAACTCGCCACGTTCCAGGTCGTCGCGGAAGCGTTCCATCGGGACGAAGCGAAACCGCCCCAATCCCGCCCAGTTGATCGCCTTGGCGGCGGTCGGCGAGTGGTCCACCAGGACCAAGTCACGCCCCGCCGCCGACATTCGATGCGCCAGGTTCGAACCGATGAACCCGGCGGCCCCCGTGATCGCGATCATCCGTGCCTCTCCTTGCGAGGGCCGTGAACCCGCATCCGATCCCCAGGCGCGTCCGAGAGCGCCCGGAACGGCGGGACGCCGACAACTTACCCGCCCGGCCGAAGCCCCGCCAGCCGACTCGCCGGGGAAGAAGTTCCCGTAGGCTGGGTCTGGATCCAGCCCGCGCGAGCCGAGGCTTCTCCAAGCTGGGTCCAGACCCAGCCTACAAAGGCGACCCGAAACCCTAGCCATGATAAAAAAATCAGAAATTGTGGATCAATTGGACCCACGTCTGGGTGCTGAAGGGCCTCGGGCCGACCATCGGGACTTCCAGGCCCACGAGCGAGTACCACTCGTTCCCCATGCCGAACCGCAGCCCGGGCGTCAGGGAGAAGTAGGTCGCGTCGCCGCCGCCGACCTCGGTATGGAGGTTGGCCGCGAGCGAGAAGACGAGGTTCTTGAAGTACCTCGCGTCCGCGGGCGTCATGTAGCGGCCCATCGCGAAGCGGACGTCGACGGAGGTGAACGGCGAGGGCGCGCCGTTGAACCCGGTCCAGGGGGCGAGCGACTGCAACCGCCGCTTGATCGGCGTCTCGTTGGTCGGGATGGTCGCTCCCACGGCCCCGCGCGCCACCCAGCGGCCGAAGGGGTTGACCCAGAACTCGAAGTCCGGCGAGAGGCTGGCGGCCCCGTTACCGTTGCGGGCGGTCCCCGTCGGCATTCTGATGAACAGGTTCGACGTCAGCGAGTACCGCCGGTCCTCGGCCAGGAGCACCCGAGGCGCGATCGTCAAATCGCCGAAGTCGGTGAAGTTCGCCGAGCCCGGCGGCCGGCCCGCGTCGGGGCCCGAGAACACGAACGGGACGAACCAGCCCAACTCCAGCCGCCGACTCAACGGCGTGAACAAAAAGTAGTTGCCGCCATGGACGTCCCCCAGCCCGTGCATGCTCCGGCCGTAGTTGAACGAGAAGACGAACAGCCGATAAAACGCCCCGTCGGCGCTGCCGATCCAGGTCTGCCGCGGCGCGTCGCCCGGCGCGGGGGCGTAGATCTCGTTCCACCCCTCGGTGAACAGCGTGCTCAGGCTCAAGGGGCGCCAGGCGTCGGATTGCAACGGCGCGAAGGTCGAATCCAACGCCGTGTCGAGCAACGAACCGACGACGCGGGGCGGCGGCGGGTCGTCGTCGCCGACCGCGGCGTCCTGAAACGCCCGCGCCTGGACCGACGCCGCCGCGACCGCCATCGCCATCCACGCCGACCAAACCCGCGGCGAGCGTCGCCAAAACCTCATGCCGCGTTCCTCTCCCCTCTCCTTCCCGCTCCCGACCGCGTCCGGTTCCTTGGGGATCGGTCTTAGGGATCGTCCGAATCAAATCGGATCGGTGGGATGCTCGGGATTTTCATCGGCGCGCCGAGCCGCGACGCTCAAGCCGATTGGAGCATTCGCCCGCCCGCGGGTCCAGCGCTCGGCGCGGCGCGGGTCTCCGCCGTCCCCAGGGCGAAGAGCGCCAGCCCGGCGAGCGCGATCGCGGCGAGCGTCAGGAAGCCGGCGTCGAAGCCCCACGCCTTGACGACGTAGCCGCCGACGCCGTTGCTCAGGGCCGCCCCCAGCGCCGTGGCCGTCGCGATCATCCCCTGCGTCAGGTTGAAGCGGCCGGTCCCTCGCGTCAGATCGGCCACGACCAGGATCGAGACCACGCCGAAGATCCCCGCGCCGACGCCGTCCAGGACTTGAATCGCCACCAGGGCGTAGGGGTTCGTCGTCATCGTGTACAGCAAGCCGCGGATCGGCAGGACGGCGAACCCGATCAGGAACGTCGGCTTGCGGCCCCACGTCTCGGAATACCGGCTGGCCGCGAGCGCGACCGGAATCATGACCAACTGCGCCACGATGATGCAGGCCGACATCAACAGGGCCGTCCCACGCTCCATCCCGTGCGTCAGCTTCTGGCCGACCAGGGGAAGCATCGCCGCGTTGGCGAAATGGAACGCCACGGCGCACGCGGTGAAGACCAACAACCGGCGGTCCTTGAACAACGCCGTCACCGACTCCACGCCGACGGCCGCTCCGCGTTCGTCCTCCAGGGCGCCGCGGGCGAGCGCGTGGTCGATCTCGCGCTCCGGCAAGGCCATCGTCGTCGCCGCGCTCAGGGCGGCCATCAGGGCGACCAGGACGAAGATCGACCAGTAGCCCAGCAGGTATCCCGCCGCCCCGGCGGCGACCGCCGACGCCACGTTCCCCAGGTGGTTGTACGCCTCGTTCCTCCCCGTCCGCCGGGCCAGCCGCGCGTGGCCCACGATCCCCAGCGAAAGCGCCGCGATCGCCGGCGGAAAGACCGAGGCCGCCGCGCCGATCAGCGCCTGCGAGCCGACCACCACCGGGAAGCTCGGCCAAACGATCATCGCCACGCAACCCGCCCCGACGACCCCCGCGGCGATCGCCGTCGCCGCTCGCTTCCATCGAATCCGATCGATCAGCGCCCCGGCGAACGACTGGGTGGCGATCGTCCCCACCAGCATCGCCGCCATCGCGATCCCGACCGTCCCCGGGTCCCATCGCCGTCGCGAGGTCAGGTAGATCGCCAGGTAAGGCCCCAGGCCGTCGCGGACGTCCGCCAGGAAGAAGTTCATCCAGTCCAGGCAGAGGACGCTTCGACGCGACGGCTCGCGGAACGGTTCGGCGGGCATGCTCATGCGCGATCCGATCAATAGTTCGTCAGCGACAACCAGGCGACCCCCGCGGCCACGGTGAGAATCGTCAGCGGGACGCCGACCTTGAGATATTCCAGGAACCCCAGGCGCTCCCCATGGCGCCGCGCCCCCTCGGCCACGATCAGGTTGGCCACCGAGCCCAGGAGCGTCAGGTTCCCCGCCAGGGTGCTGGACATCGCCAGCGCCAGCCACGCCTGCTCGCGGTCGGGAATCACCGCCAGCAGCGGCTTGAACAGGAGGACGGCGGGCACGTTCGACACCAGGTTCGACAGCAAAACCGACGCCAGGCTGATCGGGACCACCGGCGAGCCCTCGCCGACCCATCGCGCCAGGTCCCAGCGGCGGACGACGTTGGCCTCGAAGCCGTGGACGACCGCGAAGAGCGCCGCGAACATCACCAGCAACGGCCAGTCGACCGACTCGAACGCTCGCTCCGGCCGCAGCCGGTCGAGCATCATCACGGCCGCGGCGACGAGCGCGGCGACCGGAGCGGGCGCGCCAGCCAGGAACGCCGCGACCGTCGCCGTCGCGACGAGCACGCTTCGAACCAGCAAGCCCCGCCGCGCCCGATGCGGCCGGAGCGTCGTCCGCGCCGGCCGCGGCGGCGCCGTCTCGCGGAGCGTCTTCCGATAGACGAAGGCGACCGTCAGGAACGTCAGCAAAAGCCCCCCGACGGCGATCGGACCCAGCCGCGCGGCGAACCGGGCGTAAGAGATCCCCGAGAGCGATCCGATGATCATGTTCTGGGGATTGCCGGTGATCGTCGCCGTCGAGCCGACGTTGGAGGCCGTCGCCAGCGCCACCAGGTAGGGGACCGCCGGCCTCCCCAAACTCCGACAGAGGCCGACGACCAGGGGCGTCAGGGCCACGCAGACCACGTCGTTGACGAGGAACGCCGAGAGGACTCCCGAAAGCGCCACCACCGCCGCCAGCAGGGCCCTGGGGCCCGGCCGACGCGCCGCGACGATCCTGGTCGCCGCGTCGAAGAGCCCGGCCAGGCGGAGGCGCCCGGCCAGCACCATCATCGCGAACAAAAGGACGATCGTGCCGGGGTCGACGGCGCCGGCGGCCTCTTGCAAGTCCATGACGCCGAACGCGAGCATCGCCGCGGCGCCCGCCAGGGCGATCGTCGGCCGGTCCAGCCGCAGTCCCGGCACCTCGCCGAGCGCGAGGGCCGCGTACACCGCGGCGAAGATCGCCGCGGCGGTCCAGGAGTTCCATTCGGCCATGCGGGACGTCCTCTCGCGAACACTCCGTCACGCCCTTCACGCGGTCGTGAGCGTGGGAAATCTAAGAGTCTGTCCCATAAGTAGGTAAAGGACGACCGCCACGGTCTTCCCCCTCGCGGGGGAAGACAGACGCCGAAGGCGTCAGATGAGGGGGACGACGCGCCAGACGACCGTTGGGATTCGCGGAAGCCCGTCCGGGAAGCCCTGGACGTCGACGGCGTTTTGGCTCGCCCCCCCCTCATCCGGCCCTTCGGGCC
>CALCIB010000219.1 GCA_937907525.1 uncultured Planctomycetales bacterium | reverse complement strand
CTGACCGCTCCGCGGTCTGTCTTCCCCCGCGAGGGGGGAAGACCGTGATGGTCGTCCCTTGCCCACTTTATGAGACAGACCCTTAGTACGCCGCGGCGGCCACGACGTCGCCGTCGGATCGACTCGCGAGCGCCCGGAAGACCGCGGGCGCGACGGTTCGCGCGACGACGCGGGCCGAGCCGTCGCAGGTCAGGAACAGGCAGCCCGCGGCGTGCCGGCTCGCGAAGCCGTCGGGCCGCGCCGTCCTCGAGTCAAGAGGCGGGACGGCTCGGACGTCGCCGCTGAGCGCGTCGGCCGCGGGCCCGGTTCGACCCAGCACCAGGAACATCAACGGAACGCACGACTCGACCGACGCTCCACGCTTGGCGCAGAGCGGCGCCGGATCGGCGAGGCCGCCGAAGACGCCGGTCCAGGCGGCGTCGGCGGCGTCCCGCGAGCGCTCGCCGATCATCAAGGTCGCGCTCGTCCCGTCGCGGACGTCGCCGATCGAGACCCGGCTGTTCGGATAAAAGACGCCCGAGCCCGCCACCGGAGCGCGAGACGAATCCAGCCAACCCGCCGAGGCGACGTAATGGCCGGGCGCCCCAAAGAGCGAGGCCCCCTCTCCTAAATCCAGCGGGCCCTCGGCTCGGCCGTCGCTGGGGCAGAGGAAGGTCGCGACGGCCGTTCCCATGATCGTTCGATTCGCCTTCAGCGCGAGGAGGCGCGCCCCGTCCGTCGGCGCGCCGAAGCCCAGGTCGAAGTTGGCGGCGTCGTACAGCGACTTTTGCTCGACGAAAGGGAGCGCGAACGTCGCCCACGCCCATCCCGGGCCGAGTTCCCCCGCCCCGACGGGACCGCCGACGCGCGACGGGTAGGAACCGAGGTAGCCGCTCGGGAACGTCCCCCATGCGTCGTGGTAGCCGTGCAACGCCAGCCCGATTTGCTTCAGGTTGTTGGCGCACTGGAGCCGCCGCGCGGCCTCCCGCGCCGACTGCGCCGCCGGCAAGAGCAACGCGATCAATAGCCCGACGATCGCGACCGCCACGAGCAGTTCGATCAGCGTGAACCCACGGGGCTTCCGTCCTCGTCGCCGCATGTCTAGCGCTTTCTCACGACTTGATATTGGAGATGAATCCCGTAGGCTGGGTTTGGACCCAGCCCACGCAGGCCAAGGCTTCTCCAAGCTGGGTCTCGACCCAGCCCACGAGGCTTCCAGGTCAAGTCAATGGACCGCCCCGGCCGGTTCGGGGGCGGGGGCGATCGGCGCGGGAGCGGCGGCGGGAGGCTCCAGGGGGGCGGGAGCGGCGGGTTTGCGGGGGCGCCGGCCGAGGCCGCGGAGGCACTCGTCGATCCAGAGCTTCGTCAGCTTCTCCTGCACCGAGTTCTGCGACAGCCGCCCGCGAAGGCTGTCGAACTGCACGTGGTCCAAGGGCTGGTCCTGGTTGGCGCACGAGAAGACCACCGTCTCTCTGCCGGTTTCCGGGTCGCGGTGCGTCTGAAGGCACTGGGCGCAGATTTCCTTCATCATGCACTGCATCGGCGAGTTGATGCTGCCGATCGCCCGATGGCACGGCCGCAGGAACGGCTTGAGGACCGTGTGGCGCGCCTTCTGGACCCCGTTCATCATGCCGTCGGAGCCGATGACGACCAGGCGGTCGACCTCGTCCAGCGGGATCGCGGCGTCCCCCAATCGGCCGCTCGCGTAAGCGACCATCGCGTCGACGATGTTGCCGACGAACGAGCGGTCCCGCACGCGGGTCGGCGCGAAGCCGGGCCCCTCGTCGCTGCACCAGACGACGGCGTCGGCGGCGGCCTCGATCTCCTCGACCTTGTAGCGGTCGATCATCTTCTTGTAGCCGGCGAAGTACAAGACCCGCGAGCCCGCCGCCCGAAGCGCCTGGCCGATCGAGAAGAGGACCGCGTTGCCCAGTCCGCCGCCGGCCAAAAGGACCGTCTCGCCGCCGGGCGTCTCCGTGGGGGCACCGGTCGGCCCCATCAGGCAGACGGGCTCGCCGGGCTTGAGCAGGGCGCAGAGGTCCGACGAACCCCCCATCTCCAGGACGATCATCGAGAGCAAGCCGCGGTCGCGGTCGACCGACGCGCCGGTGAGGGCGAGCGCCTCCATCGCCAGGGTCGTGCCGCCGGAGCGGACGGCGTTCATCTCGTAGTTCTGAAGCCGGTAGAACTGGCCGGGGCGGAACGCCCGCGCGGCGATCGGGGCGCGGACGACGATCTCCACGATGTTCGGCGTCAGCCGGATCACGTCGTGAACCGTCGTCCGCAGGCCGTCGTTGAGCCGCTCGACCAACTCCTCCGGCGACGGCCCCGACGGTTCCACCCGCGCCAGCGCCCGCGAGAGGACCGGATGGCCCTGAAGGGCGCTCCCCATCGCCTTGACCACGTTGCCGGCGAACGACGGGTGCAGGTCGCCGAAGAAGCTCATCCCCCGGCCGTCGGGACGCATCGACATCAGAACGTGCGGCTTCTCCGGCTTGGCGAGCCGCTCGGGGGCGACCGCGTTCCCGTCCTCGTCGAGCGCCCGGAAGTAGCGGCCGTCGACCACGACGTTGTTCTCGTCCTCGCGCGCCAGGACCGTGTTGGGCTGCGTCCCGGCGGCCACCAGGATCGTCCGCGCCGGCAGCGTCACCTCGTCCGCCGGAACGAGCTTCTTGGTCTCCTCGTCGAAGATCTGGCGACGGCAACGAAGCGCTTGAGCGGCGCCGAAGTCGTCCAGTTGGACGGCCTCCGGGGAGAGCAATTCGGAGAACCGGATCCCCTCCTCAAGCGCCTTGGAGATCTCCTCGTGGTTCAGCGAGTAGCTCGGAGCGTCGATCATCCGGCGGCGGTAGGCGACGGTCACGCCTCCCCACGAGTCCAATAGCTCGTGGAACCGCGGCGCGCGACCCTCCGCCGCGGCGGCCTCGCGCTCGGCTCGAATCGCCTGGCCGTGGGCCAAAAACTGCTGCGCCACCGGCGCCTCGGTCGGCGCCCACCGCGACATCACGAATTCGGTCCCGCGGGTCTCCACCAGCTTCTCGTACCGCTCCAGGAACTTCTCGACCTGGACGATGTAGTAGGCCAGCGACTCCGTCGCCGTGTCGATCGCCGTCAGGCCGCCGCCGATGACGACGATCGGCATCTGGATCTGAAGGTTCGCCAGCGACGCCGCCTTAGCCGCGCCCGTGAGTTGCAACGCCATCAGGAAGTCCGACGCCTGCCGGACCCCGCGGGCCAGGCCGTTCTTCATCGGGATGACCGTCGGCCGGCCGGCGCCCATGCACAGCGCGACGTGGTCGAAGCCCATCGAAAAGGCGTCGTCCACCGTCAGCGTCCCGCCGAACCGCACCCCGCCGAACATCGCGAACTCGGCCCGACGCTCCAACAGCAGCCGCACCACCTTCAGGAAGTTCTTGTTCCAACGAACCGTGATGCCGTACTCCGAGACCCCGCCGAACCCCGCCATCGGCCGACGGTCCAGCGGCTCGTAGATCGTCGACACGTCCCGGATCGGCTGGAACGGAACGCGACCCCCGAACACGTCCAGCCCCGAGAGCCGTTCCGGCAACGGCTCGATCTTCAGGCCGTCGACCGCCACCACCGCGTGGCCGTCGTTCATCAAATGATGCGACAGCGTGAACCCCGCCGGACCCAGCCCGACGACCAGCACCTTCCGCCCGGTCGCCTCCCTCGGATACGGCCGCGCGAAGTTCAACGGGTTCCAGCGCGTCAGGAGCCCGTAAATCTCAAACCCCCACGGCAACTCCAAGACGTCCTTCAGCGACCGCGTCTCCACCTGCGGGGTGTCGACCGGATCTTGCTTCTGGTAGATGCACGCCTTCATGCAGTCATTGCAAATACGGTGTCCGGTGGCGGCGCACATGGGGTTGTCGATGGTGACGGCGGCGAGCGCTCCGATGGGGTTGCCCTGGCCCTTGAGGGTGTGCATCTCGGAGATCTTCTGGCTCAGCGGACAGCCGGCCAGGGGGACGCCGAAGGGGCTGCGCTTGAAGGTTCCGTCCTTGTCGCGCAGGCCGATGGAGCAGGAGTCCTTCCCCTGGTTGTGGCACTTGATGCAGTAGCCGGCCTGGTCCAGCGCGCCGGCGAGGTCGGTCCCCGGATCGGTGAGGTTGAAGCCGTCGCGATGGCGAATATGGCCGGGCTCGGCGATGAACTGGGTGAACCCGCGCTCCGTCGTCTCGTCGTGGGGGACCAGGTGGAGGTAGTCGGTCTTTTGGGGGACGCCGAAGACGACGTTCGAGGGATGCTTGGCCTTCCCCTCCGGGGTCAGGACGGCCCAGACGGCGTAGTCGGCGGCCAGCGTCAGTTGCTCGGAGTGGGCCGTCTCGTCCTCCAGCCAGCGGTCGACGTGTTCGGCGAACGACTCGTCGGTGATCGGCCCCAGGAGGAAGGCTTCCAACTCGGCGGCGACCTTGGCGGCGTCGATCGCCCTGGCGTACACGACGGTCTTGCCGTTGACCCGGCGCTGGACGAACCGCCGCTTCACCGACCGCAACGGCGCCAGCGCGTCGTGACGCGCCCGAAGCGCGTTTAGCGCCGGCTCGATCCCGAACAACCGGCCGATGAAGTCCTCGACGTAGGGCCCCAAATCGACGATCAGATGGCCCGTCGCCTTGTGGTCCAGACACGAGGGGTCGCGGCGCGCCGCCAGGAGCGCGGCGTGTTGCTCGGGGGCGCGTTCCCGAAGGTCGGACAGGAACGCGGCGTCGAGCCGGACCAGGCCGTCGCGGTCGTAGAGGTCGGGGAAGGAGAAACCGAAACCCAGGGAGAGCGCGGTGTCGGCGTGCATGGCGTCCTGAATCGCTTCCGGTTCGTCTGTATATATGGAGCGGTCGCCTCGCGCGGCCGTGGTTCGTCGGGCACAGGGGAATTGTATATTCCCGATAGGAAACAGGCAATATCGACTGTCAGTCGAGAGCGTCGTCTTGAACGGACTTCGGCCCGGCCTCGACTCGCCGGGGTTTTTTGGCGAACCACTGGATGAGGCCGCAGTGGTGGCAGGCGAGGAAGGTGGCGCTCCCGTCGAGCCAGTCGAAGCCGGCGAAGGTCATGCCGCGCGTGTTTTGGAGGGCGTGGCCTTCGTGGAATCGATCGTACCCGCAGTGGGGACAGATCACCTGGACGTCGCCGGCCGCATACGGGAACGGTTCGGGGCCTTCCGCGAGGGCCTTGCCGAACGCCCTGGTCCCGCGTTTGAGACCTTCCCAAAAACCCATCGGTCGCTCCCTCCGCTCGAGTTTGGGAAATCAGGCCGAGAGCGAACTCGACCGCCGGGATGTCTTTCGACGGCGGCTCCAGGTTCTTGGGCCGTCGCCTTGGGATCCCGTCGCCACGTCAGCGGACGTCCGCCGCGGGGCTTGGGGCCGGCTCGAAGGCGGCGTGGATCAGATCGGCGGAGCGGTTCAGGCCGTCGGCCGCGGCGATCCGGGCTTGCATCGCGACGGCGCGCTCGCGGTACGACGGGTCCTCCAGCACGGCGCGTACCGCCTCGCGGACGCGCGGGACGGTCGCGCGGGCGATCGGGATCGAACGGCCGACCCCCGCGTGCTCGACGCGCGCGCCCACGCCCGGCTGGTCGTTGGTCACCGGCAGGACGACCGTCGGCGCGCCGCTCGCCAGCGATTCCAACGTCGTGTTCAACCCGCCGTGGCAGATGGTCAAGGCCGAGCGTCGGATCACCTCCAGTTGCGGCGCGAAGCCGACGACGATCGGGTCGCCGGGAAGCTCGCCGATCGCCTTGGGGTCGCCTCCGCCTCCCAGCGAGATCGCCAGTTGCAGATCCAGGCCGGAGCACGCCTCGGCGATCACGCGGAAGGTCGTCGCCACCTGGTTTTGCAACGTCCCCATCGAGACGAACGCCAGCGGCCGGCCGTCCAGGCGGTTCCAGGGAAAGTCGACCTCGGCGCGGGAGGCCGGGTCGATCCAGGGGCCTGTGTGGTGAAAGCCGGGTGGGACGACCCGGCCGGGCAACTCCAGCGCGGCGGGGAGTTGCGCGACCTGCGCCAGTTGGGAGAACGCGGTGTCCCATCGCAGCGGCGCCAGGCCCCACTCCGCGCGGCGACGATCCACGGTCGCGATGATCGGCCCGGCCAACCTACCGATCAACCAGTTCGCGGCCCGGTTCCGCAGCCTGGCCGCCAGGCCCGAACCGCGCCAGGGGAACTGGCACGGGGGGACGCTCGGATCGAGATTGATCGGCAGCGCCGCGGCGACGTGGACGTAGGGGACGCCCAACCGCTCCGCGACCGCGCCGCCGGCCAGTTGCACCTGGTCGACGACCAGGGCGTCCACCCCCGCCTCGCGGGCCGCCGCCGGCGCGTCGTCCAGGATCATCCGGGCGTTGTTCGTCATGCGCTGGATCGTGAACCGAAACGCCGCGGCCCCCTTGAGCCGCCCCAGTTTCTCGTCGAGCGCGCGCATCGAGCCCAGGGGATAAGAGTCGCGACCGATCGGGCGGTAGTCCAGCCCGACGCCTCGAATCCTGGCCTCCAGGTCGGGGACTCCGAAGTAGACCGTCTCATGCCCCCGCGCCGCGAGCCGACGCGCCAGGGCCGAGGTCGGGTAGAAGTGCCCCGGAACGGGGACGCTTAAGAAGCCGATGCGCGCCATGAAACCTCCTTAACCATACACACGATACACGATCGCGCCCCGCCGAAAGCCGCCGCGAGCGAGCATGTCCCCCCTTCTCCCCTTGTGGGAGAAGGTGCCCCGAAGGGGCGGATGAGGGGAGGCGCGACCAAAAGCCGTGGACTTCAAGGTCATGGCCGGTCGCGAATTGCGACGCCGATCGACCCCTCATCCGGCCTTCGGCCACCTTCTCCCACAAGGGGAGAAGGGATGATCAATATAACAAATTGTTCAGGTTTTCAATAGAACATCACAATCGTCCAATGCGCACGTTTATTCAATCCACGGAGTCCAGAAAGGCCGTCATCCGCTCCAGCAGCGCGGGGCCGCCGATCCGGGCGACGTCCGCGTGCCGCGCGCCGGGGACTTCCAGAAACGCCGCCGGCGTGGGGAAGGACTCGGCCAACTCTCGCGCGGCGGCGGATGGGATCAGGTCGTCGTCGGACCCGTGGACGACGACCGCGGGGCGGTCGAACCGCGGCGCCAGTTCGAGCATCCCCGGCCGCGCCGGCGCGACGCCCGCGATCCTCCCGCCGCGGCGAAGGATCAGCCAAGCGAGCGCCGAGGCCATCGGCAGCCGCTTGCGACGCAACACGGTCTCCAGCGACGTCCGCAGATCGACCATCGGCGCCTCCAGGACCAACGCCCGGACGCGGCCGTCCGCCACTCCCGCGCGCAGCGCGATCGCCGCGCCCATCGAACGCCCCCAAAGGATCGGGGCGAACGGCTCGCCCGGCGGGACCAGCCCGGCCAGGACGTCGAGCCACGCCCGCAGGTCGTCGGCCTCGCGCGGGCCGAGGGTGGAGTACGGTCCCTCGCTCTCGCCGTAGCCGCGCAGGTCGATCGTCGCCACGTTCCAGCCCCGCGCCAGGATCGCCGGCGCGCGGTCGAGGACCATCGCGCCGGGGCCGTCGCCGAAGCCGTGGATCAGGACCGCGACCCGTCCCGAGGGCCTCTCCGCGGCGATCCAGCGCCCGGCCAACGCGACGCCGTCGCCGCCGCGAGCGCGGACGGTCTCGCTCGATCCCGACGGCGCGGGGCCCGACGGCCTCCGGGGCGACACCAGCGCCCAGGCGCCGAACTCCACCACCGCCAGGCCCAATCCGGCGAGCGCCCCCGCGGCGAAGCCCGCCGCCACGAACAACCACGTCACTCCGGCCGTCCTTCTCCCGATCTCGGATCCAGAAACCCCCGCGCCGCGACCCCGGCGGGCGACCATCGCAAGAAGACCGCGCCCGTCCGCCACGTCCGAAAAAGGACGATATCGTCGTCCGCCAGGGGCGTCAACGCATCGGCCGCGGCGGTCGTCGGCGGCTTCTGGCTGACGACGACCGTCCGCGGCCGCGCCCACTCGAACAGTCGCGGCGGGTTGGCCGCCCGCGAACCGTGGTGCGGCGAGAGCAACACGTCGATCGGCGGTTCCGGCTCGGGCCTGGAGAGCAACTCCGCCAGGCCGGTCTGCTCCAGATCGCCGGTCAAGAGCAGCCGACGACCGCCGCGGGAGACGTCCAGGGTCAGACTCCGGGCGTTGTCGGAGGAGAAGCCCCACCCCGACGGCGGGTGCAGCGCCTCGATCCGCGCCCTTCCCGACGATCGCGACCAGGGCGCGGCCACCTCGCGAATCGGGACGCCGCTAGATCGAATAATGTTCATGAGCGCGACGGCCGCCGGATTGTCGCGGCCTAGGAAGCCCTCGGAGACCACCACTCCACCGACCTCGAAGCGATCGAGCACGTCGGGAAGGCCGTTGTAATGGTCGTCGTCGGCATGGCTGAGGAACACGGCGTCGATCCGCGAAACCCCTCGCGACCACAACGCCGGCGCCACCACCCGACGACCCACCCAGGGGTCGTCCATCCGGCCGCAGTCGTAAAGGAAGGTCTCGCCCCGGGGAGTCGCGATCACCACCGCCAGGCCGTGACCCACCGCCAGAACGTCGGCCTCCAGATCTTCCGGCGTTCGCGGCCCCACGAGCCACCAGCCAGGAACGCACCAGAGGAAGACCAGCGCCCAGGCGATCCGACGCGCCCGTCGCAAGCCGCGCGAGGGCGCGTCGCGCCTGGGGCCGACGCGCGCCAGGTAGACGGCGATCGCCAGCAAGGCGTAGAACGCCGCCACCGACGCCGACGGCGGCCCCGGCGCGTACCAGGTCCCCCACGGGACCGCCGCGCCTCGGGTCGCGACGACCTCCACGCCCCGCAACAGACCCCCGCACGCCGCGCCCGCCGACCGCTCCAGGCCGTTCGCCAGCCACCCGGCCAGCCCAAGCGCCAGCGCCAACGGCCCGGCCAGCCACGCCGACGGGATCGCCAGCCCCGCCAAAAGCGCGGCCAGGGCCGCCGCCGCCAGCTTCAACGCCCCCGCCAAAAGCGCCAGCGACGTCATCGGCACCAGGGGGACGTTCAGCAAAACCCCCATCGGCGAGACCAGGTGAAACCGTAACGCGGAGAGCGGCGCCGCCACCGCCCAGACGATCGCCGACGCCGCCGCCAGTTGCGTCATCCACCAGCCGATCCAGCGCAGAGAGCGGCTCGGCAACGCCCGCCGCCAGTCCTCCAACTCGTCGAGCGGATCGGGAGCGCCCAGCACCCGGAGCCGAACCGTCTCGCCGACCTTCCCGACCGACGGCATCAGCCAGAACAGCGCGCCGACCGCCAAAAACGACAACTGACAGCCGACGTCGAACACCGCGGACGGATTGACCGCGATCGTCAACGCCCCGGCCAACGCCAAGGCGTCGGCCGCGCCGGTCGTCCTGCCGGCGTACAACGCGGCGCAGAATGCGACGGTCATCACCATCGACCGCGCGACCGACGGCGAGCAACCCACCAAAAGCGCGTACCCCACCGCCGCCGCGGCCACCAGAACGTAACGCAGCCGTCGCGGCGCGCCGACGACGACCAGCCCCATGCCGACCGCGCCGGCCATCACCTGAAGCTGCAGGCCCGAGACCGCCAGCAGGTGCGTCGTCCCGGTGCGCGCGAAGGCGTCGACGACCTCCGGGTCGATGTCGTCGCGACGACCCAGCACCAACGCCGAGGCCAACGGCGAGGCGCGCCCGTCCATGCCGTCGACGAGGCGGTCGCGACTCCACGCCCGGATCGCCCCCAGCCAGCCGACGCCGCCGGACCAAACTCCGTCCGGATCGGCCATGACGCCGGAAGGCTCGTCCACGGTCATCGCCAGGCGGACCCCCTGGGCCTGAAGGAACGCGCGACGATCGAACTCGCCGGGGTTCAGCGGCCCGGCGATCCGAGAGATTCGGCCCGCGACCGACACCGGCTGACCCGCCGCCAGGTCGGTTCGATCCCCCTGGACCGAGACGTCGGCGCGGCCGGAGCGCGGGACGAACGTCGAGCCGTCGAAAAGGCCCTCGATCCGAAGGATGAACCGCGTCCGGACCCGCGGCGGGGCGCCCGGCGCGCGACCCTCGCGAGTCCGCAAGCCGACGACCTCCTCGACGTGGCCGCGAACCCAGGCCGGCTCCGGTTGGTCGCCCGCGACGAGCGCCAGGTCGTCGGGGGCCAGATCGAACCATCGGAAGTGGTGATACCCGCCCCCCGCCGCCGCGAGGGCCGCGATCAAGAGCGCGAAGGAAACGCGAGGGCGGCCGAACGCCGAAAGCGAGGCCGTCCCCAGCGCGCAGGCGACGAACCCCCAGGCGACGGTCGTCGGCCCGCTCCAGACGCGATCCGCGAGCGTGCCGACGACCAGCGCCGCCAGCGCCGGGGCCAACGGCGCGACGGGCCAGATCGGCGAGCGATCCGGCCGACGTCCGGGGGTCGGCCGAACCGCCTGGGGAGTCAGTCCGTCGCCAGGATCGAGATTTCCATGGTCAGGACCAGCCACTTGCCGTCCTTGCGCTGGCGGACCTGATGGAACGCGACCTTCGGCGAGTTGGGATCCAGGGTGTTGACGTCGAACGTGCCGTCGATCGCAAGCAGGTCGGGCGCGAGCAACCGGGCGCGGTCGACCGTGTTCCTCGACTTGATCGTCCGAGGGTTCTCGAACACCTTGGCGTACAGGGATTCGATCTTCGCCCGACCCTCGTGGGACTGTCGGGTCAGGACGCCGTCCTCCTTTTCGAAGAGGGTCAAGAGGGCCTTCTCGTCATAGGTGGCGCCCATGGCCCTGGCGTCGTGGGCGTCGAAGAGCGCGGCGCCCGCGGTCGTGACCTTCTCGGCGATCCGACGAGCCTCGTCGGGGGGCGTGTCGGCCGCCGGGGCGGCGGGGGAGGCCAGGAGCAACGAACCGGCGGCCAGGGTCGCGGCAAGGAAACGCATCATGATTCGTCTCCGTTCGAGCGGCTGAAAAACGGCGCTTCCGAGCCGGTCATTCCATCGAAAGCAACGAGATCTCCATGGTCAGGACCAGCCACTCGCCGTCCTTCTTCTGGCGGACCTGATGGAACGGCACCTTGATCGAGTCGGACTTCAGGGTGTTGGTGTCGAAGGTGCCGTCGATCGTCAAGACGTCGGGGGCGAGCAAGCGGGCGCGGTCGACCGTGTTTTTCGACTTGATCGTCTCGGGTTGCTTGAACAGGTCGGCGTAAAACCCCTCGATCTTCTCCCGACCGAGGCGGACGTCGCGCCCGACCTCGCCGTCCTTCCGCTGGTAGACGACCAGCACGGCCTTTTCGTCGTAGGTGGCGGCCATGGCGTGGGCGTCGCAGGCGTCGAAGAGCGCCGCGCCGTCGGCGGTGACCTTCTCGGCGATCTGGCGGGCCTGGTCGTGGGCGTCGGCCGCCACCGCCGCCGAACCGGCCAGAAGCAGCGAGCCGGCGGCGAGAGTCGTGGCGAGGAAGCGCGTCATGGGTCGACTCCGTCCTTCAAACAAGTTGCGCGGCGAGGCGTCAATCATTCGGAAAGTACGCGACTTCCATGTCCAACACGAGCCACTTGCCGTCCTTGTTCTGGCGCACCTGGTGGAACGAGACTTTCAGCGAGCTTGGGTTCAACGTGTTCGTATCAAACGACCCGTCGATCGTCAAGACGTCGGGGGCGAGCAGCCGGGCGCGCTCGACGACGTTCCGCGACTTGATCGTCTCGGGATTCTTGAGCAGTTCGGCGTACGCCTCCTCGATCTTCCCCCGGCCCACGTGGACTTCGCGCTCGACCGCGTCGCCCACCTTCTTAAGGATGACGAGCACGGCCTTTTCGTCGTAGGTGGCGGCCATGGCGTGGGGGTCGTAGGTGTCGAAGAGCGCCGCGCCCTCGGCGGTGACCTTCTCGGCGACGGCCCGGGCCCGGTCGGGCGCGTCGGCCGCCGGGACCGCCGTCGAAACGAGCGCCAGCGCCCCAAGGCCGAGGACCGAGCAATGAAACCGCGACATGGATCGACTCCAATCGCCGGGCGCGTCGAGCGACGCGACTTCATCTTGACTTTCCCCCCTTGATTCTTATGCGCCCGGCCGAGCGAGGCAAGAGGGCGGCCCCGTCGCGTCGGGAATCGGCTTGGAAGAGTTCCGCGGGTGGTGTAGATTCGAGCCCTCGTTCGCACGTCGGCGCGCAATCGCGTTTTCACAATGAGAGGACGCCCCATGATCGTCCGAGCATCGCTCCGCGCCGTCCTGGCCTGCCTCGTCCTCTTCGCGGCCGTCGCGACGTCGCGGGCCGAGACCAGGACCGTCGCCCGCTGCGGCGAGGGCTTTCTGGAGGAGGTGGACGGCTACCGCGTGTTGCACGTCAAGGGGACGCCCTACGAGATGGGCTTCCAACAAGGCGCGCTGCTCAAGGACGACATCCGCGAGAACGTCCGTTACCTTTTCGAGGTCAAGGGGAAGGAGTTGAAGTTCGAGGTCGCCGGGGTCAACCTGCTGAACCCCAAGCGGATCATCGCCGGCATCGCCGCGCGGCAGAAGAAGTTCGTCCCCGAACGGTTCTTCGAGGAGATGCAAGGCGTCGCCGACGGCGCGGGGCTGGACGTCCAGGACGTCGTGGTCGCCAACTTCATCCCCGAGATGTTCCATTGCTCGGGCTTCGCCCTGGGCCGATCGACCACCAGGGGCGGCCACCTTTACCACGGCCGCGTCCTCGACTACGGCTGCGACTGGCGGCTTCAGGACCACGCGATCCTCACGATCGCCGAGCCCGCCGGCCGGGTCCCGTTCGTCAACGTCACCTACGCCGGCTTCATCGGCTCGGTCACCGGCATGAACGCCGAGAAGATCTCCATCGGCGAGATGGGCGGCAAGGGCCTGGGCCACTGGGACGGCGTGCCGATGGCCTTCCTCACGCGCATGGCGCTTGAAGAGGCGAAGTCGCTCGACGAGGCGGTCGCCGTCTTCCGCGACAACCCCAGGACCTGCGAATACTACTTCGTCATCGCCGACGGCCGAAGCGGCAAGGCCGTCGGCATGGAGGCGTCGTGGGACGTCTTCGGCGTCATCGCCATGGGCGAGGCCCACCCCAAGCTCCCCACCCCCGTCGCCGACGCCGTCGTCCTCTCCGCCGGCGACCGCTACGTCGAACTCGCCAGGCGCGTCAAGGAGGGGAGCGGCGGCTTCGACGCCGAGGCGGCCCGACGGCTGATGGACCGCCCCGTCGCCATGAAGTCCAACCTCCACAACGTCCTGTTCGAGACCGACACCGGCCGGTTCTGGGTCGCCAACGCCGACAAGGACGGCAACCCCGCGGCCGAACAGCCGTACCACGCCTTCGACTTCGAAACCCTGCTCGCCAACCGTCCCGACTCCGCCGCGCCGAGCCTCGAACTCCCGCCCCGGACGGCCCGCGGCGGCGCGCCCGCGACGCCGCGATGACCCCCAAGGGCCAGCGCGACTTAAGCTCGATCCGACTCTCCCGCCACGCCGTCGAGCGGTTCGTCGAGCGGTTCGACGTCGAGCCCGACGAGGCCGAGCCCCGACTCCGCGAGGCCCTGCGGCGGACCAGGAGGCTCGGCCGCAACCGCGACAACGGCGCCGTCGCCGCCCTGGCCCTGCACCGCGGCCGCGTCCTGGTCGCCGTCGTCCAGGACGACTCGTGCCTGACCGTCTTGACCTGGAACCAATTCGAACCCCGACTCCCCGACTTCGGCCGCCCCCGCGTCCCCCGCAAATGGGGACGGGCGCTGCGAAGACTCGCCGACCCGCCCCCGAAGCCCGACGACGACGGTTGAGCGCCGCGCCCGAGAGGCGACGCGCCGGGGCTCGCTTCAATCCATCAGGCCTTCCGATTCCATCTTCTCGTAACCCAGGCTTCGGAGGACTTCCAGGACCTCGCTCCAGGTCGGGAACATCCGGCCGCTGCGCTTCTTGTAGTCGTTCATGGCCATCATGAACTCAAGCTCGGCCTCGGTGTAGTCGCGCTCGCAGGTCGTGGGGTCGACGAACCGCCGGCGGCCGCTGACCTGGCGCGCCAACGCGGCGCGGGTCGCCTGCTCGCTGGCGCGACGGTTGAGCCATTCGGAGGACTCGACCTGGGAGGGCGTCGCCGGGGGGGCGACGGGGATCGTTCCCGTTCGTCCTGACGTCTCGAACATGAGATGCTCCTTGGATGTCGCCGCGGCCCCGGCGCGGCCTCGCCCGCCGACCGCTTCCGAAAGGAACCTAAGACGCCGGCCGCCGAAACCGGCCCGACCGACCCGGATTTTCCCCGGGTCCCGAACCCGCGTCACGATCCGACCGTCCGGACGTATCGGATCATGGGCGCGTCGTCGAATGACGGATTCGGACTCCAAAACGACCCTTTCGCGCTCGCCCGGGACCCCGCCCATGCCGGACATCGACTCCGACTCGCTGGTGGAGCGACTGACGCTCGCCGGCCTGATCTCGCCCGACCAACTGCGCGAGGCCCGCGAGGAGGCCGACGCCGAGGGTGGCTCGGCGGAGGCCGTCGTCCGGGCCTGCCTGCGCAAGGACTGGATCACCAGTTGGCAGGTGGACCGGCTTAAGAAGGGGAACGCGGCGGACTTCCAGTACGGCCCCTATCGGGCGTTGTTCCCCCTGGCGGAGGGGACGTTCGGGCGGGTCTACCGGGGGGAGCGGTCGGACACCGGCGAGCCGGTGGCGATCAAGGCGCTCCGCGGCCGGTTCGCGGCCGACCCCGCGGCGGCGGCCGCGTTCCAGAAGGAGGCGGAGGCCGGGATGCGGCTGCGGCACGACCACATCGTCCGGATCCTCGACTTCGGCCGCCACGACGAGAAACACTTCATCGCGATGGAATACGTCGAGGGGATGAACCTTCGCGACTTCCTCCGCGTCCGCGGCCGGCTCGGCGGCGAGGAGGCCCTGCCGCTTATGATCGAACTGGCCGAGGCCCTGCGCTACTCGCACGAGCGGGGCGTCGCCCACCGCGACCTGAAGCCCACCAACGTCCTGATCGCCCACTCCGGCGTCGCCAAGCTCGTCGACTTCGGCCTGGCCGACCTCGGCTCCGACCCCCAGGGCGCGCAACGCACCATCGACTACTCGGCCCTGGAACGCACCTGCGGCAGCCCCAAGGGCGACCCGCGATCTGACATATACTTCCTGGGCACGGTTTTTTATTACATGCTCGCCGGCCATCCGCCGCTTGAGGACGCCGAGAGCAAGGACAAGCTCAGGAAGCTTTTGAAGCGGTCCTTCAGCAACGTCCGGCCCCTCGCCGAGCTGCCCCAGCCCCCGGATCGGAGGCTCGCCCGCGTCATCGAGAAGATGATGACGGTGGACCTGAAGACCCGCTATCAGACGGTGGCCGAGGTCGTCGCCGACCTGGAGGCCTTCCGCGACGGCCGTCCGGACGCCGACGTCGAGGCCGGCTCCGACGACGCCCTCGCCCTCGACCCGGAACTCAAAAGCGCCCTGTTGCGCAACCCGTTCCTCACCGCCGACCCCGACGCCCCGGAGACGGCGGAGGAACCGCCCGCCGTCGCCGTCGACGACGTCGCGGACGCCGAGGATCTCGATCCGGCGACCTTCGAGACCCGAAGCGACGAATCGGTGGACCTCGCCGCGGTCCTGGGCCTGCCGACCGCCGAGACCGTCCCCTCCGCGGCCCCGGCCTCGACCCCAAAACCGACCCCGAAGCCCGCGGCCGAGGCCGGCGAGGTCCGCGCCTTCGCCCAGCCCACGCTCCTGTGCGTCGAGACCCAGACCGAGATCCAGGACGCGCTTCGCAAGAACCTGACCAAAAGCGGCTACCGCGTCTTTCTGATCGCCGACTCCGAACGCGCCGCCGACCGCTTCCGCGACGGCCCCACCGACCTGGTCCTCTTCGACCTCGACGGCCAGGGCCCCGACGCGATCGCCCACCTCGCCGACATGTGGGACAAGACCGAGGAGGACGGCGTCCCCCTCCGCGTCCTGGTCCTGCTCGGCCGCCGCCAGAAAGAGCTTCGCGGCGACCTCCCCCCCGCCGACGGCATGGTCGTCCTCGACAAGCCGGTCAAGCTACGGGAAGTGCAAGAGGCCCTCGAAGCCCTGCTGCCGCCGGGGTGAGGTTCGTCGAGACGACGGACGCCTCCCCGTCTCCATCCTCGTATCCTCGTTCCCGGATCGGGAATTCCTTGGCGTCGCGCGCCGGCGCGCGCTATGCTGAGCGCGACGTCGGCCCCGCGCGTGAAGGCGAGGGTGGACGTCCCCGCCCGATTTCCCTCCACGGAGCCGCGCCGATGTCGATCCAGCCGACCATGGACCGTCGCTCGTTCTTGTACGGGGCCTCGATCGCGGGGTTCGGGATCTTCTGTCAAGGACGCAACGGGCGGGCGGCGGGGGTGGGGGCCAACGACGTCATCCAGGTGGGGTGCATCGGCGTCGGCGGCAAGGGGAGCAGCGACACCGACCACGCCGGCAACCACGGCCGGGTCGTCGCGCTTTGCGACGTCGACGATCATTCCCTGAAGCCCAAGGCCGAGCGGTTCAAGGAGGCCAAGACCTTCCACGACTTCCGCGAGCTGCTCGCCGCGATGGGGGACAAGATCGACGCGGTCACCGTCTCCACCGCCGACCACGCCCACGCCCAGGCGTCGATCGCCGCGATGCGGTTGGGCAAGCACGTCTACTGCCAGAAGCCGCTGACCCACACCGTCTGGGAGGCCCGGCTGATGCGCCAGACCGCCCGCGAGCGCGGGCTCTGCACCCAGATGGGCAACCAGGGTTCGGCCACCGACGGCCTCCGCGCCAACGTCGAGATCCTGCAATCGGGCGTCCTGGGCGACGTCGCCGAGGTCCACGTCTGGACCGACCGCCCCCGCGAATTCTGGAAGCAGGCCCCCGACGTCACGGCCCGCCCGGAGGGGAAGTTCGACGTCCCCGAACACCTCCACTGGGACCTGTTCCTCGCCGGCGCCCCCGAACGCCCGTACGCGCCGGGCTACACCCCGATGCTCTGGCGCGGCTGGTGGGACTTCGGCACCGGCGTTTTGGGCGACATGGCCTGCCACAACACCAACGTCCCGTTCCACGGGCTCAAGCTGGGACTCCCCACCCGGATCTCGTCCACCAACGGCGACATCAACCCGGAGACCTACCCCGCCTGGGCCACCGTCGTCTACGAGTTCCCCGCCCGCGACGGCCTGCCGCCGGTGAAACTCACCTGGTACGAGGGCGCCAGGGACGGCCAGCCCAACCGTCCCCCCGCCGACCTCTTCCCCAAGGGCTTCAAGCCCGAATCCAACGGCTGGGTCTGCGTCGGGACCGAGGGGACGCTCGCCTCCATCCGCGACGAATCCACCGCCCACGTCCTCTGGCCCGAGGAACGCTTCAAGGACTTCATCGCCCCCGCTCAGACCATCCCCCGGATCCAGGGGGGCCGGAACAACGACGACAACCACAAGCTGGAGTGGTTCCAGGCCATTCGAGCCGGCAAGCCCGAGATCGCCTACTCCAACTTCGACTACGCCGCGATCCAGACCGAGGCCCTGCTTCTGGGCAACATCGCCATGCGAACCGGCGCGACGATCGAATACGACCCCGACAACGGCCGCGTCCTCGGCAACCCGGCCGCCGACGCCCTGGCGAAAGGCTCGTACCGCAAGGGTTGGGAGATCTAACGCCCCCTCGCGACGGCGCCGTTCCCCAGGGCCCGGCGGCGGCCGGAATCATTCGCCATATGCCCAAATATGGAAATGGTCCACGGGACCGCGGCCGTGGCCCAGGGTTCGTCCGGCCCCCGCGACGATCGCGGCCTGCAAGTACTCCCGCGCCTCGATGACCGCCTCCGTCCAGCCGAGGCCGCGAGCCGCGAAGGCCGCGATCGCCGACGCATAAGTACAGCCGGCGCCGTTGGTGTTGCGGGTGGCGATCCGGGGATGGTCGAGCCAGACGCCGGCGGGGTCGTCGCGGGTCGCCAGGAAGTCGGGGGACCGTTCGAGATCCGCGAGCCGGCTCCCCTTGACGACGACGCGCGGGCAGGTTTCGAGCAACCGCGCGGCGGCCGTCTCCATGTCGCGGCGCGAGCGGATCGAGGCCCCGGTCAGCATCTCGGCCTCGGGCAGATTGGGCGTGACGACCGACGCGGTGGGAAGCAGCCGCTCCTTGAGCGCCCGGATCGCGGCCGGGTCGAGCAGCCGGCTCCCGTCCTTGGCGACCATCACGGGGTCGACGACCAGCCTCGCGACGGAGTGCTTCTCGAGCGCCTCGGCGACCGCCGCGATCACCTCCGCGTCGTGGAGCATGCCGATCTTGACGGCGTCGACGCCGAAGTCCTCGATCACCGCCTCGATCTGGGCCGCGACGAACTCGGGGGGGATCGGCAGCACCGCCTTCACGGCCGTCGAGTTCTGGGCGGTCAGCGCGGCGATCGCGCTCATGCCGTGACAACCCAGGGCGGCGAACGTCTTCAGGTCGGCCTGGATCCCGGCCCCTCCCCCCGAGTCCGAACCCGCGATCGTCAGGAGTCTGGGCCTGTCCGCCATGGAACGCCTCCCCGTTTCCTCGGTCTCCGCGTCGATTCCGTTGTACGACGTCCGGGGGTTCGGCGTCGATCGGTCGGTCAGGGCTTGCGGGCGATCCGGTCGGCCCCGTCCAACCGCGCCAGGGTGGCGCGGGCGAGGTCGGCGGCGACGGAGCGGTCGGAGGCGTGGTCGCGGACCCAGACCAGATGCTCGCGAGCCTCGGCCGTCTTCCGGTTGCGCAGGCACGAAAGCGCGGCGATCGCATGGGCCTCGGCGCGCTGGACGTCGTTGCCGGCCGCGGCGATCAGGGCCGCGTCGGCCAGGTCGCCGTTGAGGTGGACGAGGACCGGACGGGGCCAGACGGTCGACCGCGGGAGCTTGGCGAGCGCCTCCTCCAGGAAGGCGTAGGCGGCCGGGTCGCGACCGGCGCGACGCTCGGCCAGGACGCCGAGGATCGCCATGTACGGCGCGGCGGGGTCGCGCCAGCCGGCGAGGTTGAAGAACGCGCGGGCGTCGGTCTCCGCGCCGTCGACGTCGGCGCAGAGTCGCGACCATCCCCGAGCGACGTACACGTCGGCGCGTCTCGGATCGGCGGCCGCGGCCTGGTCGAACGCCTCGACGGCGCCGGCCCAGTCGCCGGCCTCCTGAAGCGACCGCCCCTGGCCGATCAGGGCGTCGGCCTTGCTTTCCGGCTTGCGCCGGGGCGACGGTTCCAGCATCGCCATGCGGTCCCTGGTCATCTCGGCGAGCACCCCGGAGACCCCTCCGAAGGACGCCAGCAGGCGCGGGTCGAAGTCCTCGACGGCCCGGTAGTCGGCAAGCGCCTGCTCGCGGAAGCCGAGCTTGGCGAGCACGTTGCCGCGGTTGAAGTGGACGATCGCGTTGCTCGGGGCCAGCCGCACCGCCTCGCCGAGCGACTCCATCGCCTCCTCGTACTCACCCAGCATGAACAGGGCCAGCCCGCGATTGGTCCGCGCGCCGGGGTTGTCCGGGTCGAGGTCGACCGCCCGGTCGAGATCGGCGACGGCCTCCTCGAAGCGTCTCAGGTTGTTGTACGCCGCGCCTCGGTTCTGGTACGCCTTGGCGTTCTTGGGGTCGATCGCGAGGGCCTTGTCGAGTTCGGCCAGGGCCTCCTCGTTGCGGTTCATCCGGACCAGGACGCCGCCGCGGTCCTTATGGTTCTCCGAGTCGTTGGGGCGCAGGCGGTCGACGACCTCGAAGTCCTCAAGCGCCTCTTCGTTGCGGCCCGTCCGCGACCGGATCGCGCCGCGGAGGCGGTGGGCGAAGGCGTGGTTCGGGTCCAGCGCGATCGCCTGGGAGTAGTCGCGCTCGGCGTCGGCGTCGCGTTTCAAGTCCTCAAGAAGCCGGCCGCGACTGGCGTAGGCGCGGGGATAGTTCGGGCCCAGCCGGACGGCCTCGTCCAGGTCGATCATGGCGCGGGGGAGGTCGCCGAGGGCGCGGAGGACGTCGCCGCGGCCGATATAGATATTTGGATCGTTCGCGTGGATCGCCACGGCGCGGTTGTACGCGACGATCGCCTCGTCGTTGCGGTTGAGGCGGTGCCGGACCTGGCCGAGCCCGGCGTGGGCGGTCGCGTGGGCCTTCCGCTCCTCTTCGGTCTCTTTTCCGGGATTTCCCCTTTGAAGGACTCCCGGATCGAGGGCTCCGGCCAGCAAGGCGTGAACTTTCTCCCTGGGATCCTCCCACAGGCGGATCGACTGGGCGAACGCGGCCTCCGCCTCGTCGAGCCTGCCGAGCATCATCAGCGCGATGCCGCGGTTGGTCCAGCCGGTCGTGGGCGCGACGTCGCGGGCGATGATCCGATCGAAGTCCGGCAGCGCCTTCGACGGCCGATTCAGCATCAGGTACGACCCGCCGCGCGTGTCGAGGGCTTGCAGGTCGTCGGGATGGCGGGCGAGCACGACGTCGAGGCGCTCGATGGCCTCGGGGTAGCGGCCGGCCTCGAAAAGCGCGAGGGCCTCGGCCTTCTCGTCGTTGGTGGACCCCGCCAGGGAGGCGGCGGTCCATCCACAGAATAGAAGCGCGCGGGCCGCGCGCCAAACCCATTTCGCCGTCATGCCGACGACCGTCCTTGGTCAAGCGCCTTCGTCGTCGATCCGGAGTCCCGTCGCCTTCCTCAATCGGCGAGGGGGGAGGGGCGTCGACGGTCGGAACGCGCCTGGAAATCGGTCGCCGATCGGGTCGTCGCGGGAGCGAGGCGAGGCGCGGAAAGGCGCGAAGGCGCGAGGAAACCGGGCCTGGCGATGGTCGGCCCTGGCGGGAAAGGCGGGGGCGGGACGGTTGGCGGGGTTACTCCGACTCCTCGACCGACCGAACGACGTGGCGGACCCGCTCCGACGACTCGGCGCCGCCCAGGTCGGACCACTGGCCAAGGACCAGGACCGTCCGGCGGGGGGTCCGGAAGCATCGGATCGCGGCGGCGTTGGTCATGTCCAGGGTCATGAACTCCAGGTCGTGGCCGGTCGCCGCGTGGTCGTTGATCGTCTCCATCACGCGATGGGAGTCGAGTTCCGGATAGTCGTCGCGCATGGCCTGAAGCGCGGCGTCGGCGATCTCGTCGGGGTCGGGGCGGGAGTCGTCGGTCTGGATCACGGCGAAGCCCAGGCCGTCGGGCGCCTGCACGGCGACGGTGCGGACCTCGCCGTCCCAGGTCTCCTCGATCGCCCAGTCGGGCGGGTACTCGAACCGGAGGCCCTCGTCGTCGTAGGTTTGGATCGACATCGCCAGTCTTCCGTTTCCGCGTCGGGGGATCGCCCGGGGCGCGACCGATCGCCGTCCCGAATCGCCCTCGCGTCGCCACCGCCGATCGTACCGCGCCATGGGCCGTCCGCCAATGCGAGGCGGCGGCCGGGCGTCCCTCTCGATTTTGGCGTCCCTCGGGATCGAGAACCGTCCCTCGCGAATCCGCGCTCCCGCTCACCTGGGCTTCCGACCGAAAATGGCTTCGATCGTAGGCGCCGAGCTTCCCAATGTTCGTCCTTAATCGCTGATGTCACAGAGCATTACGACTCCAAACCAGTGGGTTCGCTCGTCGTTTTTCGAAGTGTCGAATCATTCTCCCGCGGCTTCGTCGAACGGTCGCGAGGCCAGGGCCGCGCGCCGACGCGCGCGAACGCGCGACCATCGAGGCGTTCCATGGAATGGCCTGGGGCCAGGGTGTTGATGCGGCCGAATTGCCAAAAGAGCGCGGAGAGGGGACGTCGGTATGATCCGCGGGAGCGATCAGCTGGTTTCAAGAATTTCTGACCGTCACGGAATTTGGGGGGCGGGTCTGATGAAGACGATCTTCCCCCCTGGAGGGAGAAGACAGACCGCGAAGCGGTCAGATGAGCGACTGTGTTTCCGCCTGGGGCGATTCGCGATCGTTTTTCGTGGAAAACCCAGAGCTTCAACACCGTCACTCTGGTCCTTCGGACATACAAGGGGGGGCGAGCACGGAGAGCTTCGCGCTTCGGGACACGGCCCAGGCCGCGGCGGCGGGAGGGGCCTCTGGAAACGCGACGGCGTTTCCGCTCGTCCCCCCCTCATCCGGCCCTTCGGGCCACCTTCCCCCTCCAGGGGGGAAGGCCGTTACGATCGCCCTCCCGAAACCCGTGACGGTCATCAAGAGCGAACGGCGCGCCCCCGCGACTCTTCGCGCGGCGCCTTCCCCGCATGGCCGCGGCCGGCGGTTCCTGATAAAGTGGTTCGTCGATGGGTCGTCGGCGAAACGGCCCGGGGCCTGGGGAGGGGACGATGAGGATTCTGTCGGGGATTCAGCCGTCGGGCGCGCTGCATATCGGCAACTACCTGGGGGCGATCCGCCAGTACGTCGCGCTTCAGGATGCCGACGACGCCTACTACTTCGTCGCGGACCTGCACGCGCTGACCAGCGTCCGCGACGCGGCGCTTTTGCGCCAGTACGTCTCCGACGTGCTGATCGACCTGCTGGCGCTGGGGTTGGATCCGGAGCGGGCGGTGCTGTTCGTGCAGTCGGACGTGCCGGAGACGGTCGAGCTGTCGTGGCTCTTAACGTCGGTGACGCCGATGGGCTGGCTGGAGAAGTGCGTCAGCTACAAGGAGAAGGTGCAGCAGGGGCTGCCGGCGGAGCACGGCCTGTTCGCCTATCCGGTGCTTCAGGCGGCCGACATCCTGCTGTACGACGCCGACCTGGTCCCGGTGGGCCGGGATCAGAAGCAGCATTTGGAGATCACCCGCGACGTCGCCGAGCGGTTCAACAACGTCTACGGCAAGAAGAAGCCGGTGTTCCGACTCCCCGAGCCGTACATCCTGGACTCCGTCGCCGTGGTGCCGGGGCTCGACGGCCGCAAGATGTCCAAGAGCTACGGCAACACCATCGAGATCTTCGACGAGCCGGCCGCGATCCGCAAGAAGGTCAAGAAGTTCGTCACCGACAGCACCCCCGTCGAGGCCCCCAAGGATCCCGACGCCGACCCCCTCTTCGGCCTCTTCAAGCTGTTCGCCGCCAAGGCCGACGTCGCCGAGGTGGAAAGGCGCTATCGCGAGGGGGGGATCGGCTACGGCGAGGTCAAGACCCGGTTGGGCGAGGCGCTGGTGGCGACCTTCGCCGAGGCGCGCGAGCGCCGGGCCGAATGGGTCGCCCATCCCGAGCGGGTGGCCGCCGTCCGCGCCGCCGGCGCCGAGAAGGCCCGCGCCACCGCCCGAGCGGTCCTCGACCGCGCCCGCGCCGCCTGCGGCCTGGGCTGACCCTCGACCACCCCTCGACGCGAATCGCGGAGCGACCGCATGCTGTTCTCGCTGATCTGGTTCCTGATCATCGGCATGATCGCCGGCTGGCTCGCCGGCCAGTTCACCACCGGCCGCGGCTTCGGCGCGGTCAACAACATGATCGTCGGCGTCCTGGGGGCGATCGTCGGCGGCTTCCTGTTCGACCTCGTCGGCTTCGACGCCCACGGCCCGATCGCCACCGTCATCACGGCGACCGTCGGCGCGATCGTCGTCCTGTATCTGCTCAACCGATACGGCCGAAGGATCTAAGAGTCTGTCTCATAAGTGGGCAAGGGATGACCATCACGGTCTTCCCCCCTCGCGGGGGAAGACAGACCGCGAAGCGGTCAGATGAGGGGGACGACGCGCGAGACGACCGTTGGGATTCGCGGAAGCCCGTCCAGGAAGCCCTGGACGTCGATGGCGTTTTGGTCCGCCCCCCCTCATCCGGCCCTTCGGGCCACCTTCCCCCGCGAGGGGGGAAGGCC
>CALCIB010000218.1 GCA_937907525.1 uncultured Planctomycetales bacterium | reverse complement strand
GCGCCACCCCTCATCCGCCCCTCCGGGGCACCTTCTCCCACAAGGGGAGAAGGGACAAAGCACGCTTACTCGCTTACAACATTGGTTTTCGATGGAACACCGACGACTACGATTCCGACGGCGACGACTTCCGCCCGGCGGGCCCCGCCCGCGACGGCGCGGCGCGGAGGTTGGCGAGCATCAGGGCCGACTCCCGGGGGAGGTGGCGGGCGCCGGCCAGGAAGGCGAGGGCCGCCGCGGCCAGGGCGGGCGCGGCGAGGACGAAGGCGGCGGCGAGGTTCTCCGGCGGTCGGCCGCCGACCGAGCGGGGCAAGGCCCCCAGGGAGGCGAAGACCCGTCCCAGCGGCGTGGCCATGGCGTCGGGCTGGCCGAAGACCTCCGCCCCCCACTGCAACAACCGGGGGGACCAGGCCACCCCCAGGAGATGGGCCGTCGCGACCGTCGCGCCGCAGGCCACCCCCCTCATGTTGGGCGCGGCCGCCGCCGCCACGATCGCGAAACACGGCCCGAGGTTGGCGAACAACAAGGCGACCGTCGCGAACAGGGTCGCGTACCGCCAGCCCCCGCCGGACCCCAGCACCGTCGCCAGCCAGCACGGCAAGGCCAGCCAGGCGGCCAGGGCCGGGACCAGGAAGTACGAGCGGGGCTCCCGCCGCCCCCAGAGATCGGCCGCGAACGCGCCGACCAAGAGGCCGACGGCCGCCGCGGCGGGGACCACCGTCGCCGACACCCGCGCCGCGTGGTCTTCCGGCAAGCCGCGGGCGCCGATCAGGAACGTCGGCAGCCAGGCGTCCAGGCCGCCGATCGCCAGGCCGGTGAACGTCAGCCCCAGGACCGAATAGGTGAAGGAGGAGTTGACCATCAGGTCGACGTAGTCCTCGGCCGAGGCCCCGCGGCGCTCGTGGTCGCGGAGCCGGGCGACGGCGACCCCCTCGCCGGCGCCTCGAACCGGATCGGGGAACGTCAGCGCCGCCAGGGCCAGCACCAAGGCCGGGGCGCCGCCGGCCAGGAACGCGGTCTGCCAGGTCGCCGCGTCGGCCAGCGCCGGGCCGAGGTTCAACGCCAGGGCCATGCCGACGGGCCCCGCCAGGAAGTAGACCGCGAGCGCCCGCGCCCGGACGGTCCCGGGAAAGACGTCCATGACCAACGTCAGGGCCGCCACCCCGAAGGTGGCCGTCCCCACCCCCACCAAGGCCCGCGCCCGTTGCAGCGACTGGAACGAGTCCGCCAGGCCGACGCCGACGCTCGCCAGGCCGAAGACGGCGATCCCCAGGGCGAGGACCCGCGCCCTGCGGGTGTGATCGACGAAGTAGCCGAGCGTCGGCGCCCAAAGCGCCGCGGCGACCAGGGGGAGGGCCTCCAGCCAATCGGCCTGGTCCTCCCAGAGATCCAGTTCCAGGCCGATGGGTCGGATCAAGGCGGCGAAGAGGCCGCGGTCGACGGCGGCCAGGATGTTGGCGGCGAAGAGGAACGCCAGCATCGCCCAGCCCCACCTCGGGGCCGGTCGGGACGTCGGCGGGGGGTCGCCCCCCCGGCCCGGCGGCGTGGCCCCCTGGTCCGCGATCGGCTCGTCGCTCGGCTGGATCACGGACGTGGGCCTCCGCCGCGGTCGTCCCCCGGCCGCGCCGGGGGTTGGGACCGGAATCGGGCCCCGAGGTTCGATCCTAACCGCCGTCCGGGGCGCGGTCCAGGGGCGAGACGGGCCGGTCGCGCCGGCTTCGCCGGTTTTCCCGAAAGCCCGGGGCCGGAAGACGCCGATGTTAAGGGACGTAACGGGAGGGCCGGGCGCGGCCGTCAAAAGCCGCGTCGCGCGTTCCGGAGGCGGAGCCTCCGGGACCGCCGGCCCGCGGGCCGAAAGGCCGACCCGGTTTCGATCGCTCTCGGCCGCGCGTCGATCCGCCCTCTCGCCCGAGGGACGACGGCCGCGGCGATCTGGGAAAGGAGTTCCCGAATGCGTCGCCTCAATCGCTTGGTCCCGAGCCTGCTCGGCGTGGCCCTGGCCGTCCCGCTCGGCGGCGCGGCGTTCGGTCAGGCCGCCGCGACGACGCCCGAGGCCGCCACGCACGATCACAAGGGCCTCTTCGGCGCGCGTCACTGCCCCGAATGCCAGCGGATGCGCTTCAAGGCCCGCTACGGGACCGAGCCGCCGCCGATCCCGACCACGCCTCCGGAGATCGCCGCCCAGGCCCAGGCGGGACCGCATACCCACGCCCACGTCCACAACCAGCAGGGGGCGATCCAGTCGATGATGGTCCAGCGGGGCGCGGCGGTCGCGCCGGGCTCGACCGGCTGCATCGAATGCGAGCGGGACGCCGCGGCGATGGGGGGGACGATCGTCCCCGGCTCGATCGTCGTGACCGACTCCGGGACGGCCCTTCCGCCGGGACGCGCCGTGGTCGGCGGCGAGGCGATGGCCGCCCAGTTCCCCGCCGGCCGCGCCGTGGTCGGCGCCGCGCCGGAGCCGATCGGCGCCGCCCGCGCCAGCCAGGGTCACTTCACGCCGGTCGCGGGCGCGATGGCCGCCGGCGGCGGGGCCCCCCGCGACCCGTCGGTGGCGCGATCGGCCCTGCTCCCGGCGCAGACCCCCGTCGGCACCCACCACGGCGTCCCCCGGCCCCGGATCATCGGCCACCTCCTGGACATCCCCGACCTGACCAGGATCGGCCGCGGCCGCCGCGAGCGGAGCGAGCGCGCCGCCCGCTCGGCCCACGCCTCGGTCTCCTACGGCGACTCCGCCGGCCCCGTCACCGACCTCCCCGCCTCCATGGTCTACGGCGACGACCGCTGAGCCCGACCGCGCCGGGCCCGCCCGACCGGCCCGGACGGAAACCGACGATCGCGACGGCCGGCCCGTCTTCCCGGATTGCGACGGGGGGGCGGGCCGCCTCGCCGTTTCGAACGCCGGAATCCGTCGAGCGCCCCCCCGCGGCGGGCCGATTCCTTTGGGGCAAGGCCAGAGATGGCCGCGGGTGATCGTCGGAGACGCCCCGCGCAGGACGCCGGGGGACCTCGGTCCCCGGCTCGTTCGCCTTCGGACGATTCAGGAGGATACACGCGACATAGGTAAGGGATTGACCATGCGTTGCTTCGGAGAATGGCGACGGGCGGCGATCGCCCTGGGGCTCGCCGTCGCGCTCGGGACGGGCCTGGCGGAGTCGACGAGGGCCGGCATCTTCTTCCACACGATCCCCAGGGAGGCGCCCGCCTACGACTACGCCACCGGCGGCGAGTTCTTCGCGCCCCCGGTCCCCTACGGCCACTACGCCAAGGATCCCGTCGGCCACGTCGCCGAGAAGGCCGCCCTTGCAAGCGGCGCCGCCCACGGCCTGATGAACGGCCTGGGAAGCCACCTGCACGGCCTGGGCCACGGCCACGGCCTGGGATGCGGCGCCGGCGGTTGCGGCCACGGCCTCGGCCACGGCCTCGGCGGCGCCGGCCGCGGGCTCGGCTCCGGCGGACTGGGCCACGGACCCGGCGGCCACGGCCTGGGATGCGGGCTCGGCGGCTGCGGGCTCGGCGGGGACCTGGGCGCGGGGGGTTGCGGCGTCGCCGGCCACGTCCACGCGGCGGGCGCCAATTGCGGCGATCCGCGCGGGACGACGGTGGTCGCGACCAGGCGGGTGAAGAACTTCGGCCCGATCCACCCGACGACGGTGGTCGCGACCGCCCAGACGGCCCCCTCGGCGCAGGCGGTCGTGCTGCCGACGACGCAGGTCGGCCACGTCGTCGACCCCTGCTCGGCCTGCCACGGCCGGGGCTGCGGGCTGTGCGGCGGCGGACTGCTCGGCAAGCTCAAGTGCAACCTCTGCGGCGGCCGCGGTTGCGGCGGCTGCGGCGGCCTGGGCGTGGGCGACCCCTGCTCCTCCTGCGGCGGCAACGGCTGCGGACTGTGCAACGGCTGCGGCCTCCTGAACAAGCTAAAGCAGTGCCTCTTCTGCCACGGCGCCGGCTGCAAGTTCTGCTCGCCGAACCTCAAGGGCAAGCTCCACGGGTTGCTCGGCGGACTGATGGGTCCCAAGTTCGACTACTTCGTCGGCGCCGGCGGCCCGGTCCCGCTCACCCCCGGCTACGTCCCCTATATCGTCACGACCCGATCCCCCCGCGACTTCTTCGCCTTTCCGCCTCGCACCCCGGACGGCTTCTGACCGATCCCTGATCCAGACGTCGCGACGGCCAAGGGCCCGGCGGACGACCTCCGCCGGGCCTTCGCCGTTTCCGACGGCCGGGGAGGATCCCCGGCCCGACCGCACCGGCTTCCCATCCGACCCGGCAGGATCGATCACGAGGACGACATGACCGCAAGCCCCCACCGACGCGCCGGCCTCGCCGCGGCCGCCGTCGCGCTCGCCCTGGCCGCCGGGTCCGCCGGCGCCGCCCGCGCCCAAAGCAGCCCCCCGCCCCGCGTCCCCGAACTGGAGGAGCGCAGCGGCCTGTTGATGCGCTTCACCGACCCTCCCGGCCGAGTCCCGCCGGACCCCCTGCGCGACTACTTCTACGCCACCCGCTACGCCGACCGCGGCCGGGTCAGCCACCTCCGGATCAACCCCCGAAGCCAGGGCCTCTACGGCCTGGGCTGGAAGGGCGCCGACACCGAGAGCGTCTACCCGTTCTTCTACGGCAACCCCGGAACGTCCACCGTCACCGCCTACAGCAAGCCCTGGCCCCGCCCCCTGCGCGCCGTCCAGTCGGCCCTTCACCCGTTCAAGCCCGTGGGCATGTACTACGCGGAAGGCTCCTACGTCCCGATCTACGACATCGATCCGGTCGTCCCCGGCCCCGGCCCCTATCCGTACCCGTTCTACTTCAACTGGTTCAAGGGAGGCTGAGCCCCGTCCCGCCCGCGCGGTCGGCGGCGCCACGCCCCGACCGCGCGGAGACGCCTCCCCGCCTTGCCCAACCCTCCCGGTCGTCCGGTGGAAAACGGCGGCCCGTCGCGACTTGGGCCGCGGCCGGTCCAAGCGGATCCTTGACAGCGATGGGGCGTTGATATAGGTTGTCCAAACTCGTTGCAAGGCCAGGCGTGTTCGCGCGCTACGGAGCGAACCGCGAGCCGCCTCCCCCTTGGGACGCGACGCCCCGACCCTCGCGACGGTCGGCCCCGCCGCCCCCCCAACGTCGTCCCGCACCTTGGTGTAGAGTAGAGGCCCCATGGACAACCCGATTCAGGTCGACCTGGGCCGAATCGCGCAAGACCTGCAGATCCGGCGCGTTCAGGTGGAAAGCGTCGTCCAGCTTCTGGACGAGGGCAACACCGTCCCGTTCATCACGCGCTACCGGAAGGAGCGGACCGGCAACCTCAACGAGGTGGCGATCCACGAGATCCAGGTCCGGGTCCAAAGGCTTCGCGAACTCGCCGAGCGCAAAGAGACGATCCTCAAGACGATCGAGAAGCAAGGCAAGCTCGCGCCCGAACTCGAGGCCGCCATCCGCGGGGCCGAGAACGCCAAGCGGCTGGAAGACCTCTACCTGCCGTTCAAGCCCCGAAAACGGACCAAGGCGTCGGAGGCCCGCGACAAGGGCCTGGAACCGCTCGCCGTCCGGATCTGGAACCGCGACGACACCCTGACCGACTTGCCCGCCGCCGCCTCCGAGTTCATCGACGCCGAGAAGGGACTCGAATCGGCCGACAAGGTCCTGGAGGGGGTCCGCCACATCCTGGCGGAGGCCGTCAGCGAAATGGCCGCCGTCCGCGAGGCCGTCCGCGCGGCCGTCTGGAGGACCGGCCGGATCGTCACCTCCAAGGGAGACGTCGCCGAGGGCCAGGGCCAGGAATACCGCGACTACTTCGACTACGCCGAACCCCTCTCCCAGGTCCCCCCCCACCGTGTCCTGGCCATCAACCGCGGCGACAAGGAAGGACCGCTGAAGGTCAAGCTGGAGGTCGTCCGCCCCGAGGTCGACGCCGCGTTCCTCGCCACCCTGCCGCTGGAGGGCCACCCCCAGGCCGACGCCTTCCGCGACGCGGCCATGGACGCCCTGGAACGCCTGATCCTCCCCAGCCTGGAACGCGAGGTCCGCCACGACCTGACCGAGACGGCCGAGAAACACGCCGTTGACGTCTTCGCCCGCAACCTCCGCAGCCTCCTGCTCCAACCGCCGATCCCCAAGCAGGTCGTCCTGGCCGTCGACCCCGGCCAGCGCTCCGGATGCAAGCTGGCGGTGCTCGACCCCAACGGCGGCCTCCTGGAACAAGGGATCGTCTACCCCCACGCCCCCCAGGGCCGCCGCTCCGAGGCCAAGGCCCTCATCAAGGATTTGGTGGGCCGGCACAAGGTCAACGTCGTCGCCATCGGCAACGGCACCGCCTGCCGCGAGACCGAGGAGCTGATCGCCGAGATCATCGCCGAGGG
>CALCIB010000217.1 GCA_937907525.1 uncultured Planctomycetales bacterium | reverse complement strand
CATCTGACCGCTTCGCGGTCTGTCTTCCCCCGCGAGGGGGGAAGACCCGTTCAGGACCCCAAAATCCGTGACGGTCAGGTTTTTCCTGGGCGGGTCATCGTCACCGGGCGCGCGGCCACGACGAGGAGTCAGTTATGGAACAAGTGGGAATGGTCTCGCTCTGGGCCGGACGGGCGGACTCCGCTCGCGCCTTGAACGCCTATCTACAGGCGGGCTATACGGAGGACGGCGACTATGTTCCGTCCTCATTCGCAAAATATTTTGGCATCGGGTATTACGACGACGACTGCCTGGAGTCTCGGTATCGCGCGGAATCGTCGCGCAACGTTAGCGAATTGCTCAAGGGGCATTCTTACGACGCCGCGATTATAGAAGCGCTTAACAATCTGATTGGATTTGATTTTCCTCTCGACGTGAACGCGGTCGTGCTTCTGTATGATTTTCGACATGACTCCGGCGTCGAAGCCGGCCACGACGGGACCGTGAGGTTGAGATACATGGGGGCGGTGGCTTTCTCGAAAATCCGCCCTTGACCGTTTCGACGAGTCGGGTTCTAATCCCCCGCGTCGAGGACCAGGGCGAGAGCCGGGGCCTCGGCCGACGGGCCCCGACGCGCGCCATGACCTGACGACCACCGATTGAGAAGGGCCCGCCGTCCACTTTCCGAACCGCCCGCCGCGGCCTCGCCGCGGCCGGGGCGTCGACGAGTGGGATCAGCACGATGCCGATCACCAGGAGGTCAGGTCGCGCCCGCGGGACGCGGGCGTTCGAAGGAACGACGCCATGCACCGGATGCGCGCCTACATCGCTCGATGGGTCCTGCCCGCGTTCCTGCTCGCCCTTGGAGGGACCCGGCCGGCGCTTCGCGCCGACTTGATCCGCCCGCACGGGTATCGGGCCTACCCGAACATCGCCGGCGACATGATCGGCGAGCAGACGTATTCCTACGACCCGCGGACCAGGACCGGCGTGTTCCGGGTCAGCAACGCGCCGCACGTCCTCGCGTTGGGGCCCCGCGGGGGTCGCATGTTCGACGTGAACCCCGACGTCGAGGGGACGCTCAAGGAGACGCTGGAGTTGACCCTCGACCACGACGGCAGGCTCGTCGACCAGCCCGACAACGCCTTCGAGCTCCGCGGGTCGGTGACGATCGACGGCAAGGTGTACGAGGGGGTGCTCTTGACCGGCCGGCCCACGGCCTTCGGGGCCCAGGGGAAGCCCGCGGCGACGCGCGAGCGCTCGGGGGTCTTCGACCTGAACCTGAAGGTGACGGGAGGGAAGCTGGCCGGGGCGTTCGGCTCGGAGGCGTATTTCCGGATCACGCCCCAGGGGGGATCGACGTTCCAGGGGGATTTCACGGCCGACTTCCAGGGCGGCCGGCCTCTGACCAGCCTGCGGGCGGATCGGAGCGAGGCCGCGCCGGTCCCCGTCCCCGAGCCCAGCCTCATGCTCTTCGTCACGGTCTGCGGCGGCGGCTGCCTGGCGGCTCGCGCCCTCAAGAAGCGAGGGGCGCGGCGTCGCCAGGCGACGGCCGCGGCGGTCAGTCGGCTTGCATCGACGCCGACAGCTTCCCGAGGGCCTCGTTCTCGATCTGGCGGACGCGCTCCCGGGTCAGCCCCAGCGATTCGCCGATCTCCTTGAGCGTCTTGGGGGTCTCGTCGTTGAGGCCGAACCGCATCCGAAGCACGGTGGCCTCGCGCTTGTCCATCTCGTCCAGGCGGTTCATCACCATCCGGAGGTCGTCGGCCTCGACCATCTCGACGTCCGGGGCGCGGGTGCGCTCGTCCATCAGCATCTCCCCCAGGCTCCAGCCGTTCTCGGGCTGGTCGGTCTGGGGGACCAGGTTGTAGACCGTGATCGCCTTCTTGACGATCGCCAGCTTCTTCTTGGGAAGCTTAAGCGTCCGCGCGATCTCCTCGACGGTCGGGGGCCTGCCGAATTCCTCGTGCAACTCCGTCGAGGTCCGCCGCCACTTGAACAGAAGCTCGACCATGTACGCCGGGATCCGGATCGGCTTGGCCGTGTTGACCAGGGCGCGCTTGATCGACTGCTTGATCCAGTAGCTGGCGTAGGTGGAGAACCGCGTCCCCACCGTCGGGTCGAAGCCCTCGACGGCGCGGAGCAGGCCGAGGTTCCCCTCCTCGATCAGGTCTTGAAGCGCCAGCCCCTTGCCGACGTACCCCCGGGCGATGTTCACCACCAAGCGGAGGTTGGCGCGGACCATGCGGTCGCGCGCCTGGTCGTCGCCCGCGGCGATCCGACGGGCGAGCATCTTTTCCTCGTCGGCGGTGAGCAGGGCCGTTTCGTTGATCTCCCGGAGGTAGGTCTCCAGGGGGCTCTGCACCACGTCGCGGCGATGCCTTCGAATCCGGGCCATGAAGATCCTCGTTGTGTCGGTCGTTACAAGGTCCGATCACGTCCCCGGGTCGGTAGACGAGGACCGAAGCCGAAGCGCCGGAGGCGAGGCGGCCATCGCCCCCCTCCCCCCATTCCCACGCGGCGACCTGGCGAACCCCAGCCGACGAGGACCGTTCCCGACGACGCCGGCCGCGACCTCCCGGACCATGGAGGGCGTGCCGCGCCCCCCATCCTCCGGTCGTCGCCCGAACGTCGCGTCCTCCTCGCCTTTCGTCGCCACCGCCGCTTGACAAACGAAGTATCGGATGCCCCCCCTTCGAATGATAAGCTGGCTAGGGCTCGGAAAGGTGGGATACATTGTGGATACATGGGACGTGGGGGATTGAGGTAGTCTCCGGCTTGTCGAATTTCGAGCGCTCGTCATGGTCGCGCGGTTTGCGCGGGTCGTTCCGGCCTGAAACTCGGAGGGAGTCGGCGTGGAGGGCGATTCCGGTTGGGAGTTGCGGCTGGGGGACTGCCTGGGGCATCTGGAGGGGATGGCGGCCGGATCGGTTCGGTTGGCGTACCTCGACCCGCCGTTCGCGACCGGGAGAAGACAACGGCTGGGGACGCGCGATCGCGCGACGACTTACGAGTTCGCCGACGTCTGGGAGTCGCCGCGCGCCTATGAGGAGTTCTTGCGAGCGCGATTGGTCCAGGTCCGTCGCGTGCTTGACGACGCCGGCAGCGTCTTCCTCCATTGCGGTCGCGACGCCGGCCACGTCGCGCGGGGGCTTCTCGACGAGGTGTTCGGGGCCCGTCGGTTCCGCTCGGAGATCGTCTGGCACTACCGCCGCTGGTCCAGTGGCGCGCGGGGGCTTTTGCCGGCGCATCAGACGATCCACTACTACACGAAGACGGATGATTTCGTGTTCAACCCGATCTGGGAGCCGTACTCACCGGCGACCAACGTGGATCGGTTGCTTCAGCGTCGCCGTCGCGACGAGTCGGCGAAGGCGGTGTACGACCGCGACGAGCAGGGGCGGCCGATTCCCGCGGGCGTCAAGCGCGGGGTGCCGCTGGGGGACGTTTGGGACATTCCCTATCTGAACCCCAAGGCCCGCGAGCGAACCGGCTACCCCACGCAGAAGCCGTTAGCGCTCCTGGAGCGGATCATCGCCCTGGCGAGTCGGCCGGGAGACGTGGTGCTCGATCCGTTCTGCGGCAGCGGCTCGGCGCTGGTGGCGGCGGTGTCGCTGGGGCGTCGGGCGATCGGGATCGACGCCTCCGAGGCGGCGGTCGCCTTGTCGCGCTCGCGGTTGGAGCGGCCGGTGCGGTCGGAATCGCGGTTGCTGCGGCGCGGTCGCGAGTCGTACCGCGAGGCCGACCCGGAAAGCCTGGGGTTGCTCGCGGGCCTGGACGTGGTCCCGGTGCATCGCAACTCGGGGGTCGACGCCCTGGTCAAGTCGGGCGACGCCGGACTCCCCGTCGCGGTTCGCGTCCAGCGTCCCGGCGAGCGGCTGGCCGAGGCCGCCGCCAAGCTGCGCCGCGCCGGCACTGCGATGCAAGCGTCGCGGTTGTTCCTGGTCGTCCGCGAGCCGGCCGAGGGCGTGGTCGACCTGGAGGGGGTCGAGTTGATCGAGTCGCCGGCCGCGGCGATCGCGCGAGGGTTGTAGGGGACGGCGCGGTCTCGCGGGAACTTCGAAACGTCGCCTCTCCCACCGGGCTGACGATCCGACACTTTTTCAGAGGCCGCGGCGATCATCGCCTTCTCCCCTTGAGGGAGAAGGTGGCCCGAAGGG
>CALCIB010000216.1 GCA_937907525.1 uncultured Planctomycetales bacterium | reverse complement strand
CCCCGCAAGGGGGGAAGATTCGTTCAGGCCCCCAAAATCCGTGACGGTCAGGGAATTTCCCCGATCCGTCGCTTCACCGGAGGGAGGGCGGCGGTGTCGCCGTCGCTTGAACCCCGAGCGTGATCTAGAATAGGATGGATGCGTCGGCTTGATTCGGGATGAAGACGTCGAATGGAACTCGTCGGAGAGAGAGCATGGGTCGCCACCTCGATCGCGATGCGGCGCGACCCGTCGGCCGTGCGGGAACGGGCGTCCTGGAGCGGTGCCGCGCCTACCTGGAGCGCCGGGCGCGACGGATGATCCCCGCGCCGATGCGAGCGAAGGTCGCCGCGAGCGATCTGGTGCAGGAGGCGTTCGTGGACGCGGCCAGGCGTGCGGGGGAAATGCCGAAGGGGCGATCCGACGAGTTGCGGGCGTGGTTGTATCGAATCATGGCGTTGAACCTCGCCGAGCAACGGCGGAAGTTCCTGGGGACGGCCCGCGCCGACGTCCGTCGCGAGGTCCGTCTGGAGGCGACGCCCCAGCGCGCGGGGCTCGCGACGCTCCGCGACCGGTTGGTCGGCGGGGACGAGTCGCCCTCGAAGCGGGCGGCCGGCCGCGAGGAGAAGACGCGCCTCGTCGCCGCGATCGCCGCGTTGCCGGCTGCCGAGCGCGACGTCGTGAGGCTACGCTACTGGGAGCGGCTGGAATACGCCGAGATCGGCCGACGCCTGGGTGGTCGGTCGGCCGACGCCGCCCGCATGCTCCACGCCCGCGCCTGCCGCCGACTGTTCCGCGTGATGGAAGGGGAGACGTCGTGAGCGGGACGGAGCCGACGCCCGAAGGTCGGCGACTGTCGCTGGACGAATGGCTGACCCGCTACGACGACGCCCTCTTGCGCGGCGAGACCCCGCCCCGCCTGGAAGACGTCGCGGACGCCGACGCCGCGCGGCTTCGCGAATTCCTCGACATGCTCGACCAGACGTTGAGGCAACGGGAGCCGACGACGATCCCATCCGACTTCACGGTGGTGGGGGAACGGACGTTCGAGACCATCGGCCGGTTCCGGATCGAGGAGGAACTCGGCCGCGGCGGGTTCGGGGTCGTCTTTCGGGCCTTCGACCCGATGATCGGCCGAACGGTCGCCCTCAAGGTCCCGCGCTCCGACGCGGTCTCGGACCCCGACGTCCGCCGCCGTTTCCTCCGCGAAGCCCACGCCGCGGCCCAACTCGACCACTCCAACCTGGTGCCGCTCTTCGAGGCCGGCGAGACCGAGGGCGTCTGCTACATCGCCTCGGCCTATTGCGAGGGGCCGACGCTGAGGCGCTGGATCGACGACCGACGCGCGTCGGCCGAGCCGCGCGCCGTCGCGAGGCTGGTCCTGGGGTTGGCGCGCGCGGTGGCGCACATGCACGCCCGGGGGATCCTCCACTGCGACCTGAAGCCGGGCAACATCCTGATCGAACCGCCGCCGTCGGACGATCCGAAGCGCGAGCCGACGCCGCGCGTGACCGACTTCGGCCTCGCCCGCCTCATCGGCGCGCCCATCGGCGATTCGACCGCCGCGCGGGCGTGGGGGACGCCGCCGTACATGGCCCCCGAGCAGATCGAGATGCGCGGCGAAGCGATCGGCCCGGCCGCCGACGTCTACGCCCTGGGCGCGGTGCTCTACGAGTTGCTCGTGGGCCGACCGCCGCACCAGGGCGAGACGACCTGGGAGGTGATGCGCTCGGTGGTCGCGGACCCCCCGACGCCGCCGCGAAGCATCAGGCGGTCGATCCCGCGGGACCTCTGCGCGATCGCGACGCGGTGTCTGGAGAAACGGCCGGAGCGTCGCTACCGGGACGCCGCCGCGCTGGTCGACGATCTGGACCGGTTTCTCCACCACCTCCCGACCCTGGCGCGGCCGCTCGGCCGTCCTCGCCGGCTGGTCCGCTGGTCGGCCCGCAACCCGGCCGCCGCCGCGCTTCTGGTGATGACCACGGCGACGCTTCTGGTGAGCGTCGCCTACACGATCGCTCTGCGGGGGGCCGTCGACGAACTGAACCGGGCGAACTCCCAGAAGCAAGCCGCGCGCGAACGCGCCGAGCGCCAGGAGGCGTTGGCCCGAGAGGCGCTGGCGCGGGCGGAGGCTAAAAGCGGCGCGGAGCGACGCGCCCATTACGCCGTCGTCCTGGCCATGGCCCAGCAGGAGTTGACCCGGGGACGATCGATCCAGGCCCAAAGACACCTCCGATCGCTGGTCCCCGCCGAGGGAGGCGACGAGCCCGACCTTCGGGATTTCGCCTGGCGCTATCTCTGGCGGCAGTCGCGCCGGGAATGCACCTGCCTGGACGACCTGAAGCCCGGCGGCGCGACCTGCGACGTCGCCGCGGGCGACGGCCTGCTGTTCGCGACCTCGGGCGGGAAATGCGGGTCGTGGCGCGTCTTCCGGCCGGAGTCGGCCGAGGTCCCGGCCCCGGTTCGGCCCACGTTCGCGTTCGAACCCTTCCACGACCTCGGGGGAGAGGTGGGGCGGCTCGCCGCGGCGGGGGACCGCGTCGTCGTGAACTTCTTGAGTCGAGCGGGTGGGGCGGGGATCGCGGCCCTCGACGCGACCGACGGGGCGATCCTGGGGACGCTCTCTGGCTCGCGGTGGTGGGACCGCGGCCTCGCCACGACCGCCGACCTCCGCCTGGTGGCCGCGGGAGTTTCGCCGGAGGCGTCGAAGAAGCTCGTCGAATGGAAACTGGATCTCGGCGACCGGGAGGCGGTCGTGCTGGGCGTCCCCGGCGTCGACCGGGTCGCGTTCGCGCCCGACGGTCGTCGCATCGTCGCCTTGAGGCGGACGATGCATACGGGACCGACGAAACATCGACGTCTCCTTGAATTCTGGAACATGGAAACGGGCCTCCGCGAGTTCGTTGACGAGGCGCCGGTCGGCCCGGCGCTGGCGGCGTCGCCGCTGCCGGGAGGGCCGATCGCGACGGGGACGCTCGAAGGCGAGGTCCAGCTTCGCGAGCCGGAACGGGGCGAGGTCGTCGCCGTCCTCCCCTCGCCGGCGGCCGAGCCGGATCGGGTCTCTTGCCTCGCGTTCGCGGCCGACGGCAAGACCCTGGCGGCCGGCTACAACGGCATGGCGGTCCTGTGGGACGTCGAGAATCGCCGCGAACTCGCACGCATCGAACGACTGACGGAGTGGGTGGAGTCGATCGCCTTCCTGGACGACCCGAGCGGGGACGTCGCCCTTGGGCTGGCCAGGGGTTCGGTCGTCGTCTGGCACGCCGAGCCGATCGAGCCGGCCGTGGTTCTGGACGCCCACGACGACGAGGTCTGGGGCGTGAAGTTTGTCGATGGCGGGCGGACCCTCGTGACCCTGGGCGGCGAGCCGCTCCTGAAGTTCTGGGACGTCGCCACCGGCCGAACCGTCGCGGCGCTGCCGGGACACGAGTCCTGGCCGTCGTGCCTGGCGACGGCCGGAGACCTGATCGCCACGGCGGACTTCGGCGGGGAGGCGCTGATCTGGAACGCCAGGGAGCGGCGGTTGGTCCGCCGGATCAAGGCGCACGAGGACCGCGCGCGGGCGATCGCGCTTTCGCCCGACGGAACGCTGCTGGCCACCGGCGGTCGCGACCCCGTGGCGCGGCTCTGGGACGTCGCGACGGGGGCGGCGGCGGGGACGGTGGCGGGGACGGTGGATGACGACGATCCCATCGGCAACCACGTCCGCGGCCTGGCGTTCAGCCCCGACGGCCGCGCGCTCGCCTCGGCCGGCGAGAACGGGTTGATCCGGCTTTGGGACGTCCCGACGCTTCGGGAGCAAGGCCGCATGGACGCCGCCGTCCACGTCTCTTGCCTCGCCTGGAGTCCGGACGGTCGGACCCTCGCCTCCGGAGACGTCCGGGGGGCGGTGACGCTCTGGGACGTCGACCGCGGGGAGGCCCGCTTTCGACTGCCGAACCTGCACCGCCGCGAGGTGAGCGGGCTGGCGTTCAGCCCCGACGGCCGGACGCTGGCGACCGCCGGCCAGGATCGGATGATCGCCCTGGTCGACGTCGTCACCGGCCTGCGCCATCTGACGCTCGCCGGCCACGAGGCGGGCGTCAACGCGGTGGCGTTCAGCCCCGACGGCCGCATCCTGGCCTCGGCCAGCCACGACCGCGCCGTCCGCCTCTGGTGGACCGGGCCGGAGTCGACGTCGATCTTGCCCTTGTCGTCGGCCGGATTATAATTTCGAAACGGATTGTCAGAACGACGGCGACGTCGATTTCGGGCGCGACGAAAGCGTCGGTCATCGGAGGCGGGACGCATGACGAGCCCGATTCGGGTCGGGGCGGTCAGTTACTTAAACGCCAAGCCGTTGTATCACAGGTTCGAGGAGTTCGCGCCCGACGCCAGGCTGGAGATGGAAGTCCCCAGCCGCCTGGCCGAGCGGTTGGCGGCGGGCGACCTGGACGTGGCCTTGATTCCGTCGGTGGAATACCTGCGGGGGGCGCGGCGGGGCTACGAGATCGTGCCGGGATTCGCCATCGGCGCGCGCGGGCCGGTGCGGAGCGTCAAGCTCTTCAGCAAGGTCCCCCTGAAGGCCATCGACCGCCTGGCCCTGGACGCGGGCTCGCGGACCAGCCAGGCGCTGGTCCGGGTCTGGCTGGACGCGCGGCACGGCGTCCGGCCGCGGACGATCGAGCAACTCCCCCTGGGCGTCTCCGCGCTTGAGAGCACGGCCGACGCCGTGTTGGTCATCGGCGACCGGGCGATGAAGGTCCCCGACGAGCCGTTTCACGCGGTCGTCGACATGGCCGAGGCCTGGCGCGAGCTGACCGGGCTGCCGTTCGTCTTCGCGCTTTGGGTGGCCCGCGCGGGAGTCGATCTGGGAGACCTTCCCGACGCCCTGGAGCGCTGTCGGGTCGAGGGCCTGGCCCACGCCGACGAGTTGGCCCGAATCCACGGCCCCCGGCTGGGCTTGGATTTCGCGACGTGCTACGATTACCTTACAAGCGCCTTGTCCTACGACCTGGGCGAGCCGGAGCTGGCGGGGCTGAGGCGGTTCGCCGCGATGGCCGCGCGACTGGGGCTGGCGCCCGAAGGAGTCCATCTTGTCTTCCACCGCCCCCGAGACCTTGCGGCGAGCCGCTGACGGCGAGCGCCTGACGTTCGACGAGGGCGTCGCCCTGCTCAGGGACGCGAAGCTCCTGGATCTCGGCCGCGCCGCCGACGCGGTCTGCCGCCGCAAGAACCCCGGACCCTTCCGCACCTACAACATCGACCGCAACGTCAACTACACCAACGTCTGCACCGCCGTCTGCGACTTCTGCGCCTTCTATCGCAAGGTCGGCGACGCCGACGCCTACGTCCTGGACCGCGACGTCCTGCTGGAGAAGGTCCGCGAGACCGTCGAGCTCGGCGGCGACCAGATCTTGATGCAAGGCGGCCTCCACCCCAAGCTCAAGCTGGAGTGGTACGAGGAGTTGCTCCAAGACATCCGGTCCCGGTTCCCCGGCGTCAACATCCACGGCTTCAGCGCGCCCGAGATCCACCACTTCACCAAGGTGTCGAAGCTGCCGCTGCAAACGGTCCTGGAGCGGTTGAAGGAAGCGGGCCTGGGGAGCCTCCCCGGCGGCGGGGCCGAGATCCTGGTCGACCGCGTCCGCAAGGAGATCACCCGCGGCAAGGTGCTGACCGACGACTGGCTCAACGTTCATCGCGTCTGGCACCGGCTCGGCGGCCGGTCCACGGCCACCATGATGTTCGGCCACGTCGAGACGATCGAGGAGCGCGTCGAACACCTGGAGCGCGTCCGCGGCTTGCAGGACGAGACCGGCGGCTTCACGGCGCACATCTGCTGGACCTTCCAGCCCGAGCACACCGAGTTGGCCCACATACCTCCCGTCGGGGGGTTCGAGTACCTTCGCACCCAGGCGATCACGCGGCTTTACCTGGACAACGTGCCGCACGTCCAGTCGTCCTGGGTCACGCAGGGGGCGAAGATCGGCCAGATGGGCCTGTTCTTCGGCGCCGACGACATGGGGAGCCTGATGATCGAAGAGAACGTCGTCTCCTCCGCGGGGACCGTCCACCACCTCTCCCTGGACCAGATCAAGCGCTGCATCACCGAGGCGGGCTACGTCCCCCGCCAGCGGAACGTGTTCTACGAGTACATCGACGAGGCGCCCGCGGCCCTCGCCGGGGCCGTGGCGTGATCCTCGTCGAACATCTGCGCAAATCCTTCCACGACGCCCGCCGCGGCTGGGTCGAGGCCGTGCGCGACGTCTCGTTCGAATGCCGCCCCGGCGAGATCTTCGGCCTTTTGGGCCCCAACGGGGCGGGTAAAACCACGACCCTGCGGACGCTCAGCACCGTGCTTAAGCCGACGTCGGGGCGGGCGATGGTCGCCGGCCGCGACGTGGTCCTGGAGCCGGAGGAGGTCCGCCGCCGGATCGGCTTCATGTCGGCCGGCACCGGCGTCTACGACCGCATGACCGCCTGGGAGCTGGTCGAGTACTTCGGGCGGCTCCACGGCATGCCCCGCGACGTCCTCCGCGCGCGGATGGAAACCGTCTTCGACTGGCTCCGGATGGACGACTTCCGCGACGTGCTGGGCTCGAAGATGTCCACCGGCATGAAGCAGAAGGTCTCCATTGCTCGAACCGTCGTCCACGATCCCCCGGTCCTGATCTTCGACGAGCCCACCTCGGGCCTGGACGTCCTGGTCCAGCGCTCCGTGCTCGACAAGATCCTGGAACTCCGCGACATGGGCAAGACCATCGTCTTCTCGACCCACTCCATGAGCGAGGTCGAGCGGCTCTGCGCGCGGGTCGCGATCATCTATCGCGGCGAGCTTCAGGCGCAGGGGCCGATTCCCGAATTGCTGGCCGCCCACGACCAACCGAACGTCGAGGAGTTGTTCTTCGCCCTGGTGGAGAAGGCCGACGCCGAGTGTCAGTCGGCGGAGGCCGCCCCGTGAACTGGTCGAACGTCCTGTTGATCTTCCGACGCGAGGGGATGGACCAGCTCCGCGACCGCCGGACGCTGTTCATGGTGGTGGTCTTTCCGATCCTGCTCTACCCGATCATCGGGGCGGGCGTGCTTCAGTTCGCCGCCGCGTTGCAGGAGAAGCCCCGCGTCGTGGTGGTCGTCGGGGCCGACCGCCTGCCGGAAGCCCCCGCGCTTCTCGCCGCCGACGGCTCGACCTTCAACCCCAAGCTGTTCGACTCCCCCGCCGAGGCCGCGCGCCTCACGGTGGAGACCCGGCCCGACGCCGGCGAATGGGCCGCGCCCGAGCGCCGCGAGCAGGCCGTCCGCGACGGCGAGGCCTCGGCCGTGATGATCGTCCCGGCCGACCTGCCGGAACAGTTCGCCGCCAAGGGCGACGTCGCCATCCCGATCCACTACAAGAGCGTCGACGAGACCAGCCAGGTGACCTACCTTCGGCTTCGCGAGGTCCTCGACCGCTGGAAAAGCGGGATCGTCGAGCAGCGCCGCAAGGAGGACAAGCTCCCGGAAGGCTACGCCAGGCCCATCGAGGTCCGCGGCCTGGACGCGGCCACCTCCCAGGAGATCGGCGGCAGCGTCTGGGGCCGGATCTTCCCGTTCCTGCTGGTGATCATGTCGCTGACCGGCGCGTTCTACCCGGCCGTCGACATGTGCGCCGGGGAGAAGGAGCGGGGGACCATGGAGACCCTGCTCATCAGCCCGGCGGGAAGGGCCGAGATCGTCGTCGGCAAGTTCCTGGCGGTGCTGGCCGCCAGCGTGACGACGGCCGTCTTGAACCTGGTGAGCATGGGCGTCACCGGGCTGCAACTGGCCCGTCGCGCCGCCTTCGTGGGGGGGGGCGACCCGACCAGCCAGGCCGCCGCGGCGCTGGCGCCGCCGACGTTGCAGTCGGCGCTTTGGATGATCGTCCTGTTGGTCCCCCTGGCCGCCTTCTTCAGCGCGATCTGCCTGGCCGTCGCGGCGATGGCGCGGAGCATGAAGGAGGGGCAGTATTACATGACGCCCCTCTATCTGATCTGCCTGCCGTTGATCTTCATGACCATGGCGCCGGGGATCGAGCTGAACGCCTTTTACAGCCTGGTGCCGGTGACGGGCGTGGCGCTCCTCTTGCGGGCCTTGATCGTCGGCGACTACCACACGGCGTTTCGGTTCTTCGTCCCGGTGCTTCTACCGACGGTGGTCTACGCCTGGCTCGCCCTGCGGTGGGCGGTGGAGCAGTTCAACGACGAGCGGGTGTTGTTCCGCGAATCCGAGCGGTTCAGCCTGGTCCCGTGGCTGCGGCGCGTCGCCCGCGAGCGGGGTTCGCGGCCGAGTTCGCCCCAGGCGGTGCTTTGCTTCGCGCTCATCATCACGGCGTCGTGGCTGTTCGCCCAGGTCCTGTTGACGACCGGCCTGGGAGGGCTCGGGGTGGTGGTCGCGGGGCAGGGAATCATCCTCCTGGTCCCGCTGGCGATGGCGTTTCTGTTGACGACCGACCCGATGGGGACGCTGCGGCTGCGACGGGCGGCGGGGCGATACCTCGCGATCGGCGCGGCGGCGGCCGTCGCGGTCAAGCCGCTGTCGGCCGAGTTCGAGCGGCTGGTGCAGTGGGCGTTTCCGCTCTCGGACGCGACGAAGTCGGTGTTCGAGTCGCTGTTGCAGGGGGAGACGCCCTGGCCGTTGGCGATCGTCGTCTTCGCCCTGGTCCCGGCGATCTGCGAGGAGGCGGCGTTTCGAGGGTTCGTCCTCTCGGGGTTGCAGGCGGGCCGGCGGACGCGGTCGGCGATCGTGCTTTCGGCGCTATTATTCGGACTCTTGCACGTCTTTCTGAGTCTCTTCCAGCAATTCTTCAACGCGGCGATCCTGGGCGTGTTCATCGGCTTGTTGGCGGTGCGGAGCCGAAGCCTCTGGCCGGGGGTGGTCTTTCACGCGGTCAACAACGGCCTGGCGGTCTCGACGGAGGCGCTGATCGAGCTGTCGCGGCGGGCGGGGGTCGTCGGCTGGGTCTATCGCGACGCGGAACGGGGGCTTTATCATGTCCCCTGGATCGTCGCGGCGGCGGTGGTCGCGGGCGCGTTGGTTCTGCGTCTTTGGAAGTTCGACCGCGGCGCCGGGAGGGCGGGAGCTTAGCATTCGACGCGACGTCCGGGGCGGTCCTCGCCTTCTCCCCTTGAGGGAGAAGGTGGCCCGAAGGGCCGGATGAGGGGTCGACCGGCGTCGCGTTCCGGCATAAGCCATGGGTTGAAAACGGTTTCGAACCGACGGCCTCCGGTTCCGCCCACCCCTCATCCGGCCTTCGGCCACCTTCTCCCTCAAGGGGAGAAGGACGTTTGACGTTGGTTTTCGCGAGGGTTCGAAACCCTCGCCGAGTGGTTAATGGAGGGCCGGATGAGATGAGGCGAGGGGCGATCAGCCTTCGGGCGCGGTACGTCTTCCCCGGGGAGGGCCCGCCGATCCCAGACGGCGTCGTCGCGGTCGACGACGGCCGGATCGCGTGGGTGGGGTCGGCTCGCGAGCGATCCGCGGATCTGGACCTGGGAAACGTGGCGATCATCCCCGGACTGGTCAACGCCCACACCCATCTGGAACTCTCCCGGATGCCGGGCGACGACGCCCCCCCCGCGGGAGGGACCGAGGACGAGGTCGAATGGATCCGCAAGGTCGCCCTGGGACGGATCTCCGGCGATTGGGCGCCCTCCTACGCCGACAACGTCAGGCGCAACTTGAGGGCGACCATCGAGGCGGGGACGACCCTGGCGGCCGACATCACGACCGCCGGGTTGAGTTGGGGGGCGATCGCCGAGGCTCCGATCCGCGCGGTGGTCTTCGCCGAGGTCCTGGGGCTGAAGCGGCATCGCGGGTTACAGACCAGCGGCGAGGCGTGGCGATGGCTGGGGACGATCGACCACGAGGGTCAGATCGCCGCCAACGCCCGACCGGGACTCTCGCCGCACGCGCCTTACAGCACCGCGGGATGGCTGTACCACAACGCCGCCGGCAGTCGACTGCCGCTGACGACCCACCTGGCCGAAATGCCCGAGGAACTTCGCCTCCTACAACGCCGCGACGGCCCGTTGCGGCGGTTCCTGGAGGACATCGGCGCCTGGGACGACGAGTGGGAGCCGATCAGCCACAGCCCGGCGGACTACATCCGCAAGGGGGAGTTGCGCGACGCCGATTGGCTGGTGGCGCACGGGACCTACATCGATCCGTCGGAGTTCTGGCGGCTGCGACCCGAGGCGTCGACCAAGGGGCGACGGGTGGCGGTCGCGTTCTGCCCCCGCACCAACGCCCGATTCGGCCACCACGCCCACCCCTATCGCGCGCTTTTGGAGAAGGGGGCGATCGTCTGCCTGGGGACGGACAGCCTGGCGTCGAGCCCGACCCTGAGCGTCCTGGACGAGATGCGGTTCCTCCACGCCCGCGACGACTCGCTCTCCGGAGAGTTGCTCCTGACGATGGCCACCCTCTTCGGCGCGTGGGCGCTCCGGGCGGAAGCCGCCGCCGGCTCGCTCCGCCCCGCCAAGTCGGCCGACCTCGCCGTCGTCGCCCTCCCCGACCGCCACGAGGCCGACCCGTACACGCTCCTGCTCGAATCCGACCTCCCCGTCGTCGCCACCATGTTCGAGGGCGACTTCGTCGCCGGATCCTGGCTGGGGATCTGACCTGCGGGGGCTTACCGGCGCGGCGCGTCCGATCGCGCGAGGCGTCGGCGGCGCGTCGCCGCGATTCCGCCGATCGCGGCCAGAAACACCAGGGCGGTTCCCGGCTCGGGCGTCGGCGTCGCCGATCCGGGGACGAAGTCCACCCGGGTCAACCAGTAGGAACGATAACCGCCCGTGACGGACCCGAACGCCTCGACGGTCATCCCGGTGAACCACGCCGGGAGGGAGGCCGGGTCGAGGCCCGGCCGGCTGACGCTGAAATAATTGCGCGTCATCGGCCCATCAAACCCGCCGCTGTGTCGGTCGTTGTCGTCCCACTCGCGGCGGAGGAACCCTTCGGCCATCCCTTGGAACCCGATGACGGCGATCTCGCCTTGGTCGTCGACCAGTGTGGCGCCGGCCCAGAGCGGCTGCTCGAACGGCCGGCTCTCGCCCATGGGCATGTCGGTGAGGATCCGCCCGCTCCGGCCCGTGATCGACGTCGGGGCGAAACCGTCGGAGACGTCGAAGCTCGAATACTGGTAAATGTATGGCGCGTTGACGAACACGTCCAACCTGAGGGGTGAGGCGTGGGCCGGGGCCGCCCCAAGGAAAACGAGCCAGCCCGCCACGATCGCCGCCGCGCCCCGGATGTCCATCCCCAACCTCCTTGTCGATGCCCTCGTCGAACTCGTCCCGTCCGCGGCGAAGTATCCGCGAACGGGACGGTCCCGTCGAGGCGATTCCTCCATGCCTTCTTGGCGGACGCCTCACCCCGCGCGCCGCGATCTTCGACGAGAGAGTCCGGCGCCGATTTCAGCCGCCTCAGCCGCGACGGCCGGAGCTGGCGAGGGCGGAGCCGTCGGACCTCATGCTGGCGAGGAGTCGGACGGCCTCGCCGTGGCCCTGGTCGACCTGCTCGGCGTTCCACTGGACCATTCGGGGCGGGTAGCGGTTCTCCTTGCCCCAGTCGGTCAGCGTCTTGAGAAGATCGACGCCCAGCTTCTCGTCGCGCTCCTTGATCCAGGCGAAGAGGGCCTTGCCGGTCTTCGGCGCGGTCGAGCCGCGCGGCTCCTCCGCGGGACGCGCGGGCTGAAGCGATTCGGCGACTGGCTCGGCGGCGGCGACCGTCGACCGCTGGCCGTCCGCGGCGGCCTGGCGCTCACGCTGTTCGCGACGCGAGCGGATCAGGGCCTCCTGGATCGACGGCGGCACGCCGTCGCCGTAGAGGTAGCGCGCCACGCCGAACTTGACGGCCGCCCGCTTGAAGGCGTCGGAAAAGCCGGTCTTCTCAAGGTCGCTGGCGTCGGCGGTGACCGTGAAGCCGCCGGCGTCGCTCTTGGTCACGGTCGAGCCGTCGGGCAGGCGAACCGTCAGCTTGCAGATCACCGCGTTTTGCATCGGCGTGTACTCGTCCCACCAGTTCTCGGGACCGAGCGCCTCGTCAAGCCGGTTCATCACGGTGCGGGCGGTGACGTATTGCAGATCGCGGCCGGCCTGGTTCCGCGTCCGCACCTCGTCGGCCGCGAACGGCGCGGCCAGGGCCGCGAAAATCGAAATGTGCTGGGTCATGAGCGCGCTCCGCGTGGCGTTGCTGGTCCGCGACGATGTCGAGCCCCGTCATCCTGGTCTGGGGCGTGGCGAGCACCCTCCTTCTCGGCGTCATCGTCATTTCCCGTACACTCGATTATATAGTGTCTCAATGTCCAGTCAAGACGTAGGGTACAAAAAAACCCGCTCCGACGCCGGGGCGGGAGCGGGCTTGAGGGGGAGGGGCGGCGGTCAGCAGCGAACCGGGGCGGGAGCGGTCGCGGTCGAGGCGAGCTGGACGGGGACCGTCGCCAGGGCCGAGGGGGACGGCGTGGCGGAGGAGACGGACACCTTCCATTCGTACTTCATCAGCAGCATCGCCATCAGGATGCACGAGATGACGATGCCGGCGAGGGAGATGCCCAGGAGGGCGACGTAGACGTCGCTCTTGGCGGCGGGGACCAGGACGCCGCGGGCGCGGGCGGCGGCGGGCTTCTTCGCGCCTCCCGCGGCCTTAGAGCCGCGGCCGGATCGTAGACGAGACAATGTCGCCCTCCTGTATCTTCTTGCCTTGGTAGGTGTTGCCGATCACCTGGAGAACGGCCTGGTTGGGCTCGACGTTGACGACCTTGGCCTTGCCGATGTACTCGGGCCGGGGCGAGGTCCGCATGACGTACAGCTCGTGGCCGACGACCAGGCCGTCGTTGGAGCCGATGGAGATCTCGAACTTGCGGTTGTCGGCGGCGACCCGCCGGGCCTCGCCGACGACCGGCGGCGGCACGTCGACGGCGGTGATCTGGCTGATGTCGTCGGACAGCCCGTTGGACCGCAGGAGGGTCGAGAACTTGGCGACCCGGTCCCTCAAGTCCGTGTTGTTCTTGGTGGCCGACTCCAGGGCGCGCTCCATCTCGCGGATCTTGTCGTTGAGTTCCGCGACGTGGAGCTTGAACTCGTTGGCCTGCTGTTCCACGGCCGACTTCTGCTCGCGGAGCTGAAGCGTCTCCTTGCGGTTGGCCTCGGCCTCGTCCAGCGACGTCTTGGCGCTTTGCTGGGCGGTCGCCACCTGGCCCGCCGCGGTGGTGATCTGCTGCTGGGCGACCTGGTTCTGCTGCTCGACGGCCGCGATCTTGTCGTTGAGCTGCTTGGCCTGCTGGTCGTAGTTGCCCTTCTGGGTCTCCAGGTCCTTCTCGGCGGCGGCGGTCTTCGCCTCCGCGTCCCGGAGCTTGGTGGTCAAGTCGCCCACCTTCTTCTTCTCGACCTCCGTCGCGGTCTTCCAGTTCTTCGCGGTCGTGAAGACCACCGAAGACACCGCGCTCAAGATGAGCGAGAAGGCCATGATGAAGAGGACGAGGATTTTTCCGACGGTAGTCATGGTCCCATCCTACCACTTCAAGTAAGACGGCCGGCCAACCACCCGCGCGACGGATCCGCCGTGCGTCCGACACGGGATCGGGCTTGGACCGTGGTAATCCCAGGAGAGATGGCGGGACCCCTCGGCGACGCGGGCCGCGGGGGAACTTCCCTCTATTGAATGTAACGCCGCGTCGCCGGTCACGGCAAGGTCCGCTCATGTCGCGACATAAGAAACCCAGGCGGGAACCCGTCCCGCGACCGTCCGGCGCAACTCGATCGAAATCTAACCCACGATGGGAGGGAAGGCAAGCGACGCGGGCCGGGGAAGCAGGGCGATTCGGCGAATCTTCAGGCGGAGCGGTCGCCGGCCGGCCGGATTTTCCGATAAATCAGCCCCGTCGGCGCGATCCCGACGCAGACCGCGAGGCAGGAGAGCCCCAGCCAGTCGCCCCAGACGGTGTAGAGGGAGGTTCGGGGGTCGAGCGGGATGGTCGCGTGCAGCACCCCTTCGGTAAGACGGGGGAGGGTTTCTCGGATGCGGCCGTCGCCGTCGACGACGGCCGAGATCCCGGTGTTGACCGCGCGCGCCAGGGGGACGCGGTTTTCGATCGCGCGGAAGACGCTGACGGCCAGGTGCATGTCCAGTTCGGCCGAGCCGTGGAACCAGCCGTCGTTGGAGGCGTCGATCAGGACGTCGGGCTGGCGGTCGGGGGGGGCCTCGGCGAAGAACCGTCGGATCAGGTGGGGAACGGTGTCCTCGAAGCAGATGCCGACGGCGACCTTGTACTTGCCCAGGTCCAGCGGGTTCGCCTCGCGGCCGAAGTTCAGGCTGGGGACGTAGCCGTCGCTGTAGGGGGTGAAGACCATCAGCCACGGCAACGCGTCGACCAGCGGGACGTACTCGCCGAAGGGGACGAGTTGGATCTTGCGATAGACCTGGGAGCCGGAGGACCCGGGCGTCGTCAAAACGGCCGCGTTGTACTTTTCGAGTCCTCCCGGCGCATGAGCGTACTGGAGGCTCCCGACCAGCATCGCGGCGTCCAGGGTATCGGCCATGGAGCGCATGTACTGGTCGATCGCCTCGGCCCGAGCCCGCCACTCGGCGACGGTGATGCCGTCGGCGATCTGGTCCACTTGTCGCTTGAGCGCGTCGGCCGGCGTGGACGGGTCGATCTCGATGGCGCCGTAGGGGTAGGACGTCTCGGGCCAAACCACCAGATCGGGTTTGGGCTCGCGACTCGCCGCCCTCATCGCAAGAGCCTCCACCTTGGCGAGGATCGTTTGGGGATCGGCGTGCGACTTGTAGCGCTGCTCGAAGTTGGTCTGCAAAAGCGCGATCCGCGGGCCGTCCTCGAAGCGGGCGGTCCTCAGCCGGAAGATCCCGTAAGCCAGGGTGGCGACGACCAGGACCGCGACGTAACCGATTCGGATCGCCTGACGGGGACGGATTCGCGCGCCGCCCCGGGTTCGGTACAAAACCGGCAGGGCGAGCAGGTCGACGACCAGGACGTTGACGGTCGCGATCAGGAAGGAGACCCCCAGCGCGCCCGTGACGTCGGCGATCTGGATCAACGGCAGCGCCAGGTACTGGCTGTGGCCCAGGTAGTACCAGGGGAACCCCGAGAGGATGAAGATCCGCGCGTGCTCCAGACCGACCCAGAAGAGCGGCGCGGCGATCATCAAGGGGACGTCCAGACGGAACGCGGCGAACCGCGTCAGCCCCAGGAAGGCCGGCCACCAGAGCGACAGGATCAGGGTCATGGCGACCCAGGCCGTCCAGGCGGTGGGGTCGGTGAGGCGGACCCACTGAAGGCTGGGGAGCCAGAAGGCCAGGCCGCCGGCCCAGGCCGCCAGGTAAAGCCGACGGCGGCCGACGGGTTCGACGGCCAGACGGAACAGGGGCGCGAGCGCGACCCACGCCAGCCAGGACCACTCCAAAGGAGGGAAGGTCGCCCAGAGGGCCAACCCGGAGACGACCGCCGCGGCGACCGGCCGGCGCGAGACGCGCTCGCTCAGGCCGAGCCGGCGGTCGTCGTCGAGGCTCGGGGCGGGGACGGCGGTTTCGGGTTCCATGCGTCGGCGTCCTTCGGCGGTTCGGGGGAGGGGACGCCGCGTACCTTACCCCAACGGCAGGAAGCCGACAATTTCACCCGGCTCGATCGCGCCGTCGCCCGAGGGGACCTCCACGAAGCCGTCGGCGTCGACGATCGCGGCCAGGTCGGACGACCCCCGGTTTTCCAGCGGCTCGACGGCGGCGGGCCGCGACGCCTCCCGCGGCTCGACGACCCGCGCCGCCTGAAAGACGTTCAGCGTCGCGTTGCGGTTGAAACGCCGCGCCGCGCGCGCCGGGACGAAGGCCGGGCCGGTCGCGGGTCGGCCTTGCATCGCGTCCAGCGCGGGAGCGGCGAAGTAGAGGAAGTTCACCAGGCCGCTGAGCGGGTTGCCCGGCAGGCCGAAGACCAGCGCGGGGGGCCGGTCGTCGTCGCGGTCGGGGCCGACGCCGAACCAAAGCGGCTTGCCGGGACGAATTCGGATCTTGTGGAAGACCTGACGGACGCCCAGCGAGCGTAACGTCTCCGGAACCAAATCCCACTGGCCGGCCGAGACGCCGCCGACGGCGAGCACCAGATCGCGCTTCAGGGCCTCGGCCAATCCGGCGCGAAGGGCGTCGGGTTCATCGACGAGGATGGGGGAGACCCAGGGCTCGGCCCCCTTGCCGGCCGTCAGCGCCGCCAGCATCGGCGCGTTGGAGTTGCGGATCTGGCCGGGGCCGGGGGTCTCGTGAAAGTCGACGAGTTCGTCGCCGGTGGGGACGATCGCCACCTTGGGGACGTCGTACACTCGGATCGCGGTCGCGCCGACGGCCGCGAGCAGGCCCAGGCGGGCGGGGGTCAGGTCGACGCCGCCGGTCATGAGGCGGGCGCCGCCGCGGTAGATCCCGCCGCGGGGCATGAGATTCATCCCCGGCTTGATCGGCTGGGGCCGGATCGCCACGCCGTCGCCGTCGCGCGCGGTCTTCTCGACCATCACCACGGCGTCGGCGCCGGGGGGCAGGGGGGCGCCGGTCATGATGACGGCGGCCTCGCCGGGACCGAGGGGTCGGGAGGGAAGGCCGCCCGCGGCGATCGTCTCCCCGAGGAGGAGCCGGCGGGGGAGTTCGGCCAGATCCGAGGCGCGAACCGCGTAGCCGTCCATGAGCGCCTTGTCGAACGGCGGCTGGTCGGCGTCGGCCCAGACGTCGACGGCCAGCCGGAGGCCGAGCGCCTTCTCCAGGGGACGTTCGACCGTCGGCAGCGGTCGGACTTCGCCAAGCACTCGCGCGAGGGCCTCGCCCACGGTCAACATGGGGGCGGCCATCGGCTCAGACCTTCCATTCCAGGAAATTCCTGAGGAGCTTGACCCCTTCCAGGGTCAGGAAGCTCTCGGGGTGGTATTGCACGCCCTCCATCGGGAGCGTCTTGTGGCGGATCCCCATGATCTCGCCCTCCTCGGTCCTGGCGACGACGTCGAATTCCTCGGGAAGCGTGCCGGGCTGGACGACCAGACTGTGGTAGCGGGTCGCTTGGAAGGGGTTGGAGAGGCCCTGGTACAGCCCCTCGCCGTCGTGGCGGATCATCGAGGTCTTGCCGTGCATGATCCGATCCGCCCGGACGACGCTCGCGCCGAAGGCGTGCGCCATGCACTGATGCCCCAGGCAGACTCCCAAAAGCGGCACTCGCGGGCCCAGGGCGCGGACGACGTCGTTGGAGATCCCGGCCTCGCGCGGGGTGCAAGGGCCCGGCGAGATGATGATCCGCGACGGATTCTTCGCCTCGATCTCCTCGACGCTGATCTGGTCGTTGCGGACGACCTCCAGATCGACGCCGGGGTCGATCTCCCCGAGGCGCTGGACGAGGTTGTAGGTGAAGGAGTCGTAGTTGTCGATCAGCAGGATCATGACGGGGCTTCCAAACCAAGGCGGGGCGCGCGCGGTCGGGGGGGACGAGTCGATCGTAGCGTTCGCGACGGGCGCCGGGAAGGGAATCGAGCCGCGAATCCCGGCGCCGGGCCCGACCGGGTGCTAGGTTTCATCCGGACGCCCGCCGGGACGCGGGCCTCGCGCGCTCGTTGGGACTTGGACAGGGAGGTTCGAGGATGACCGCCGCGATCATGACGTTGGGGTTGGCGCTCGCCGTCGGGAGCGTGGGACATAACCACGTCCCTTGCCAGGGTTGCGCCTACCAGCAGGGGTTTCACTATCATACGGTGGCGAGTGGTCACCCCCAGGCGGGCCAGGGCCACGGGCACGGCTCCGGCGGCTGGATCCTGCCGCCGGGCCCCGGCGACGGTTGGGGCTTCCCCAACGGCGACCCGGTCAACGCCGGCTGGTATTCGCCGGGTCATTACCTCCCCCTGGGGGGGGATCGGACGGCCGACTACTACTTCCCGCGCTACTTCGCGGTGCCGCCGATCCAGATGTTCCCGGCGACGTTCTACAACCCCTACGTCAACCGCGGCCAGCGTTTCCTGCCCTACGCCGGCGCCGGCGGCGACCACCCGGCCGGGGGGCCGCCGCCGGACTCGTCGGAAACTCCCGTGCAGCCCTACACGTCGATGGACGGATCCCAACCCCAGACGACCGTGCCGACCCTCAACGGCCGCGTCGACGCTCCGCCCTTGCCGAACTCCGGCGCCACCGGGCTGACGCCCTGAGCGACGCTTAACCCCCGTGCCCCGTCCGGTAGCTCGCCGGGCGGGGCTTGGGACGCTTGCCAACGTCCCGGAGTTTGATTTACGATCGATCGTCGCGACGGGGGGCGGTCTTTCTCGACGAGCCCGCGAACCTTACCCGGCTCGTCGTCGTAGCACCCGCGAGCGAGGGCGCGCGGAGGTCTCCCGTCGGCGCCTTCCGGTTGGGAAGGCCCGCGCCGCGACGTCCGCCGCCCGGCGGGTTCTTCGTCCGCATTCATCGAGTATTCTTGAAGATCGCCCCGACGTTTCCGAACCGGCCGAGGCCGCCCGCCTCGGGACGTCGCCCGGGGCCTTCCCCGAACGTTCATCCGAGGCTGCTCCTTCCATGAGTGAAGTCGTCATCGAGACGCGGAATCTCACCAAGGTTTACCGCGACTTCTGGGGCCGTCCCAAGGTGCAGGCCCTCAAGGCGCTGGACCTCCAGGTCCATCGCGGGGAGATCTTCGGCCTGCTCGGACCCAACGGCTCCGGCAAGACGACCAGCATCAAGCTCCTGCTCGGCCTCCTGTTCCCCACCGAGGGGGAGGCCCGGATCTTCAACGAGCCCACCACCAACGTCTCCAAGAACGAGCGGATCGGCTACCTGCCGGAGGAGACGTATCTCTACAAGTTCCTCAACGCCGAGGAGACGCTCCACTTCTACGGCCGGCTGTTCAAGATGCCGGCCTCCAAGCGGAAGCAGAAGGTGGGCCAACTCATCGACCTGGTGGGACTCTCCGCGGCCAAGCACCGCCAGCTCCGCGAATACTCCAAGGGCATGCAGCGCCGCATCGGCCTGGCCCAGGCGCTCATCAACGACCCCGAACTGATCCTCCTGGACGAGCCGACCTCGGGCCTGGACCCGATCGGCACCGCCGAGATCAAGGAACTGATCCGCGAGCTTCGCGAGCAGGGCAAGACGATCGTCCTCTCCGGCCACCTGTTGGCCGACATGCAGGACATCTGCGACCGGATCGCCATCCTTCATCGCGGCGAGCTGAAGGAGTTGGGCAAGGTCTCCGACCTCCTGACGGTGCAGGACGTCACCCAGATCCGGGCGCGGAACCTGCCGCCGGCGGCGCTTGAGGAGATTCGGGGGATCGTCGCCCGCCACGGCGGCGGCGAGCCCGAGATCGACCACCCGACGACCACTCTGGAGGAACTGTTCCTGCGGATCGTCCGCGAGAGCGAGTTGCACCCCGGCCGCCGCAAGGTCGCCGCGCGGTTGGACGGCGCCGCCGAGCCGGCCGAGGCCGGCCAGACCTCCTGACCCTCGTCCCGCCCCGCCGCGACGGCCGAGCGATCGGGCCCGGCGCGGCCGTCGTCGTTCGCGTTCATCCCCACGATCCGATTCGTCTCCACCTGACTCATACCCCGTCTTCGTCATCGCGACGCCCGGCGCCGGCCGGGCCCGGGCGCGAGTCGCCCGCCGCCTAGGAGCCACCCCGACGATGCCCGCGTTTCTGATTCCGCCTCTCCTCTGGGCGCAGGCGGCGACGACGCCGCCCGAGATCTCGCCCGCGGCGCGCAACGCCTTGATCTGGCTGTACCTGGGCGGCGACACCACGGTGGCCTTCCCGGGGCTGTTGGGCGCGCTTTGGACCTGGACCAAGATCCTCGCCCTGGTCGCCCTGGTCGGCTGGGTCGGCTCCTGGGTCGTGACGGCCGTGAAGGAGCGCTACGTCGGCGTCGGCCGCTGGTACGACTACCTCGGCCTACTGGCGTTGGCGTTGATCCCGCTGACGGTCCTCGCGCAGGTGATGCAGACCGAGAAATGGATCGGCGCCGTGTCGATCGCCGGGACGCCCCTGCCCAGCCTGATGGGTTACGTCGCGGCGACGGCGCTCGCGCTTTGGGCCTTGATCGGCGTTTGGAAGACGATCGGGCCCCGCGGCCGCGCGGTCGACAAGCTGGTGCTGGTCGGCATGGCGTTGGGCATGGCGTCGGGCGTGGGCGTGGGCGTGGCGATGGTCCGATTCGGGATGTTCGGCCAGGTCCCGGGCGTTCCGGAGATGACCTGGCGCGACGGCGTGGTCTACGGCGCCCGGTTGGGCGTGACGTACATGGGGTACGTCGTCCTGGCCCGGGTCCTGGCGATGGTGCTCGGCGAGTTGTTCTCGATCCGCGCGCGACGGTTGTACGCGATCGGCCGGGTGACGCTTTACGAGTCGAACCGGAAGATGTGGGCGCCGTGGGTGGTGTTGATCGTCTTCGGGATGGTCCTGGCGTTCACCCACTGGTTCCTCCAGCCGCCGCGGGCCGCGGAGATGGGGCGGCTCTACGTCGGCACGCTGACCTTGCTCTGCTCGCTGCTCTTGACGGCGATGGTGACGATCCTGACGCCGATCAGCCTGCCGACGGACATCCAGCAGCAGACCATCTACACCGTCGTCACCAAGCCGGTGCGGCGGTTGGAGGTGATCTGGGGCCGGATGCTCGGCTACATGGCGCTGGTGACGGTGCTGGTGGCGCTCTTCGGCGGGATCAGCCTGACGTACCTCTGGCGGACGGTCATGGGCGAGATCACCCGGGTCGAGGCCATGGCCGAGAAGGCCAGGGCCGACGGCCGCGACCGCGAGGCCGACCAACTCGCCGAGCAGGCCGACCAGTTGCGCTCGCGAATGGCGGCGCGGGTGCCGGTGACCGGGTCGCTTTCGTTCCTGGACTCCAAGGGGACGCCCCACGCGATGGGGATCGACGTGGGCCAGGAGCAGTCGATGAAGGAGCCCCGCAGCCACATCGAGGGCGCCACCCCGGCGACCGCGATCTGGCGGTACGGGGCCGTCCCCGACCCGTTCTCGCCGCCCAACCGCCCGGTCATGCTCGACCGCCACATCGACGTCTCCCAGTTCCTCCCGGCGGGGACGATCGAGGGGGAGGAGAACCGCGTCTTCGAGATCCAGGCCCAGATCGCCGCGGCCGAGCAAGAGAAGGCCCGGCCGGACGTCACCCCCGCCCGCGCCACCCAGCTCGACGCCACCGCCGCGCGGTTGAAGGCCGACCTCGACAAGGCCAAGGCGTCGTTCGAGGCGCTCTCGTCCCGGGCCGCGGAACTGGAGGCCGCCGGCAAGGAGGACGAGGCCGAGGCCCTGCACGCGTCGCCGCTCAAGATCGAGATGACGTTCAACATCTACCGGACGACCAAGGGGGAGGTCGGCAAGCCGGTCTACGCCGACATCGAGATCACCAACGACGCCGCCGGCAGCAAGTTCCAGGACGTCTTCCCGGTTCGCGAGTATTACACCAACCGGCTGTTGGTGCAGCCGCACGTCCTGGTCGGCTGCCTGGGCTCGCTGCGGATCGACATCCGCTGCATGAGCCCGACCCAGTACCTCGGCATGGCCGAGAGCGACCTCTACCTGCTGGCCGACAACGGCGACTTCGGCTGGAACTACATGAAGGGCCTCTTCGGCATCTGGCTCCAGGCAATGGTGCTGACCGCGGTCGGCGTCTTCGCCGGCACCTTCCTGAGCTGGCCGGTGGCGCTCTTGACGACGATCGCCTTCTTCATCGCCGGCCAACTCGCCTTCGGCTTCCTGATCGACTTCACTCGTCAGGCGGTCCTGGGCGGCGGGCCGTTCGAGTCGCTGATCCGCCTGGTCACGCACGACAACCAGATGTCGGAGCTGGCCCCGACCGCCGGGGTGGTCGTCGCCAAGACGCTCGACTCCCTGGTCATGCCGATCATGTCGATGCTGGTCTACATCGTCCCGAACTTCCAGGTGCTGGACGTGACCAACACCGTCGCCGACGGCTTCGCCGTCGATTGGCGGCTGATGCTCGCCAACACGCTCTTGGCCCTGGCCTACGCCTTGCCCTTCTCCATCGCCGGATACTTCATCCTCAAGAATCGCGAGGTGGCCGCGTGAGACCCTCCAACCAGACCAAGAAGATGGTCTACGGGATCGTCATCGTCGCCCTTTTGGTGGCGATGGTGCCGTCGGCCGCCCGGGTCAACCAGATCAAGGTCGAGAAGGACCTGGGCGAGGCGGCCATCGGCCAGATCGACTCCGGCAGCTTCATGATGAAGCTGTTCCTCCTGGGCGGCTTCCGCGGCATCGTCGCCAACTACCTCTGGCTCCAGGCCGAGGAGTACAAGCGCGACCACGACTGGGACCGCCTCAAGGCCACCGTCGACCTGATCACCAAGCTCCAGCCCCACTTCCTGTCGATCTGGACGTTCCAGGGCTGGAACCTGGCCTACAACGTCTCCGTCGAGTGGGACGCGCCCGACGACAAGTACGAGTGGATCAAGCAGGGGATCAAGTTCGTCCAGGAGGGGGTGCGGAACAACCAGCACTCGCCCGACCTGATCTGGGACACCGCCTGGTTCTACTACCACAAGCTGGGGTTCGCCGACGAGTCGATCATCCTCCGCCGCCTCTTCCGCGACGACGAGGACGAGGACTTCAAGACCTACTACGACCTCGACGAGAAGCGCGACGTGGTCCGCAACGACAACTTCCAGTTGGGCTACGGCTGGTTCGCCCGCGCGGTCAACCTGGTCGACGAGGGGGGGACGCGGCTGGGGGGCGGCACCTCCACCGACGTGACCTACATCGACCCGACCCCCCAGCGCAAGGGCCGTCCCGACGACATCGCCTTCCGCTCGATGCCGGCGCACGCCCAGACCCACTACGCCGCGTCGCTTGAGAAGATGAGCATGGCCGGGGTCGAGGCGACCTTCGGCGAGGTCGCCCAGAACGAGTGGGCCAAGGCGCTTCGCGAGTGGGAGCGGTTCGGCCAGCACAAGTTCCTCTCGCACAACGTGGTCGAGCGCGACGGCAAGTTCGTCAAGGACGACGTGTACCTGGACGACGCCACCAACCCCGAGAAGTTCAAGACCCTCACCGAGAACGCCCAGTACTGGACCAACCGCTGGGCCGACCAGATGAACTACCGCTACTGGAAGGAGCGTTCGCAGGCCGAGATGACCTCCGAGGGGGTCGCCGCCCGCCAGTCGTTCTACGAGGGGACCAAGGCGTACAAGACCGGCGACTTCGCCGTCGCCGCGGCCAAGTTCAAGGAGGGCCTCGACGTCTGGAACGAGAACCTCAAGGGCTTCCCGACGTATCGCGAGGACGACCTGAACAAGAAGGACACCGGCCTGGTGGTGAAGCGCTACGTCCGCGTCCTGCGCCAGCTCGGCGAGGAAGTCCCGGAGACCTTGCCGTTCAAGGACCTGCTGGCCGCCGCCGAGGCCGACAACACGGTCGACCCGTTCGACGCCATCGAGATGCTGGGCGTCGGCGCCGGCGAGTCCACGTCGACCCCGCCGCCGTCGCAACCGAGGGCCGCCGCGCCCCCGGCCCCCCAGCCGCAACCGGGGGGATGACCCGGCGTCGGCTTCGTGATATCCTGGACCGTCCGTGCCACCGGCTCCGGGCCCCGTCGAGGCGCCCGGGGCCGGCGTGTTTTTCCAGGGCGCCAGCGCCCGTTCGACGAAAGGCCCCTCGATGAGCACCGGCGAGACGATCATCCGGGTCGGGCACAGCCCCGACTCCGACGACGCCTTCATGTTCCACGCGCTGACCAACGGCAAGATCGACACCGACGGCCTTCGCTTCGTTCATCAGCTCGAGGACATCCAGACGCTCAACAAGCGCGCCCTGGCCGGCGAGCTGGAAGTTTCGGCGATCAGCATCCACGCCTTCGCCTACGTCGCCGACAAGTACGCGCTGATGTCCTCCGGCGCCAGCATGGGGGAGGGCTACGGCCCCAAGATCGTCACCCGCGAGCCGACGACCGTCGAGGGACTCAAGGGGAAGACGATCGCCGTCCCCGGCGCGATGACCTCGGCCTTCCTGGCGCTCCGGTTGGCGCTTGGGAAGGACGTCCCGGTCGTCCAGATGGACTTCGACGCGGTGCTGCCGGCGGTCCTCTCCGGCGAGGTCGCCGCCGGCGTCATCATCCACGAGGGCCAGCTCTACTACCGGGAGAAGGGGCTGCATCAGGTCCTCGACCTGGGCGTCTGGTGGAACGAGCGGACCGGCGGCCTCCCCTTGCCGTTGGGAGGCAACGTGGTCCGCAGGGACCTGGGCGACGCCCTGATCGAGAAGATCGCGAGCCTGGTCAAGCGGAGCGTCCAGTACGCCCTGGACCACCGCCAGGAAGCGCTGGACTACGCCCTGACCTACGCCCGCGACCTCGACCCCGCCTTGGCTGACGAGTTCGTGGGGATGTACGTCAATCAGCGCACGGTCGACTACGGCCCCGAAGGCCGCAAGGCCGTCCAGTCGTTCCTCGACCAGGGGGCGGAGATGGGTTTAGTCCCGGGGCCGCTTGCAATACAATTCGTGGGATGATCCCGAGGGCGAGGCCGCGCCCGGACGCCGTCGCGTCTGGAGAATTTCGTCCGCCTCGCTCGACGTCTCGATGAAACCGGCCCCGGTCCCGGATCGGATCGGGGCTTCTTTTGATCATTCGAAGGGGCGGGCGATGCCCAACTCGTACGGCGCCCTCGCGTCGCTGTCGGTCGACGGTCGGACCTATCAGTATTACCGCCTGGGCGCCCTGGCCGACCGCGGCCTGGACGTCTCGCGACTGCCGTACTCGCTCAAGGTGCTGCTGGAGAACCTGCTGCGCCACGAGGACGACAAGACCGTCAAGGCCGACGACGTCCGCGCGATGGCCGAGTGGGATCCCAAGGTCCGGCCCGATCGCGAGATCGCGTTCCAACCCAGCCGCGTCCTCTTGCAGGACTTCACCGGCGTGCCGGCGATCGTCGACCTGGCGGCGATGCGCGACGCCATGATCGCGCTGGGGGGCGACCCCAAGCGGATCAACCCGCTCCAACCCGTCGAGCTGGTCATCGACCACTCCGTCCAGGTCGACGAGTTCGGCACCTCCCGGGCCTTCCTCGTCAACGCCGAGAAGGAGTTCGAGCGCAACCGCGAGCGATACGCCTTCCTCCGCTGGGGCCAGGGCGCCTTCGACAACTTCAAGGTCGTCCCGCCGGACGCCGGCATCTGCCACCAGGTGAATCTGGAGTATCTCTCGCGGGTCGCGTTCGTCGACGAGAAGGCGGCGGGGGGCCCCCTGGTCTATCCCGACACGCTGGTCGGCACCGACTCGCACACCCCGATGGTCAACGGCCTGGGGGTTCTGGGCTGGGGCGTCGGCGGCATCGAGGCCGAGGCCGCCATGCTCGGCCAGCCGATCTCGATGTTGATCCCCCAGGCGGTCGGCGTCAAGCTCACCGGCAAGCTTCCCGAGGGCTCCACGGCGACCGACCTGGTGTTGACCGTCGCCCAGTTGCTACGCAAGAAGGGGGTCGTCGGCAAGTTCGTCGAGTTTTACGGTCCCGGCCTGGCCAACCTTCCCACGGCCGACCGCGCCACCATCGGCAACATGTCGCCCGAGTACGGGGCCACCTGCGCCATCTTCCCGCCCGACGCCGAGACGCTCAACTACCTGCGACTGACCAACCGTCCGCCGGAGCGGATCCGACTGGTCGAGGAATACTACAAGGCCCAGGGGATGTTCCACGACGCGAATTCCCCGGAGCCCGTCTTCTCCGACACCCTGGAACTGGACCTGGCGACCGTCGAGCCGAGCATCGCCGGCCCTCGCCGACCGCAGGACCGCGTGCCGCTCAAGAGTTCCAAGTCGGCCTTCGCGGGGGCGCTTCGGGAGATCCAGGGGGCGCGGCCGTCGAAGGCCAGGGCCGACGCGGCTCCGGCCACGGGCGCGGCGGCCGAACTGAAGGACGGTTCGGTGGTGATCGCCGCGATCACCAGTTGCACCAACACGTCGAACCCCGCGGTGATGATCGGCGCCGGCCTGCTCGCCAGGAAGGCCGCCGAGCGCGGGCTCAAGCCCCGCCCCTGGGTCAAGACGAGCCTCGCGCCGGGCTCCAAGGTCGTCACCGAGTATCTCCGGGTCGCCGGGTTGGACAAGTACCTGGACCAGTTGGGGTTCAACCTGGTCGGCTACGGCTGCACGACCTGCATCGGCAATTCGGGTCCGCTGGCGTCGGAGATCAGCGAGGCGATCCAGAACAAGGACCTGGTGGCCGTCTCGGTCCTCAGCGGCAACCGCAATTTCGAGGGCCGCATCCACGGCGAGGTCCGGGCCAACTACCTGGCCTCGCCCCTGCTGGTGGTCGCCTACGCCCTGGCCGGCCGGATGGACTTCGACATGACGTCCGAGCCCCTGGGCCACGACGAGGAGGGCAAGCCCGTCTTCCTCAAGGACGTCTGGCCGAGCATGGCCGAGATCCAGCAGGTCGTGGCCTCGTCGCTGAGCACCGAGCAGTTCCGCGAGGAATACGGCGCGATCTACGACGGCGACGACCGCTGGCGCGAACTCGACACGCCCGAGGGGGACGCCTACGCCTGGCAAGACGACTCGACCTACGTCAAGAACCCGCCCTATTTCGAGGGGATGACCCGCGAGCCGGCCCCGCCCAGGCCGATCCAGGGCGCGCGCGTCCTGGCGCTTCTGGGGGACAGCGTCACGACCGACCACATCTCGCCGGCCGGCGCCATCCGGGCCGACTCTCCCGCCGGCCGCTACCTGATCGAGAACGGCGTGCAACGGGCCGACTTCAACTCCTACGGCTCGCGCCGGGGGAACCACGAGGTCATGGTCCGGGGCACCTTCGCCAACGTCCGCCTGCGGAACAAACTGGCGCCGGGGACCGAGGGGGGCTGGACCCGCTTCCTCCCCGGCGACGAGGTGATGAGCATCTTCGACGCCTCGGAGAAGTACCAGGCCGCCGGCGTGCCGCTGATCATCCTGGCCGGCAAGGAGTACGGATCGGGGTCCTCGCGCGACTGGGCCGCCAAGGGGCCCAAGCTCCTGGGCGTCGACGCCGTGATCGCCGAGAGCTACGAGCGGATCCACCGCTCGAACCTCGTCGGCATGGGCATCGTCCCGCTCCAGTTCGAACACGGCTCGACCGCCGAGTCGCTGGGTCTCGACGGCGAGGAGGTCTACCGGATCGAGGACCGGTCCGGCGGGCTCTGCGAGGCGATCGCCCACGCGAAGGCCGTGAAAGTCGTCGCCGAGAAGGCCGACGGGACCGTCGTCCGCTTCCCGGTCCACGTCCGGATCGACACCCCGCAGGAGGCCCACTACTACGAGAACGGCGGGATCCTGCAATACGTCCTCCGACAGCTTCTCACCGGCGAGCACTCTTAAGCCGAGCCGAGCCGAGCCGAACAGAAGACCGTTCCGCGCGACGTCTCCGGGGCCCCCGGGGCGTCGCCGTTTCGAACGCGAGGGCCGTTTCAAGCCGCCCTCCACGCCACGACGGACCCACGATGCCCGAACGCCCCACCGAAATCGCCATCGAGCCCCTCGCCGGCGCGCCGCCGACCGCCTCGGTTCGCGTCCCGGGATCCAAGAGCCTGACGAACCGCGCCTTGATCGTCGCGGCGCTCGCGCGGGGGTCGTCCGCGCTCTCCGGCGCGCTGGACAGCGAGGACACCCGCGTCATGATCGACGCGCTTAAGGAACTGGGCGTGGTCGTCGAGCACGACGTCGAGGCCGCCACGATCCGGGTCGACGGCTGCAACGGCCGGTTCCCGACCCGCGAGGCCGATCTGTACGTCGCCAACTCGGGGACGACGCTTCGGTTCCTGACCGCCGCGCTCGCCGTCGGCAAGGGGAGCTACCGCGTCGACGGCGCGCCCCGGATGCGGCAACGGCCCGTCGCCGATTTGCTCCAGGCGCTCAACGGCCTGGGAGCGTTCACCAGGAGCGAACTGGACACCGGCTGCCCGCCGGTGCTCGTGAAGGCCGACGGCCTCGACGGCGGCTTCGCGTTCGTCCGCGGCGACGTCTCCAGCCAGTTCCTCAGCGGCCTCTTGATGGCGCTTCCCCACGCCCGCGGCGAGACGGTGGTGGAGGTGGAGGGGACGTTGGTCTCGCAACCCTACGTCGCCATGACCCTCGACGTGATGCGCGCCTTCGGCTATCAGGCCGACAACCGCAAGTTCAAGCGGTTCATCGTCCAGCCCGGCCGCTACGACGGCCGCGAGTACGCGATCGAGCCCGACGCCTCGGCCGCCAGCTACTTCTTCGCCCTCGCCGCGATCGCCGGCGGCGTCGTCACGGTCGAGGGCCTGGGGTCGGCGAGCGTCCAGGGGGACGTCCAGTTCGCGGACGTGCTGGAGCACATGGGCTGTCGGGTCGAGCGCGAGCCCGACCGGATCACCGTGACCGGCGGCCCGCTGCGCGCGGTGGACGTCGACATGAACGCGATCAGCGACACCGTGATGACCCTGGCGGTCGTCGCCCTCTTCGCCGCGGGCGTCACCCGGATCCGCAACGTCGGCCACATCCGCCACAAGGAGACCGACCGCATCGCCGCCCTCGCCGCCGAACTGCGCAAACTGGGCGCGGAGGTCGACGAGCGGGAAGACGGCCTGCTCATCATCCCCCCCGCCGCCGGGGGCCTGAAGAAGCCGGCCTCGATCAAGACCTACGACGATCACCGCATGGCCATGGCGTTCGCCCTGGCCGGGCTTCGAATCCCAGGCGTCGTCATCCAGGATCCCGGATGCGTCGCCAAGACCTACCCGAACTACTGGGACGATCTGGCCCGGGCGCTGGGGCGAACCTCCCCGACCGCTTGACGATCCGATTCGCGGAGTTGTATCGTACACGCCCCGGAGACGGCCCGTCCGCCGTCCCGTCCGGGCGACTCAAACCGGACGGACGTTGAAACTTACGGCGACGACAGGCCGACGGGCGCATCATGCTGCTGAAACGGACGCACACCTGCGGGGAATTGACCGGGGCCGACGTCGGCCGAGACGTCGCGCTCAACGGCTGGGTCGACGCCTGGCGCGACTTCGGCGGATTGGTCTTCATCGACCTTCGCGACCGCTTCGGCGTCACCCAGGTCGTCTTCGAGCCCGAGGCCGGCGCCGAGCTTCAAGCCCGGGCCCGCGAGCTGCGCAACGAATACGTCATCGGCGTCCGCGGCAAGGTCGCCCCCAGGCTCGAAGGCAAGGAGAACCCCAAGCTCAAGACCGGCGCGGTCGAGGTCCGCGTCGTCGAGCTGGTCGTCTACAACGCCTCGCCCACGCCCCCCTTCGAGATCGACGGCCCGGAGCCCAACGAGGAGTTGCGGCTCAAGTACCGCTTCCTGGACCTGCGCCGGCCGGAGCTTCAGCGCGTCTTCGTGATCCGCCACGAGATCGGCCAGACCATGCGCCGGGTCATGTCCGACCAGGGTTTTCTGGAGGTCGAGACCCCCGTTTTGGGTCGCAGCACGCCCGAGGGCGCCCGCGACTTCCTGGTTCCCAGCCGCGTCCATCCGGGGCACTTCTACGCCTTGCCGCAGTCGCCGCAGTTGTACAAACAGTTGTTGATGGTTTCGGGCTTCGACCGCTACTTCCAGATCGCCCGCTGCTTCCGCGACGAGGACCTTCGCGCCACCCGCCAGCCGGAGTTCTCCCAACTGGACGTCGAGATGTCGTTCGTCGAGGACGACGACGTCATGACCACGATGGAGGGATTGATCGCGGCGTTGGCGAAGCAGTTCGGCGGCGAGGAACTCGCGCTGCCGCTTCCCCGCGTCGAGTATCGCGACGCCATGGAGCGGTTCGGCAGCGACCGGCCCGATCTGCGCTACGGCCTGGAGCTGAAGGACTTGGCCGATGTCGCCGACCAAACCGAGTTCCGGGTCTTCCAGCAGGCCAGGGAGGCGGGCAACCGGATCCGTGGCTTATGCGCCCCCGGCGGAGGCGCGAAGTACAGCCGCAAGGACCTGGACGGGTTCACCGAGTTCGCCGGGACCTTCGGCGCCAAGGGGCTGGTGTGGCTGAAGGTCGAGGCCGAGACCCTGACCGGGCCCACCGCCAAGTTCTTCAAGCCCGAGGTCCAGGCGCTTCTCCGCGAGCGGTTCGACGCCAAGGCCGGCGACCTGATCCTGATCGTCGCCGACACCCAGGCCGTCACCAGCCAGGCCCTCTCGAACCTTCGCGCCCGGCTGGCCGAGGAACTGAAGCTGTACGACCCCAGGGCGTTCCACTACTCCTGGGTCGTCCACTTCCCGCTTCTGGCGTGGGACGCGGAGGAGAATCGATACGTCGCCGAGCACCACCCGTTCACGATGCCCCTGCCCGAAGACCTGCCGCTTCTGGATACCGACCCCGCCAAGGTCCGCGCCCAGGCTTACGATCTGGTCATCAACGGCGAGGAGGCCGGCGGCGGCACCATCCGAATCCACGACTCGGCGATCCAGTCCAAGGTCTTCGCCCTCTTGGGGCTCTCGCCCGAGGAGGCCGAGGAGAAGTTCGGGTTCCTCCTGAGCGCCCTGCGCAACGGCGCGCCGCCGCACGGCGGGATCGCGCTGGGCTTCGACCGCCTGGTGATGCTTTACGCCGGACTGACCAACATCCGCGACTGCATCGCCTTCCCCAAGACCGCCCGAGGGACCGACCTGATGACCGGCGCCCCCGGCGCGGTCTCGCCGCGACAGCTCAAGGAGCTTCACGTCAAACTGGATTGACGTCGGGGACGTCCCCCCGATCACCCTCCCTCGCGCTCCAGCCGATCGAGTTCGCGCCAAGGGCCGTGGCTTCGGAAGGTGGGTGGGGGAAGGGTGGCGGCCAGTTCCATGGCCTCGGCGCGGTCGATCTCGTCGCGACGGCGGGCGACTCCTCGGAAAACGTGGAGCCCGCGCTGGATGGCGACGATCTCGCGCCGGGACCGCCCGGCGGGGCTGTCCGGCCAGGGATCGGGATGGTCTTCAAGGGAGAAGAAATAGGGAAGCATGCTGGTCATGTACGACCAGTAGTCGGGGTTGTCGGTCTGGACGACGAGGAGGCCGTCGGGGGCCAGGACGCGGTGGACGTCGGCGGCGAACCGGGGCGTCACCAGGCGTCGATGCGCCTGGCGAGGGTCATGGAACGGCTGGGGGTGGTACAGGTGGACCTCGGCCGCCGCGGCGTCGGCGACGTATCGCGACAGGAACGTCTGGGCGTCCTTGACCGCGAACCGCGCGTTGGAAAGCCCGCGCTGGTTCCCCCGCCGAGTGGCGTAGCGGATCACCACCGGCAGGGGGTCGATGGCGAAGTGGTCGTAATCCGGTCTCGCCAAAGCGCTTAGGAGCGTGTAGCGACCGTTGCCGCACCCCAGGTCCAGGACCAGCGGGGCGGTGCGGCCGAAGATCGCGGCGAAGTCGAGCGGCCCCGCCTCCGGCAACCGCTTCACCGCCGTGCGCGCCCAACGCTCGGGGGGCAGGATCCGACCGGGGATCGCGACTCCGAACTCGTATTCCACGTCGTCGGTCGGCATGACTCGGCTCCTGAACCGCGGAACAGGCATCCGACCTTGCCGTCGATCGCCTTCTATCATAGTTTGCCGAAAGCCGCGGTCGATTCCAGAGGGACCGCGCGCGCATTTCTTCGTCGAACTGGCGTTTCACGACGTCGGAGCCCAGGCACGCGATGAGGCGAGCGGCAAGGATGCCGAATCGTGGGTGGATCGTGCGGGGGGGGCTTGCCCTCCTGCTGGCGATCGCTCGCGCGCCCGCGCCGGCGCAGGAGCCGAGCCCGCCCGCGATCGCCGCGGCGCCCGCCGAACGTCCCGACGCGGCCGTCGGCGAACTGGAGGAGCGGCTCCACGCCGTGGAAAAGCTGAACAAGGAACTCGTCGAGCGCCTGGAGCGGAGCCAGCGCGAACACGACGAGCAGATGCGGTTGCTCATGCAGCGCGTCGACGACTTCTCCACGCGACTGCCACGCTCGGGCGCGGGCGGCGAGGGGGACGGCGCGGCGTCGGCCACGGGAACTCCCTCCGAGCCGGGCGGGGGGACGGGCGGCGCCGAGGGCGAGCGAAGCCAGATCACCGGGCCGATTCCCGAGTACGAGGCGCGGTTGGGCGAGCCGCCGCCGTTCCACACGCCCGCGTCGGGGCTCTCGACCATCGCGTCCCCCTCCAAGCTCCCGATCGAGGTCAAGTTCGGACCCGGCTTCCAGTTCCAGACCAGGGACGAGGAGTTCCTGCTTCAGACCCACGTCGAGTCCCAGATCGACGCCCGCGTCTGGGGCGACGCCAACCGATCGACGCCGTTCAAGGACGGGTTCTTCTTTCCCCGCCAGCGCCTCTACTTCGTCGGCCACATGACGCGGCCGATCGAATACAACTTCACGGTCAACCGAGGCGCGAGCAGCCTGGACGTCCTCAACGCCTTTCTGAACCTCAACCTCGACGACCGCTTTCAACTCCGGTTCGGTCGCTACTTCACGCCTCTGGGCTTCGACCAGTTCTCAATCCACAACCAATGGCTCCCCACGCCCGAGCGGTCGCTGTTCACGGCCAACCTGGGGACCAGCCGCCAACTCGGGTTCATGGCCTGGGGCCACCTGTTCGACAAGCGGCTCGACTACGCCGCCGGCCTCTTCACCGGCCCCAGGAACTCGTTCGGGGATCCCAACAACTCGAAGGACGTCACCGCCTTCCTCAACGGCCGCCCGTTCCAGAGGTCCGCGCGGTTCACGGCCCTCAAGTATTGGAACGTCGGAACGTCGGTGGCCTACGGCTACCAGGACCAGCCGGCCGTGCCGCTGGCCTTCCGCGTGGGGGCGCACGGGCCGACCGACTCGGCGGCGTCGGACCTGGCCGCCGCGCCGTTCTTGAGGCTCAATCCCGACGTGTGGGAACGCGGGGAGCGATTGCTCGGAGCGGTCCACTCCGCCCTCTTTTACAACGGCCTCTCGCTCATGGGCGAATGGCACTACGGGTACGAGAACTACGCCTCCCAGGCGTCGGGGACGTCGGCGTTCGTGCCGGTCTCGGGGTGGTACGCCGCCGCGGCCTACTTCCTCACCGGCGAGCACGTCAGCCGCCGGGCCATGGTCGCGCCTCTGCACCCCCTCTTCACGACCCGGCCCGGCCAGAGCCGGGGCTTCGGCGCCTGGGAACTGGTCAGCCGCGTCAGCCAGGTCACGCTCGGCCGGGAACTCTTCCAGGCGGGCCTCGCCGACCCCAACGTCTGGACGAACTCCGCGACCTCCTACGAACTGGGCGTCAACTGGTACTGGAACGAGCACATGAAGATCTACATGTTCTGGCTCCACGGCGACTTCAACCGGCCCGTCTTCTACGACCCTCGAGACGGCCGAAGCAACGTCGACATGTTCTGGATGCGGTTCCAACTCTACTTTTGACCTTGCCCCGGCTTGCCTTCTCCCATAGCCTGCCGACGGCCGCGGCCGGCGTCCCGGACGTCCGCGCGATCCGGTCACATCGACGATTCGCGGCGACGGAGATCAAGCGAGTGCGGCGAACGGCAAGGAGGCCGATGCGCGGGGGCGTCGTGTTGGGAGGGCTCGCCCTTCTGGCGGCCGTCCGCGCGCCCGCGCGCGCCCAAGGGCCGCCCCCGTCCCCGCCCCCAGCGGCGGCCCCGGGCGTGAAGGAGGGGAACCTCGCCGAGCGGCTTCAGGCCGTCGAGGCGGTGAACAAGGAGTTGGTGGAACGCCTGGAGCGCGCCCAAGGCGAAGCGGAAGTCGCCAGGCGCGATCGCGACGAGCAGATGCGGTTGCTCATGCGACGCATCGACGACCTTTCCACCAGGCTTCCCGAGGCGTCGCCCCCGGCGCTCGACCCGGCCGACATGGACGCGGCCGGCGTCGGAGGACTCGCGCCGGCCGCCCCCGGCGCGGGCGCGCTGCTGGAAAGCGTCCCGGAGTATTCCGGGCCGGTCCCCGAATACGAGACCCAGCCCCTGGAGCCCAACCCGTTCCACGCGGACGCGCCGGGACTCTCGACGATCGCCAACCCCCCCAGGCGTCCGCTCGAATCCAACTTCGGCCCCGGCTTCCAGTTCCAGACCAGGGACGAGGAGTTCCTGCTTCAGGTCCACGTCCAGTCGCAGATCGAGGCCCGCGTCTGGGGCGACTCGGGGGGCGGCGCGCCGTACCAGAACGGCTTCTTCTTCCCTCGCCAGCGGATCTTCTTCAACGGCCGGATGACCCGGCCGATCGAGTACGTCTTCTCGATGAATCGCGGCCTGGGCTCGTTCGACATCCTGGAGTCGTTCCTGAACCTCCACCGCGGCGACCGGCTCCAGATCCGCTTCGGCCGCTACTTCACGCCGATGGGCTACGACCAATACGCCGTCCGCAACCTCTGGCTTCCCACCCCCGAGCGGTCGCTGTTCACGACCAACCTGGGCCCCGGCCGCCAGATCGGCCTGATGGCGTGGGGCTATCTGTTCGACAAGCGACTCGACTACGCCGCCGGCCTCTTCACCGGCCCCCGCAACTCCTTCGAGGACCGCAACGTCTCCAAGGACTTCACCGGATACTTGAACATGCGCCCGTTCCAGAATTCGGAGCGGTTCGAGTTCTTGAAGGACTTCAACGCCGGAGCGTCGATCGCCTACGGGTACCAGGACCAGCCGGCCGTGCCGCTGGCGTTCCGAGTCGGCGCCGTGGGGCCGACCAACGCCGAGCAAGCGGCGCTGGCCGCCGCGCCGTTCCTGACGCTCAACCCCGACGTGAGGGAGCGAGGGGAGCGGCTGCTCGGCGGGGTCCACTCCGCGTACTTCCGCAACGGCCTGTCGCTCATCGGCGAGTGGAACTACGGCTACGGCGGCTACGCCTCGCCGCTCCTGGGGACGTCGGCCGTCGTGCCGTTCTCGGCGTGGTACGTCACCGCCGCCCACTTCCTCACCGGCGAACACGTCGACCGCCGGACCATGGTCGTTCCCCGCCGCCCGGTCGCGCCGACCAGCCCCGACCAGCGGCGGGGGATCGGCGCGTGGGAACTGGTCGGCCGGGTCAGCCAGTTGACGCTGGGGCGCCAGATCTTCGACGCGGGGCTCGCCGACCCCGACCTCTGGGCGAACTCCGCCACCACCTACGAGGCGGGCGTCAACTGGTACTGGAACGAGCATCTGAAGGTCTACGTTTTCTGGCTCCACGGCCACTTCGACGATCCGGTCCATTACGGAGCGAACGACTCCAGGGACGACGTGAACATGTTCTGGATGCGCTTCCAGCTCTACTATTGACGCGGAGCGGTTCGATTCCGACGTCCGCCGATTCCATCAGATTTCTCCGGCGGGTTCTGGCGAATGGGGGATCCGTGGGTTAAATTGTCCCAAGGAAAGCCGGAAGCGCGACGGCGCCGCGGCAGAGGGCGGTCGCCGATGAGGCTCGATCCGCCTCGGCGTCGGTCTCCGGCGGGAACGATTCTCGATGCCTCGCCGGGCCGCGCGATCGACGACGTCGGCCGTCGCGGCGATCCTGGTCCGCGTCCAAATCCGTAGGGAGGTCTTCATGCGATCGCCTCGCGTCCCGTCCCGCCGCGACTTCGTTCGGGCCGCGGGTTTCGCCGTCGGCGCCGCGAGCCTCGGCCGTTCGTCGTCCGTCGCCGCGACGAGGGCCGCCGGCGACGAACCGGACGCCGTGCTGGCCCGGTTGATCGCGGGCAACGACCGGTTCGTCGCCGGCACGCCGTCGCTGCTGACGAGGCGCCGGCCGGAGGACTTCGCGAAGCTGGCCGAAGGCCAGACGCCCCAGGCGGTGATCGTCGCCTGCGCCGATTCGAGGGTGGCGCCCGAGCTGATCTTCGACCAGGGTGTCGGCGACCTGTTCGTCGTCCGCGTGGCGGGCAACGTCGTCGAGGGGGCGGGCCCGGTGGTCAAGGGGAGCGTGGAGTACGCCGTGGCCGAACTGGGCTCGCGGTTGATCCTGGTGCTCGGCCACTCCGCCTGCGGCGCGGTCAAGGCGGCCGTCGCCCACGTCGAGAAGCGGGACGAACTGCCGGGCGCGATCGAGGGCCTGGTCGACCTGATCCGCCCAGCCGCGCGCGAGGTCGCGGGGAAGCCGGGCGACACGGTCGAGAACGCGATCAGGGCCAACGTCCGCCTGAGCGTCCGGAGGATCAAGGGGCTCGACCCGATCCTGGCGAAGGCCGTCGCGGCGGGCGAGTTGAAGGTCGTCGGCGGCGTGTACGACCTGGCGACCGGCAAGGTCGAGATCCTCGATTGAATGGGGGCCGACGATGACGACCGCCATGTCTCCGACCACCGCCGAGGCGAGGATCCCGGATCCTCTTCGCGCCGCGCTGCGCGGCGTCGGCCAGGTGTTTTTTCAAGAAAGCGCGTTGACCGGCGTCTGCTTCGCGCTGGGGATCCTGGTCAACTCGCCGATCATGGCCCTGGGGGGACTGGCCGGCGCCGCGATCGGCACGGCCGTCGCCAAGGCGGCGCGGTTCGACGCCGGCGAGACCGCGGCCGGGATCTTCGGCTTCAACGCGACGCTCGTCGGGATCGCGACGTTCTTCTTCCTCCAGCCGGGCGCCGCGAGCGTCGGCCTCCTGGTCGCCGGCTGCGTCGTCGCGACGGTCCTGACCCGGATCGCGCGGGGGGCGCTGCCGTTTCCGACCTACACCGCGCCGTTCATCGTCACCACCTGGGCGCTTTGGCTGATCGCGCCGGCGCTCGGGGCGGCCGCGGTCCCGCCGGGGGAGCCGTATACGGAAACCAATGCGTTTCTGGGGGTCGCCAACGGGGTCGGCCAGGTGATGTTCCAGGCCAACCTCCTCACGGCGTTTCTCTTCGTGGTGGGGATCGCCCTGGGAGACTGGCGGCACGCGGTCGCGGTCGTGGCGGCCTCGGCCCTGGGGGTCCTGGCGGCCAACTACCACGTCACCCCGGCGCAGCGCGCCTTGGACCCCGAGCGGTTGGTCGGCCGGTTCCTGACCGAGAACGTCGCGCTGGGCCTTTACAGCTACAACGCGACGCTGGCGGCGACGGCGCTTTACCTCTGGCGCAAGTCGCTGATCCCGGCGCTCCTGGGCGCGTTGCTCTCGACGCCGTTGACCGAGCTGCTCCCCCTGACCGGGCTGCCGGCGCTGACCGCGCCGTTCGTCCTGGCGACGTGGTTGGTGCTGGCCTTCGGCTGGCTCGACGCCCGGTATCTCCACGAGCCGTTTCCCGTCGCGCCCGACCAGGGCGAGGCGTCGCCCCCCGACGGGGCGGGCCTCGGCGAGTCTGACGCATCCCCGTCCGCAACCCTTGAGGACCATGGCCCATGAATCTTTCCCCGCAAGAGCGAGACAAGCTGCTGATCTACGTCGCCGCCCAGGTGGCGCGGGATCGCAAGGCGCGCGGCCTGAAGCTGAACTACCCCGAGGCGACGGCCCTGATCACCGCCGAGCTGATGGAGATGGCGCGCGACGGCAAGTCGGTCGCCGAGATCATGGAGGCGGGCCGCGAGATCCTCACGCGCGACGACGTGATGGAGGGGATCCCGGAGATGCTCCACATGATCCAGGTCGAGCCGACGTTCAAGGACGGCAGCAAGCTGGTGACCGTCCACGAGCCGATCCGCTGAATCGAGGACCGCGAACCCAATCCCCATCCGACGGGAGCGACGCATGATTCCGGGAGAGTACTTCTTCGACGGCGAGGATCTGGAGCTCAACGCGGGCAAGTCCGTGGTGACGCTGAAGGTCAACAACACCGGGGACCGGCCGGTCCAGATCGGGGCCCACTACCACTTCTTCGAGGTCAACAAGGCCCTGATCTTCGATCGGGCGAAGGCCTACGGCATGCGGCTGGACCTCCCCAGCGGGACGGCGGTGCGGTTCGAGCCGGGCGAGGTCAAGGAGGTGGCGTTGATCCCCTACGCCGGTCACCGCCGCGTCTACGGCTTCAGCGCGCTGGTGAGCGGCTCGCTGGACGACCCCTACACCCGCGAGATGAGCTTCGGGCGTTGCCGCGAGCAGGGCTTCGGCGGCGCGCCCTCGGAATCGGCCCCCACCATCCCCCAAAGCTGAGGCGACCGCGCATGAGCGTCAGAATCTCGCGACCGGCCTACGCCGGCAAGTACGGGCCCACCACCGGCGACCGAATCCGCCTGGCCGACTCGGCGTTGATCATCGAGATCGAGAAGGACCACACCGAATACGGCGAGGAGTCGGTCTTCGGCGGCGGCAAGTCGATCCGCGACGGCCAGTGCCAGAGTTCGCTCGAGGAGCGGATGGGGACGCCGCACCCGGACCTGGTGATCACCAACGCGGTCATCATCGACTACTGGGGGATCGTCAAGGGGGACATCGGCGTCCGCGACGGCCGGATCGTCGCCGTCGGCCGAACCGGCAACCCGCAGACCCAGGAGGGCGTCGACCCGCGACTGATCATCGGCCCGGAGACCGAGGTCATCGCCGGCGAGGGGCAAATCGTCGTCGCCGGCGGCCTGGACGCCCACATCCACTTCATCTGCCCCCAGCAGGTCGAGACGGCCATCGCCTCGGGGATCACGACGATGCTCGGCGGCGGCACCGGCTCGGCCACCGGGACCTGGGCCACCACCTGCACCCCGGGGGCCTGGTACATCGAGCGGATGCTTCAGGCGGCCGAGGCCCTGCCGGTCAACATCGGCTTCATGGGCAAGGGGAACGGCAGCCTGACCAAGCCCCTGGAGTCCCAGGTCCGCGCCGGAGCGTGCGGCCTGAAGCTCCACGAGGACTGGGGGACCACCCCGGCGACCATCGACACGGCCCTGACCGTCGCCGACGAGTTCGACGTCCAGGTCGCCATCCACACCGACACGCTCAACGAGTCGGGCTTCCTGGCCGACACCATCGCCGCGATCAAGGGCCGGGCGATCCACAGCTTCCACACCGAGGGCGCCGGCGGCGGCCACGCGCCGGACATCATCCGGATCGCCTCGCTCCCCAACGTGCTCCCCTCCAGCACCAACCCGACGCGGCCGTTCACCGTCAACACCATCGACGAACACCTCGACATGCTGATGGTCTGCCATCACCTGTCGCGGGACATCCCCGAGGACGTCGCGTTCGCCGAGAGCCGGATCCGGGCGGAGACCATCGGCGCCGAGGACGTCTTCCACGACCGCGGCATCATCAGCATGATGAGCTCGGACAGCCAGGCGATGGGCCGCGTCGGCGAGGTGGTCGTGCGGACCTGGCAGACCGCGCACAAGATGAAGGTCCAGTTCGGCTCGCTCAAGAGCGATTCGGCCCGCAACGACAACGAGCGGGTCAAGCGGTACGTCGCCAAGTACACCATCAACCCGGCCCTGACCCACGGCATCGCCGAGCACGTCGGCTCGATCGAGCCGGGGAAGCTGGCGGACCTGGTGCTGTACGAGCCGGCCAACTTCGGCGTCAAACCCTCGCTCGTCATCAAGGGCGGCATGATCGTCGCCGCGCAGATGGGCGACGCGAACGCCAGCATCCCCACGCCGCAGCCGGTGTACATGCGGAAGCAGTTCGCCGCTTACGGCCGGGCGCTGTCGAAGTCGTGCATGACCTTCGTCTCCAGGGCGTCGCTGGAGGACGGGATCGTCGATCGCTACGGCCTGCAGCGCGAGGTCGTGGCGGTGGAGGGCTGCCGAACCGTCGGCAAGAAGGACATGAAGCGGAACGAGGCGTGCCCCGAGATCCGCGTCGATCCGGAGACCTACGAGGTCTTCGTCGACGGCGAGAAGGTCGGCAGCGAGCCCCTGGCGGAACTGCCGATGACCCAGCGGTATTTCCTGTTCTGAGGGCGGAACGCGCCACCTGATCCGTCCGCCGGGCCGGACGGGCGGATCAGGATCCTCGGGAGGGCTTCCCAACCGACGTAAGATGCAAATGGCGGTCGTCCCGCGGGTCGCGGGTTCGTCGTCGCCGAAGGAGAAATCCTCATGACGGTCTACCGGTACGCGTGCCCCGACTGCGGAGACGTCGAGGCCTCCTTCCCGATGGGCTCCGCGCCGGGGGCCGTCGTCTGCCCCCGGTGCGGCGAGCGGGCCGAGCGGGTCTTCACCGCGCCTCACGTCTCGATCGCGGGCAAGACGGCCTACAAGCTGATCGACGCCGCCGCGAGGACGGCCCACGAACCCCAGGTCGTCACCGCGCTGCCATCGACGGGCGTGAAGCGCCCCGCGAGGATCACGACCAACCCCTTACACCGGAAACTGCCCCGGCCGTGAGGCGCGCCTCGCGATCCGGGTTTGGAAACAACCCGCGGCGGGACGTCGGACGTCCCTCCCATCCCGCGGTTGGAGGCGGGATCTCGGCATGGTTCGCGGCGGATGCGAGTCGCGCCTCGCGGCGTTGGCGTCTCCATATTTCGAGCGTCCGAGTCCCTGAGCGTCTTCACCGACGGTTGGAGGAACGATGCCGCAGACCATCTTCAAGCTTGATTCGTCCAGGAAGTTCGAGGACCAGGAGAAGCTGGGCCACAACCGCTGGCACCCGGAGATCCCGCCGGTGGCCACGGTCAAGCCGGGGGACTGCTTCCGCGTCGATTGTCGGGAGTGGTTCGACGGCGCGATCCACAACGACGACTCGGCCGACGACGTTCGGGACGCCCCGCTGATGACGGTCCACAAGCTCAGCGGCCCGTTCGCCATCGAGGGCGCCAAGCCCGGCGACCTCTTGATCGTCGACATCCTGGACGTCGGCCCCATCCCCCAGGAGGACTCCGGCCCGCTGGCGGGGCAGGGCTGGGGCTACACCGGGATCTTCAGCAAGGCCAACGGCGGCAGCTTCCTCACCGACCAGTTCCCCGACGCCTACAAGGCCGTCTGGGACTTCAAGGGGCAGGTCGCGACCTCCCGCCACGTCCCGGAAGTCTCCTTCCTGGGCCTGACCCACTCCGGCCTCATGGGCACGGCCCCCTCCGCGGACCTGCTCGCCAAATGGAACGCGCGCGAAGGCGCGCTGATCGCCACCGATCCTCATCGCGTCCCGCCGCTGGCGCTGCCGCCGGAGCCCCGCGAGGCCGTCCTCGGCGGGGTGCCGGAGAAGGACTTCGAACGGGTCGCCGGGGAGGCCGCCCGCACCGCTCCGCCGCGGGAGAACGGCGGCAACCAGGACATCAAGAACCTCTCCAAGGGGTCGCGGATCTTCTACCCCGTCTACGTCGACGGCGCCAACTTCTCCGTGGGCGACCTCCACTTTTCGCAAGGGGACGGCGAGATCACCTTCTGCGGCGCCATCGAGATGAGCGGGTTCATCGACTTCCACGTCGACCTCATCAAGGGGGGCATGGCCGCCTACGGCGTCGGCGAGAACGCCATCTTCATGCCCGGTCGCGTCGAGCCCCGCTACAGCGAATGGCTCGCCTTCTCCGGCACCTCCGTCACGCTCAAGGGCGAACAGCGCTACCTGGACTCCTTCCTGGCGTACCAGCGCGCCTGCCTGCACGCCATCGACTACCTGACCAAGTTCGGCTACGCGCCGGAGCAGGCGTTTCTGCTCTTGGGCGCCGCGCCGATCGAGGGGAGGCATTCCGGGGTGGTGGACATCCCCAACGCCTGCTCCACGGTCTACCTGCCGACGGCCATGTTCGACTTCGACGTGAGGCCCTCCGCGAAGGGGCCGCAACACAAGATCAACCCCGGCATCGGCGCGCCTCGCGCCGCCAGCCGTTAGTCCGACGAAGCCGCGGAAAGCCTCGGATCACGTCGACCCGAGACCTTCCTTTCCAGTCAACCAGGTCATTCGATCCCCGCCATGAACCTACGTCTGCTTCAGATCGCCGACTCGGCCCTCCCGATCAGCGGGTATACTCATTCGTGGGGGCTGGAGGCGGCGATCGCGCGGGGATCGGTCCACGACCCCGAAACCCTGGAGCGGTGGACGCTCCAATGGCTTCGCGAGAACCTCGGCCCGTTCGAGGGCGTCCTCGTCGCCGCCGCCGTCCGCGCGGCGACGAGCGGCGACGCCGACGAACTGGTCCGCCTCAACCGCGACGTCGAATGCGCGTTCGCCCCCCCGTCGACCCGACGGGCCAGCCGCGAGATGGGAGACCAGTTGATGGCGTTGGGCGCGACCTGGGAATGGTCGGCGAGCGAGCTTCGGCTTCTGGCCGGCGCGTTGCCGGCCGACGAGCCGGGGTGGCATCATCCCGTCGCGTTCGGCATCCTGGGGGCGCTGGCGGACGGATCGGTCGAAGACGTGCTCGCCGCGTATCTCCATCAAGCGGCGCTCGGCATGATCGGCGCCGGGGTCCGTTCCGTCCCCATCGGCCACACCCACGGCCAGCAGATGCTGGCCTATCTCCACGACGAGATCCGAGGCCTGGTCGAAGACGTCCAGCGCCGCGAGCCGGAGACGGCCGGCTCCGGATCCCCTTCCTATGAGATCCTCTGCGATGAACAGACACGACTCTACGCCCGCGTCTTCCGATCCTGAAGGGGCGTGGAATCCGACCGCGCTTCTCCGCTCCACCCGTCGGCGGCGGCTCCGCCCCGGCGTCTTCTTCCACGGCGACCCAGGAGGCGATCACATGGGACGTTCCGGCCCGGCGCGTTACGCGGGGCCCACACGGCGCGTCTTCACGCTCGGCGTGGCGGGGCCCGTCGGCTCGGGCAAGACCGCGCTGGTGGAGGCCCTCTGCAAGGCGCTTTGGCCGGAGGTCAACCTGGCGGTCGTCACCAACGACATCTACACCCACGAGGACGCCGAGTTCCTCTCGCGAAGCGGCGTGCTTCCCCTGGAGCGGATCACCGGCGTGCAGACCGGCGGCTGCCCGCACACCGCCATCCGCGACGACGCCAGCGCCAACCTGAGCGCCGTCGGCAACTTCCAGCGCCAGTTTCCCGACCTGGAACTCGTCATCATCGAGTCCGGCGGCGACAACCTGACGGCCGTCTTCTCGCGCGAGCTGGCCGACCGCTTCATCTTCGTCATCGACGTCGGCGAGGGAGACAAGATCCCCCGCAAGGGCGGGCCGGGGATCTGCAACAGCGACCTCCTGGTCATCAACAAGATCGACATCGCCGAGTACGTCGGGGCCGACCTGGAGGTCATGCGCCGGGACAGCCTGAAGATGCGCGGCGAGCGACCGTTCAGCATGGTCAGCGTCCGCAAGAACATCGGTTTCGAGGAGGTGGTCGCTTGGGTGCGTCAGCAGCTCCCGCTCGCCGCGAAGTCGTCTTGACCCCGCCGGCGGCGAGCGCGGGCGCGGCCCCGATCCCGGCGGCCGACGAACCCGCCCCGAAGACCGGACGCATCACCCGCGCGGAGATCGTCACGCCCCCCGAGTTCGCCGATTGCCGGCCGGCCGGCCACGAGGCCGCGCGGGTCGGCGGCGCGCGGGTGGAGTTGACGACGACCGACGGCGGCATCACCCGCCTCGGCCGTTGCTATCAACAGATCCCCTTGAGGCTCATGCCGCCGTTCGCCCTCCAGGACGAGCCGGCGTCGCTGTTGTACTTCATCACCCTCACCGCCGGGTTGCTCGACGGCGACGCCCACCTGGTCCGGCTTCACGCCCGCCGCGGCTCCCGGGCGGTCGTCACCGGCCAGGCGGCGGCGCGGGTCCATCCGTCGCGCGGGAGCTTCGCCACCCAGCAATGGTCGGCGAAGGTCGAGGACGACGCCTTCCTCGTCGTCCTTCCCGGCCCGCTGATCCCCTACGCCGCCAGCCGGTACCATCAACGCGGGCGCGTGGACCTGGCGCCGCGAGGGCGATTGATCTGGGGCGACGTCTGGTACGCGGGGCGATACTCCCGCGGCCACCTGTCGGAGCGGTTCGTCTTCGACCGGATCGTCCAGGACTTCGAGGCCAGGCGCTCGGGGCGGCTGGTCTACCGCGAGCGCTTCCGCTGGGACGGCCCCTGGAACGAGGACGCGATCCAGTGGCACTTCGGCGGCGAGCTGGCCGCGGGAAGCCTGATGGTCGCGGGCCCGGTCCCGGACGATCTCGCGTTCGACGCCCCCGGCGTCCGGGCGGCGCGGCTGCCGCTGGACACCGGAATCACCTGCCTGCGCTGGTGCGGCCCCCCCGCGATCGTCACGACCCTCGTGGCTCGGACGGCGCTGGCCGTCGCCGGTTTCTGGACCGGCGGCCCCGGCGCGCCGCCGTGGCTGCTCGAATCGACGGCCTTGGCGCCGAACCACTGGTTCTCGAAGCCGCCGATGGATCCCTGATCCATCGGCGGTCGATGCCGCTCAGAACTTGATCAACGTACTGATGACGCTGGTCAACTGCTTGTAGTGGCCGCCGTCGGTGCCGCCGCCGTAGGCCGGTTGGCTGGCGAAGTCGCCGCGGACCTCGGGGCGGATCTCAAGCCACTTCGTCGGGTGCCAGTTGATGCCGACGGTTGCCTCCGCGTAGTCCGCGGCGAAGCCGGTTCGCACCCCGCCGACGTCCTTGAACCACTCGCCGCGGGCGTTGAAGTCGAAGTGCGGCGTCAGGTGGAACAGGCCGATCGTGTAGACGCCGTAGGCCCCGCTCCCCCGAGTGCCGACCGGAGTGTTGGAGTCCCAGCCGATGTTGCTCTGGATGATCTGCGTGAACCGCTCCGTCCAGTTGCGCTGGATTCGCATCTCCACCATCGTGTCGAACGTCCCCCCCATCCCCGGCGCGGAGAACAGCGCGTCCGGCCCGGCGTAGACCGAGGCCGTCAGTCGGGTCTTCCGGTCCTCGGTCAGCCAGTAGTCGATCTGGCCGATGTAGCAGTACGACCGGGCGCTCCGGTTCACGAAGAAGGTGTTGGCGCCCAGGGTCATGCCGCTCCAGACGTTGAGCCGGTCGGTGATGTGAAAATCGAAGAGGAAGCCCGTGAAGGCGCCGTCCTGGAGATACCAGAACTGGTAGTCGCTGGAGTAGAACGGCCGATACGGCGACAGGTAGCCGTTGTAGCCGATGATCGTGTTCATGCGGCCGATCTTGAAGTCCACGCCCCCCTCGGTCAGCACCGGCAGGTGGGCCGAGATGTTGAGGTCGCGGAAGTCGTGATTGAAAAGCTGGTATGAGTTGCCGCTGCCGATGCCTCCCTTGGGCTGCCCGGCCGCGGCGTCGGCGCCGGCGAAGTAGCGAACGTTGAAGCCGACGTTGAACCGATCCTGCTCCAACGGCTTCGAGAGCGTCAGGCCGATCTGGTTGACGAGGTAGTAGTCGCCGAACCGATTCAACCGCGGCGCCACGCTCAACAAGCCCGCGCCGGTCGACGAGCCGGTATAGCCGCTCTCGACCCAGCCGAAGCTCCGCAGGCCGCGCCGGCTGAGGAAGTCGTCCAGTCCGAGAAGCCCCCGCAAGATGCCGACGTCCGACACGGGCGCCGGGCCCAGCCGGAATCCCTCCGGCACAAGCGGCCCCTCGTCCTCGGCGATCTCCGCCGGCAGCGACTCCGCCTCCAGACCCGTGAAAGCCGACGGCGCGGCCGGGGCGGGGGCCTCGGCTTGCGGCGGGAAGGTATCGAACGGCGTCATAACGTCTTGAGGCGGATAGGCGTCGAACGGGGCCGGAATCGCACCCTGGACCGGGGCCGGATCCTCCTCCACGAACTGGATCGGCGGTGGGGCTTCCTCCAACGTCGGGATCGGGAGTTGGACCGGCGGGGGGATCCCTTCCTGCGAATATGCGGGCGGCGCGGACGCCAAGAGGATGACCAGGATGGTGGCCGTTGATCGTCCAGTCATGCGCGTGCCTCCCTTCGCGGACGATGAGGCCCGCGCCAGCCAGCCCCCCCTCCCCCCTCCTAGGGGCCGCTTCAAGAGGTCGCAAGCGTTATTTCGGTCGAAACGGCGCAAACGCTTGAACATGGCGAATCGATTCCGAGCCACGCGCAAGACGTCATGGTTTCGCGAACGAGTCCGGCGACGCCTCGTCAGCCTATGTAGCCGAGGCCCCGCAGCCGCTCGCGGACCAGTTCGTCGTCGTCGAGCCCCGGCACGCCGCCCGCGGGGTCGGTCGGCTCGCGGCCTTCCAGGAAGTCGCGGCCGTCGGCCTGGGGCGGGGGGGGGAGGTCCGCGAGCGCCAGCAAGGTCGGGGCGACGTCGAGGACGCGGACGCCGTCGATCGCGCCGAACGGGGGAAGCTGGGTTCCCGCCAGGATGAACGCGCCGCGCGTCGTCGGGTCGGGGTGAAGGAAGGCGATCAGGACGATCGCGTCGTCGCCCAAAAGCTCCAGCGTCCGGGCGATCTCCTGGTCGAGACGGAGGCGGTCGATTCCGTCGTCCACGACCTGCATATAGTCCCAGGACTCCTCGGTCATCAGGCGGCGAACCGCCTCGAACCGCTTCCGACTCGCGTCCAGGAGGCTGTCGGCTCCGTCGTCCGAGGAGGCGCCGGTCGCGCCGGTCGCGACGATCGATAGGCCCGCGGCCGGTTGGGGAGCGACGCCCGCGGGCAAGTCGATCAGGATCGACCGGCCGTTCGCGGCCGCGACCCGGTCCCAGATCGCCGGGGCCTGGATCGGCCGAGAAGTCGCCAGGCACGTCCAGGACGGCGGGGACGTCGGCGAGCCCGCGCCTTCCAGGGGGCCGTAACAGCCGGCTTCCATCAGACCGCGGAGGGTGGTCAAACGCTCGTCTTGGAGCCAGACGTCGGCGGCGGATCCCTCCAAACCGATCACGAGGATTTTCATGTCAGCGATTCCCCCTCCATTCGCGGGCCCTTATCGACGCCCAGGGCGCTCAGGATCGTCGGCGCCAGGTCGAGCAGGCTCGCGTCGTCGCGGCGGAACGGGCGGTTCATGAACAGGACGCCGGGGACGGCCGACGGATCGACGCAGTGGTCGCCGGACCACTTCCTCGTATTGTCCTCGTGCAAGGGGCCGTCGGCGACGCCCCCCATCGACGACGACCACGAGACCCGATGGCCGGGCGCGAAGTCCACGACCACGTCGGGCGCCTCGTCGACGAACGGGCCGGAATAGACCGCGTCGCGGGGCCGGGCCGACCGCACCGCGATCCGTCCGCGCTCCTCGTCGCGGACGCCGGTCAGCTTCTCGGCGATCGACTTCCGCAGCGCGTCGGCGTCCTCCGGTCGGACGGTCCCGCGGCCTTCGCGGCCTTGCAGGTTCAGGAACAGCCCGCCCAGGCCCATCGCGTAGGCCGCGGTTCGGTCCCAGTCGATCCCCTGGAGGAAGTCTCCCGCGGCGTCACCCGGGGAAAGGTCGGACTTGAGCGCGAGCAGGCCCTCGCGAAGCAGCCAGGAGTTCAGGTGGAACTGGCGCTGAAAGCCGGTGAAGCCGTGGTCGCTCAGGACGATCAGGAGCGTCCGGTCGTCGACGTGGTCGAGCGCCTGGCCGACGACTTCGTCCCCCTTGCGGTACTGATCCTCGACCGCCCCGGCGAGCGCCGGGTTCGGCTCGCGGCCGCGGTTGGCGGGGTGGTCGGGTTCGCGGAACCGCCAAAGCATATGTTGGACGCGGTCGGGGGTGTCGAAGAGGCAGTAGAAGAGGCCGGAGTCGAGCCTTGAAAGCTCGCGTTCCATCATCGCCCGGCGCTCGCGCCAGGCGTCGTCGCACTGGGCGAGGAACTGTTCCTCGGAGATGCGTTCGTTGATGAGTCCGTTGTGGTCCTCGACGAACCCGGCGGTGTGGTACGTGCCGATTTCGTCGGCGAGCTCGCGAGCGAACTCGGGCGGGTGGCTGATCGGGAACAACGGCGCGGCCGGATCGAAGTTGACCGGGGAGGCGTAAAGCACGACCGTCGGGTCGCGCCTCAGCAGCAGGAACCGGACGCCGCCGCGGGCCGATTGGAGCGGGCCCAGCTTGAACTTCACGCGCAGCCAGCCGCTCCATTCCCCTTCGCGAACGTGAAGCTCGCGGGGTTCGCCGGCGGAGCGGATCGTCAGGACGCCCGGCTCGGCGCCGCGAACGAGCCGGAGGTCGAACCGGACGCCGTCGCGGGCCTTCGGGCTTCGGGGTCCCATGAGGAAGGTATCGATCGGCGAGCGACCGTCGTCGACCAAGCGGACGAGGTTTTCGGCCTCGCGGGCCGAGGCGTCGGATTCGGACGTGTAGTAGCTCGACGTCCCGAAGCCGCCGCGGAGGTCGGGGACGCCCATCCCGCCCAGGAGCGATCCGCGGAGGCGGTCGGGCGGATACGCGCAGGGGCAGCGGAGGATGGTCGAGGGGAGTCCGGCGGCGGTGAGGCGGTCCCAGATCGTCTCGCCCTGGCGCTGGTTGACGGCCCTGGGGGGCAGGAGGGCCGATTTTTGCTCGTAGCGGTTCAGGCCGCTATCGATCCGGTAGGTCCCAGGGTCGCGGCGGAGGAAGTCGAACACGCCGTGGCCGCCGGGGTTCATGCCGGTGGCGAAGCTCGACCAGGCGACGGGGGTCTGGGCGGGGGCCGTGGTGGCGACTCGGGCCGCGGCGGCGGCGCCGGAGAGTCGCGCCAGGTTCGGCAGTTCGCCCCGGGCCAGCATGGGGTCGACGATCGAGGGCTCCAGGCCGTCGAGGCCGACGACCACGACCTTGCGTATCGGTGGACTGCTCAACGCTCCGTTCCACTCCCTTGTCCGGAAGGCGCGGGGAATCCCCAGGCGCTGGGACGCCTCCCCGCGTGGCCGAGACTACCAGGGGGTGGACCCTGGAACAAGCTCGGTTCGCGGGGGGACGCGGGCGAGGCCGGTCAGTTCCGGGAGTCGTGGACCCTCGTCTCGGGGTCGTAGTCGTCGCGGACTCGGCCGTCGCCATCGCCGTTGCCGTTGCCATTGCCGTCGCCACCGCCGACGTAGGCCGGCTCCGGCTCCATGCCGCCGCGGTCGTCCTCGTCCTCGCGGATCTCGTCGTCGTCCTTGTCGGCGCCGCGGAGGCGCTTGAGGTAGTCGCCGATCTGTTCGCCGAGGACGAAGTAGACGGGGATGACGAACCGGCCGAGGATGGTGGAGATGGCGATGCCGGCGGCGATGACGACGCCCAGGGAGTTGCGGCTGGCGGCGCCGGCGCCGGTCGCCCGGGCCATCGGCAAGACGCCCATGACGAACGCGAACGAGGTCATGAGGATCGGTCGGAGCCGCTCGCGGGCGCAGATCAGGCCCGCCTCCATGATGCTCTTGCCGTGCTTCTCGCGCATTTCGACGCCGAGCTCGACCATCAGGATCGCGTTCTTGGTCTCCAGCCCGATGAGCATGACGAGGCCGATCTGGCCGAAGACGTCCAGCGGCATGCCGTACCACCAGAGGCCGACGATGGCGCCGAACATGGCCAGGGGGACGGTCAGGATGATGACCAACGGCCGGATCCAACTCTCGTACAAGGCGGCCATGAACAGGAAGACGCAGATCACCGACAGCGAGAAGATCAGGACCGACTGGTTGCCGACCTTGATCTCCTGGTAGGTGGTGCCGGTCCACTCGTAGCCGAAGCCTTCCGGCAGGACCGAGTCGGCGACCTCCCGAAGCGCGATCAGGGCCTGGCCGGAGCTGTAGCCGGGGGCGGGGTTGCCGGTGATCTTGGCGGCGGTGTAGAGGTTGTAGTGGGGGACGTCGATGGGGCCGAGGCTGTAATGAACCTCGCCCAGGCTGGAGAGCGGCACCCGTTCGCCCTTCTTGTTCAGGACGTAGAGGTTGCCGATGTCCTCGGGCTTGGTGCGGGCGCCCCCCTCGGCCTGGGCCAGCACCCGCCAGACCTTGCCGTAGAGGTCGAAGTCGTTGATGTAGTAGGCGCCCAGGTTGACCTGGAGGACGGCGAAGACGTCGGAGATCGGGACGTCGAGGCGGCGGGCCTTGACGCGGTCGAGTTCGAACCGCAGTTGCGGGACGCGGGTGGTGAAGGTGGTGAAGACGCTCCCCAATTCGGGGCGCTTCTTGGCCTCGTCCTGGTAGTGGTCGACCACGTGCTGCAACGCGTCGACCCCCTTGCCGGAACGGTCCTCGAGCATGATCTCATGGCCGCCGGTGCGGCTCAGGCCGCGGATCGGCGGGGGTTCGAAGACCAGGGCGAGGCCGTCGTGGATGTTCTCGAACAGTTGCGCCTGGAGCTTCTGCGCCAGGGCCGACGACTTGAGGGCCGGGTCGCGGCGTTCCGACCAGGGCTGCAGCGGCGTGAAGACGACGCCCGCGTTGCTCTGGTTCGTCGAACTCAAGATGTCCATGCCGTCGAGCGCGACGACGTGCTTGACCCCCTCCAGCTTCATGGCGATGTCCGCGACCTTGTGGACCACCTTGGCGGTCGCCTCGCGGCTGGTGCCGTCGGGGGTCTTGACGACCATCATCAGGTAGCCCAGGTCCTCGGTCGGCACGAACTCCTTGGGCCGGGCCATGACCATCGCGACCGTCAGCGCCAAAAGCGCGATCGACGGGACCACGACCGTCCACCAGTTCCTGGCCGTGTAGATCAGGATCTCGTCGTAGGAGTCCTCAAGCCACTTCATCCCCCGGTTGAACCAGCGGAACAGGAAGAACCGGGTCTCGCCGTGCTTGGTGTTGAGGAACAGCCGGGCCATGGCCGGGCTGAGCGTCAGCGAGTTGACCGCCGAGAAGAAGAACGCGAAGACGATCGTCATCGCGAACTGGTTGTACAGCCGACCGGTCATCCCCGGCATGAACGCGACCGGCACGAACACGGCGGAGAGGACCAGGGTGATCGTGACGATCGGCGCCGTGATCTCGGCCATCGCCGCCCGGGTGGCCTCCAGCGGCCGGTAGCCGCGGCCGAGGAACTTCTCCACGTTCTCGACGACGATGATCGCGTCGTCGACCACCAGCCCGATCGCCAGGACCAGTCCGCAGAGGGTCAGCGTGTTGATCGAGAAGCCGAACAAGGCCATCGTCGCGAACGTCGCGATCAGCGACACCGGAATGGCGATCATCGGGATGATCGTGGCCCGCACCCCTTGCAGGAACACGAACACCACGATCATGACCAGGACGAACGCCTCCAGGAGCGTGTGCTTGACCTCCTCGATGTTCTCCTCGACGAACAACGTGGTGTCGTACGCCATCGCGTAGTCCATCCCCTCGGGGAAGTCCTTCTTGAGCCGGTCCATCTCGTGGCGGACGCTCTCGACGATGGTCAGGGCGTTGGCGTCGGCGTACTGGAAGATCGGCAGCGAGCCGGCGGGCTTGCCGTCCAGGAAGCCGGCCGACTCGAAGTTCTCCGACGACAGCTCGACCCGGGCGACGTCCCCCAGGCGGACCATCGAGCCGTCGTCGTCGCGGCGGACGATGATCTCCTCGAACTCGGCGGCCTTGCTCAGGCGGCCCTTGACGGTGATCGGGAACTCGCGGATCTGCCCCTCGGGGACCGGCTCGCCGCCGATCTTGCCGGCGGCGGCCTGGAGGTTCTCCGAGCGCACCGCCGCCAGGACCTCGTCGGTGCTGATCCGCATGTTGGCCAGCCGGTCGGGGTCCAGCCAGATCCGCATGGCGTACTTGCGGCCGAACGACATCACGTCGCTGACGCCGGGGATCCGCTTCATCACGTCCTGGACGTAGATCTGACCGTAGTTGTCCAGGAAGTTGGCGTCGTAGCGGCCGTCGGGGGAGGTCAGGTTCACGACGCAGACCATGTCGGTCGACGTCTTCTTGATCGTCACGCCGTATTGCTTGACCTCGGGCGGCAGTTGGGCGTTGGCGGTCTGCACCTTGTTCTGGATGTCGACCGCCGCGATGTCCTGGCTGTAGCCGATGTCGAACGTCGCCACGATGCTCGACATGCCGTTGCTGGTGCTGTCGGAGCTGAAGTAGAGCAGGCCCTGGGTGCCGTTGATCTGCTGCTCGATCGGCGTGGTGACCGTGCGGGCGACGGAAAGCGCGTCGGCTCCGGTATAGGTCGTGGTCACCTGGACCTGGGGGGGCGCGATCGGCGGGTACTGCGCGATCGGCAACAGGGTCGCGCAGATGCCGCCGATCAGCGTCATCAGGATCGCGATGACCGTGGCGAAGATCGGCCGGCCGATGAAGAAGTTCACCATGATGGGGAGTCGCTCGCGGGTTCGGGGGCCGTCCTCGGGGACGGGGTGTTCGAGGACCGACGTCGATGGGTCACGGCGCGGCGGCCGGTTCGGCCGGCTTGGCGGCGGCCTTCTCGTCGGCGGCCGGCTCGGCCGGCTTGGCGGCCTCCGGTTCGGCCCTGGTGGGGGTTTCGACGGGGCGGGCGAGGGTCGCGGGCTGGGTCTTCACCGCCATGCCCGGACGGATCAATTGAAGCCCCTCCACGATCACCGGGACGCCCGATTCCAGGCCGCCGAAGAGCACCCGCATCCCCTGGTGGACCGTCAGCCCCGCCTTCACCGACTGGATCGCGACCTTGCCGTCCTTGTCGGTGACGTACACGACCGGGCCCGAATCCGTCTCCATGACCGCCTGCGCCGGGACCACCACGACGTCCTTGAGCTCCTCCACCTGGAAGCTCACCTTGACGTATTCGCCGGGGAGCAGGTCCAAATCCGGGTTCGGAATCCTGGCCTTCGACAGGAACGTCGAGGTCGTCTCGTCGATGAAGTTGTCGATGAAGTAGAACCGGCCGCTTTGGGGGTGCCGCTCCTCCCCCTCGGAGCCCGGCCGAACCAGTTCCACGGGGGTTTGCTCCTGGACCAGCCGGGTCAACTCGCCGAGGTAGCGCGAGCTGATCGGGATCGAGATCGCGATCGGGTCGAGTTGCTGGATGGTGGCCAACTCGGAGTACGAGCCCCCCTCCTGCCCCGGCCCGACGAGGTTGCCGACCTTCACGATCGCCTGGCCGATCCGGCCGTCGATGGGCGAGGTCATCCGGCAGTAGCCGAGGTCCAACTCGGCGTTGCGGACCATCGCCTTGGCGTCGGCGAGCTGGGCCTGGGCCGCGAGGATGTCGCTTTCGTAGTCGGCCACGGCCTGGTCGTAGGCGGCCTGGTCGGCTTCCACCTGGGCCTCGTACTGCTTGCGGTCGGCCTCGGCGACGTCCAACTCCTCCTGACTGCCAGCGCTTCGGCTCAAGAGCACCCGCGCCCGCCGCTCCACGATCCGTTTCAGGTTGAGCTGGGCGAGGTCCAACGACAACTTGGCCTCGGAGGTCTCGCGGATCTTGGATTGCTCGGCCTTGCGGAGGGCCGCCTCGGCCACCGCTTGCTTGGCCTTGGCCGACTCCAACGTCACCCGGTAGGGCTCCTCGTCGATCACGAAGAGGAGGTCGCCTTTCTTGACGCTCGCGCCCTCGTCGAAGCGGCGTTCCGTGATGAAGCCGCGGACTCGGGCCCGCAGCGTGACCTGCTCCAGGGCGATCACGGTGCCGTTGGGCGTCTGAAACACCGGCACGTCCATCCGCCTGGAGACGGCGACTCCCACCAACGGCGGCGGCGGGACCTTTTGCTCGACCTGCTCGGAGCAGCCGGAGACGACCGACGCCGCCGCGGCCAGCGCGGGGACCAGGAGGAGACGGCGCGGCACGCGGAACGACGGGGCGGGTTCGGTGGGCATGTTCTCTCTTCCCCCGGATCGGGGCGCCCCGGGACGGGACGATGTGCGGCGACGATTCGCCGCGGGACTGATTTCAATGGGAACCTCGCGACCCGGGATCGGTCAACCCTCTTCCCGAATCCGCCGCCATTCCTCCGGGAAGATGCTCTCCATCACCCGGATTCGAGTCGCGTCGTAGTCCCACTCCGTATGGAGCGGACGCCAACCGAAGCCGTCGAGCATCATGGCGACGCTCTCGCGCTTCAAGCAGCAGGGATGAAGGGCCTGAACGTCGTCGAAGAGCGGCTCGCAGTGCAACTGGCCGAGGTGCGTCCCGACCGCGATGGCGAAGATCGCCGCGGCGATCCCCTCCGGCGACCACGGCTCGCCCAACGTCAAGTCCCCCGCGGCGACCGCCGCAGCGACGATCTCGCGGACCCAGCCGGCGCACTCGCGGTCCCGCTCCTGCAAGAGCTTCCGCCGCTGGACGTCGGCCCGGTCCTGAAGGTTCGCCAGGCGGATGACCATCTCGGCCTTGTAATACTGCGGGTGCAGCCGGCCGAAGACCTCGTCGGCGACCCCCAACGCGAAGACCCGCTCCCGCGGCCGCCCCTGAAACGCCAGCGCCCGCTCGAACAACTCGCGACGGTTCTCGATGCTCTGCACCGCCAGGGCGGCCACCAGGTCCTCCTTGGTCGAGAAGTGCTGGTAGACCGTCCCCTTGGAATACTCCGTCGCCTCGGCCAGCCGGTCCATGCTCAGACCGGCGAACCCCTGCTCCATCAGCATCTTACGAGCGACGTCCAGCAGATACGCCTCGCGCTGGCGGATCTCCCGCTGTTTCCTCGTGGTGGTGCTCATGGCGGAATTATCGACGGATCGTCGATATTCGTCAAGCGGTCGAATTTCGGCCCTTCCCCGACGCCCGCGCCGGAACGCCGACCGTCCCTGGCGATTTGGGTCCGTTCGCGCGGGCCGCGGAGGAATTCGACGTCGCAAGATCCCGATAAATCAAGAGTTGCGTCGAAACTTGTCGGGTTCGTTCGTCGGAGTCGAGATGTGGCGGCAAGGGCCCCCGCCCGGCTCGTCGCGGCCGTCGGGGGCCGCGGACCCGGCGGCGAGGACCGCGAAATCGTCGCGCGTCCATCCGATCCTCCGTCGCGGTCTGGTCTTGCGTTCATGCGTCCGAATTGCCAAAAAACAACGATCCACCTGACATGATCGCGGAAGGGCGGGGGAGGATTTCAGGATTCCGTCGGAATCCCAGAGATTCGTCGGGCCGCCCCCCGGCCGGATCGACTACCCGATGTGCGGACCATGGGAACCACCGAGTCACGGAGGACACGGAGAAGAGAGAGGAGATAGGAGAGAGGAGATAGCAAAGAGAGGATGATCCACAAATTACTCAGATTGACACATATTATTAAATCAATATTTCTTGTCTAATCCGCGTTAATCCGGGTGATCCGTGGATCGTCCTCTACTTCTTTCTTCTCCGTGTCCTCCGTGACTCGGTGGTTCCCATCGTCCGGGCGTCGGGTTTTCGACGCGGCGCGGTCCTCGCCGTCACCAGATGACGATCGCGTCGAAGGCGATGGTGAATTGGCTTTTGCGAGTGCCGTCGGTGTAGAACGAGTGGTATTGGGTCCAGTCGTAGCGGGCCTCGGGACGGACCCAGAGGTTGGGGTGGGGTTTGTAGATCGCGCCCAGGGTGATCTCGTGGTAGCGGTCGCCGACGAACTGGCCGTTGACCATGTTCTGCACGCGGGCGCCCTGGACGTCCCAGAAGATCTCCGACCGCCAGACGGCGGTGAGCTTGGGGGTGACGTCGTAGAGGAACCAGTTGCCGAAGCTGAACCAGCCGGCGTCGCGCGGGGCGGCGTTGCGGCCGCCGGAGCCGAGGCCGGGGATCGCCCGCTCCCAGCCCTGGTCGGACTCGACGACCTGGGTCAATTTGTCGCTCCACTTGTGGGTGCCGACCCAGGTGAACAGCGTGCGGCCGTTGCGCCAGTAGCCGGGGTTGTACCGGCCCGCCAGGCTGGGGACGTTGACGTAGCCGGTGGGGTACATTTGCTGATTGGCGGGAAGGAAGTCGGGGAACTGGTCGACGCCCCAGAGGGTGGTCAACGTCAGGGTGTTGCGGGCGTCCTCGCCGGTCCAGGAGAAGCCGCCGACGTAACCCCAGGCGTATCGGATGTTGACCCATCGGTCCCAGCCGTTGAGGGCGCCGTTGTAGACGTTGATCCGGTCGGTCAGGTGCAGGACCGTCTGGACGCCGAAGTGGGTGAACGGCTGGCCGAACGTGAACATGTAAGGCGTCGAGAGGAGCGGACGGCCGACGGCCAGGACCTGTTCGTAGCCGGCGAGGGTGTAGAACCGGCCTCCCTTCACGTCGAGGCCCCCCTCGGTCAGGATCGGCAGGTGGATCGAGCCGTAGAGTTGGGGGATGTCATAGCCGAAGTGGTTCAGGGGGAAGGCGTCGTTGAACAGGCCCTGCATGTAGTTCCATTGCCAGTCGTGGCCGAACATGTTGTCGACGCGGAAGCCGAAGTTGAGGGTGTCGTCCATCTTCAGCGGTTTTTGGACGACGATGTAGTACTGGTTCCCCATCCACCAGTCGGCCTTGTGGTTCGGCCAGACGCCGAGGTTCTGGCCGCTCGCGCCGCGGCCGTTGGCGTTGCCGGTATAGCTGTTTTGGATCCAGCCGTGGATCTGGATCGGGGAGTCCTCGCCGCCCAGCAGGTCCTGAATATGGATCGGCGATTGGGCGTCGTCCTCGCCCGCCGCGGTCTGGGAGTTGCGAACGGCCTCGGCGGAGGGCTGGTCGCCGCCGACGGCGCGGTTCGCCCCGAGTTCGCCGAGGTTCGGGATCCTGGGCATGGAGACGGCCTCGGCCGATTCGCTCGAAGGGGTCGGCGACGCCGGCGCGGCCTCGCCGGCCGGGGCGCCGGAGGACGGCGCCGCGGGTTCGGGCGAGACGACGGCGGGCGAGGGGGACGAGGCCGTCGGCGGGGCCTCGGCGACGGGTTGCACGACCGCGGGGGTCGAAGCGTCGGGGGCCGCGGCCTCTTGCATGGCCGGTCGAAGCGCCGGTTCTTGCTTCGTCCGGGCGAGACGCGGCCTCAGCCACGACGCCGGGTCGAGGAACCGTCGAACGCGGGCGCGCGCGTCGCCGTTCTTGTTCGCGGGCTCCTGGCTTCGCGCCGCCGCGGGGACGACCGCGATCAGGATCGCGATCAAGCACGCCCGGCGGCGGACGATCGCCGAGGCGCTTGTGGACATCGGCCAACCGCCTGTCGTTCGTCGACTTTCGAGTCGGATCCGTGATCGACGCCGCGCGGCGTCCGCGAGGGAGGCTCGCTCCAGGAGTCATCGGCGACGTCTCGGCGGTCGGTTGACCTTATCCGGAACGTCCCGCGAAATCCGTCGAATCGACGCGGTCGCGCGAACCGATCGATCAAGCGGCCGGGGAGGAGCGTTCCGCCCAGGCGCGAACGGCCTCGGCGACGACGGCGACATCGGCCATCGCGCCGTCGCCGACGTCGCCGCAGGCGAGTCGCTTGGACTGGGGGGGGACCAGGACGACGGTCGGGGCCTCGCGGGCGAAGTGGGCCTCGGCCGTCGCCAGCGACCAGTCGGCGGGAGGCTCGCGGCCCGTGACGTCCGACCAGATCCGCCCCAGGTGGCGGGCGGTGACGGGCTTGTCCCACATCAGGGTGTTCATCGCCGGCGCCAGGACGACGGGCCGCGCGGGATCCCAGGCGCGGAAGAGGCAGGTCAGGAGGTTGTCGCAGAGCCCCAGGGCGAGTTTCCCCAGCGTGTTGGCGTCGAGCGGGGCGAGGACCAGCACGTCGGCGCGGCGCCGCAGCTCGATGTGCAGCACCTCGTCGCCGCGGGCGTAAAGCGCGACGGGCCATTCGTCGTCGTCGCGGTGCAGGGGAGTCCCCGGCGGGAGTTCCGCCGGGCTGTAGAAGTGGAGCGACGGTTCGGTCGCCACCACCTCGACGTGGTGTCCGGCGGCGATCAGGGTCAGGCAGAGGTCGGGGACGCGGACGGCCGCGACGGATCCGGTCGTTCCGACGATGATCCTTGGCATCGAGCTCGTGTCCGGTGTGTGCCGGCCCGTCGTCAGCGGCGGCCGGCGGAGTGAGGACTGATTTCGGCGTTGACCGCGTCCACCAGGCGGTTCCAGAGCGATTGACGGAGCTCCCGCGCCTGGCGGTTGGAGATCATCAGGCGCTCGGTGGCGCGCTCGGCCAGGATCGAGGCGACGACCCTGAGGTCGCCGCTGATGGGTCCGGTCAGGTCCTCGAACTCCGGGGGGAGTTCCAGGGAATGCGGCGAGGGGCTCTGGATGCGCGAAGCCATGAGATGAACCCTCCTTGGCCGGGATGGCCTGGGCTGTCGTCCGGGACGTCCACGCCGTGGAACTTACCCGGACGTTTCCGACGCGGTCAAGTCTCCACCCGGCGGGTTCTTCATCGAGGGACGCAAACGACGCGCCCGCGGCGCCGACACGTCCTTGACGCGCGACCGCGGCGATACGTTCGCGCGCCGTCGTCGATTCGAATGATAGGGCGGGGGGAAGGGCGTTTCCATTCGAATCCTCCGGGGGAATCAAAACCACGACGGCTCCATCGCCTTGCCCGCCTTGGGGCCCAGGGCGTGGTTCACCAGCTCGACGATCCGAGGGCCGTCGACCAGTTCGATCGGGTGGTCGGCGGCGAACTTTTCCGCGGCCAACGAGAAGGAGCTGGTGGTGACGAAAAAGCCCTTGTGGGCGTGGGCGTGCCGGATCGCGCCCAGGAACCGTTGCAGATCCGGCGAGCCGACCACGCTCCGTTTGTGGTACTTGCACTGGACGATCGCGACCAGCCCGTCGCGTCGAAGGGCCAGGTCGACCCCCGCGTCGCCGGTCCCGCCGACGACCTCCACGTCGTAGCCCATCGCCTCGAACAACTCGCCGACGAACTCCTCGAAGGTCTCGGGCGAGAGCGAGGCGAGTTGCGCGAGCTTCACCTCGGCGCGGCGGGCCTGGAGGCGGAGGCGCTCCGCGCGCTCCTCGTGGTCGCGCGCCTCGCCGCGGAGTCGTTCGACCTCGTCCAGGTACAGGGCGCGCTCGGCGTCGTCGCCGCGGGTCAGGTAGCGGTCGATCTTGAACAGGGCGTTGGCGATCGAGTTGTCCAGCCGGGAGCGCTCGGCCCGCGTCAGTTGGTTGTGGCAGCGACGGAAGACGGCGAAGCGCAGGTGTTCGACGGCCCCGGCCATCTCGGCCGCCGTGGCGATCGCCGGGGCGTCCTCCTGGTACGGCGCGGCGGTCCACAACAGCCCCTGGCGGGCCGTTTCATTCGAGGGGGCCGTCGCGGTCGCGGCCGCGGCGGCCTCGGCCGCGACGCGTAGCCACTCGAGGATCGCCGCGACGCATTCCGGTCCCAGATGCTCCATCGTCGCCCGTCTCCCGGCCGTCGGATCGTTCCACCGCCATTCTGTCCCCGGAGTCGGGCGCCGCCAAGCCCCCAGCGCGCCGGCGCGTTGACGATCGGCCGCGGCGCGGCCAGAATCGGGGCGGCGGTCGCGATCGGCGGTCGCCGGGACCAAACGAGGACGCCATGGGACGTTTCGCCGCGATCCTGCCGGCCGCCGGGCGGTCGAGTCGCTTCGGCGACCCGACGACCAGGAAGATTTACGCGGACCTCGACGGCCGCGCGGTCTGGCTGCGGTCGCTCCAGCCCTTTTTGAACAACGCCCGCGTCGGTCAGTTGATCGTCGCCATCGCCGAGGACGATCGCGAGGCGTTCGAGCGCCGGCATCGCGACGACGTCGCCCTCCTCGGCCTCGACGTGGTCACGGGAGGCGCCGAGCGGGCCGACACGGTCGCCGCGGCGTTGGCGCGGGTGAAGGGCTCGTGCGACTTCGTGGCCGTCCATGACGCGGCCCGGCCCTGCGTCGCGCCGGGGCTGGTCGACGCCGTCTTCGACGCGGCGCTCGCGCATGGCGCCGCGATGCCGGCGATCGCCGTCGCCGACACCGTCAAGCGGGCGGTCGACGGGTTCGTGACGGAGACGGTCCCCAGGGCCGGGCTGTTCCTGGCGCAGACGCCCCAGGTCTTCCGCCGCGACTGGCTGGCGGAAGCCTACGAACGTCGCGATCCGGCGGCGCCGGCCACCGACGACGCCCGGCTCGTCGAGGCCGCGGGCCGTCGGGTGGCGATCGTCGCCGGCTCGGCGTTCAACCTCAAGATCACGACCCGCGACGACCTCCGGCTCGCGCGAGCGGTCCTGAAAATGCTTGAGACGGAGGAGGAGGCGGGGACCAGCCCGCCCGAGTCCCTCGATCCCTGATTCGGAGGCGCGTCATGGGACGCGATCACGCCGGTCCCCGCGGTCGGCTTCTGGCCCTGGCGGTCGGCGCGGCGCTGGCGGGCGCCTTGAGGCTTCAGGGAAGGCGCTGGTGGTGCCGTTGCGGGAGGCCCGCGCCGTGGGTCTCGGACGCCCGGGGGCCGCACAACTCGCGGCACCTCGCCGATCCCTACACGTTCACCCACGTTCCTCACGGGTTGCTGCTGTACGCGCTGCTTCGGACGCTCCGAGGGCGATTCTCGGCCGACTCCCGATTCGCGCTGGCGGTCGTCCTGGAGGCGGGGTGGGAAGTCTTCGAGAACACGGAGACGGTGATCCGCCATTACCGCCGGACCACCGCGGCGCAAGGGTACGTTGGCGATTCGGTGGCGAACTCGCTGGGAGACGTCGCCGCCGCCGCGGCGGGGTACGAGGCCGCCTCGCGGCTCTCGCCGCGGGGCTCGGCGGCGTTGTTCCTCGGATCGGAGGCCGCGGCCCTGGCCATGTGTCGGGATTGCTTCGTGTTGAACGTGTTGACCGCCGTCACGCCGATGAAGGCCGTCCGGCGCCGGCGGTCGTCGGGCCGGCGCTGAACGCTCCGGCCCGGCGACGCCTCCGGGTCACTGCTTCTGGCACATCATCTTGAGATGGTCGCGGACCCGCTCGGCCTGCCGGCAGTCCTCCTCGTGGAGTTGCCGGAGCAGGTCGAGGCACTCGCCCGCGTTCTCTCGCTCCGCGTCCCGCATGTACTTCTCGTAGGCGTTGATGCCCTCGGCCTTGGATTGAAGGATCGTCAGCCAGTCGTACATCAGGTCCGGGATGGGATTGCTGGAAGTCGCGGTCGCCATGTCGTCAGCCTCCTGGTGGGAATCAACTTGAGGGAAGGGCCTCCAACGGCCCCGCGACGAAGGTGCAATCCCCGCGCCGGTTCGACCGCCTCAATCCTCGTTGAGCAGCTTCTTGAGGGTGGGTTCGACGGCGGCGGCCCAGAGTTCGTAGCCGCGCTCGGTGAGGTGGAGGAAGTCGGGCATGATGTCCTTGGAGATCGTGCCGTCGGGGTTGACGAACGCCGAGCCGATGTCCAGATAGTGGACCTTGCCGCCGGCGAGCTTGGAGATTCGGGCGTTGACCTCGGAGAGCTTCTTGCGGGTGTCGTTCGGCTTCTCGCCGCGGGGAAAGACGCCCAGCAGGAGGATTTCGGTGTCGGGCAGGTCCTTGCGCAGTTCGGCGACGATCGTCTCGACGCCCTCGGCGATGTCGTCGGCCGAGCTGGAGCCCGCGTTGTTGGTGCCGATCATCAGCATCAGGGCCTTGGGGTTGAGCCCCTCGATCTCGCCGTTCTGGAGCCGCCAGAGGACGTGCTGGGTCTGGTCGCCGCCGATCCCCAGGTTCAGCGCCTTGCGCTGGCCGTAGTACTTCTTCCAGACGGCGTTCTCGTTCCAGCCCTGGGTGATCGAGTCGCCGAGGAAGATCAGGTCGACGCCGGCGCCCTCGCGAGCCTTCTTCACGTCTTTCAGGTTCTGCTCGTGTTTCTTCTGCCACCACTCGTCCTGGCGGGGGACCGGGACGGTGGTCGGCGGGGCCTGCGCGAGGGCCTGGGCCGACGCGGCCAGCAGCATCGAGCCGGCCAGGACCGCGACGAGACGGCGGGGGTCGAGCAATCCGCGAATCATCGTGTATGCACCTTGGATCGGGAGGGGGGGACGACGCCGCGCGTCGCCGCATCGGGAGCATGGTAAACGGCGCTCGGGGCCCGTTCCAGGCTCAAGGCTCCCGGGGACCTCCGAAGTGGCCGTCGAAGCAAAGCTCCTCCAGGCCGAGCCGGCCGGACGCCGGCTCGCTCGCGACCGCGCGGCCCAGCGCGACCAGACAACAGATCGAGTGATCGTCGGGGACGCCGAACTCGCGGCGGACGGCCTCGTCGTCGAACCCTTCCGTCAGGGCGGAGGCGACGTCCAGCGACGCCGCCGCCAGCGTCAGCAGGGCCGCCGCCGACGCCGCCCACCGCGTCGCCCACGCCGCCCGATCCGGGACCCCGCGGAACGCCGAGGCGATCCGGCCGCGGATCTCGGCGGCCCGCTCGGGGGTGCATTCGCCCGCCGCGACCCGCGCCGCCAACATCGGCCCCAGGTCGGTTCGGTCGGGATGGTGATGGCCCAGCACGATCACCACGACCGGCGCCTGGACGATCATCGGCTGGTTGCGCGCGCATTTCCTCAAGCGTCGCCGGCCGTCCTCGTCGCGGACGACCAGGAACCGCCACGGCTGGAGGCCGCCGGGCGCCGGGGCCGTCGCGGCCGCGGACAGGATCCGCTCCAGAAGCGCGGGGGGGAGGGGGCGCGAGGGATCGAACGCCGTCGCCGCGCGCGGCCGGCGCGCGGCCTCCTCGACGGTCGTCGGCGACGGTTCGGGTTCGTCGGGTCGCACGGCCGCTACTCCGGGACTCGGGCGAGGCGGCCCCTGGCACGCCCTTTCCCACCGTTATAAACTGTCGGCTCGCATTCGGGGGAGATCCTCGCGAGGACCTTCCGGCCTTGGGACCGATCACCAGGAGAACGGCGACGATGAACGTGACGAACTGGACGCGCGGGGCGGCCCTCGCCCTGGCGATGACGATGGCCGCGACCGGCTCGGCTTGCGGCGACGAACCCGAGTGGGTCTCCCTGTTCGACGGCAAGACGCTGAGCGGCTGGACCAAGGGGGGCAACGCGGCGAGCAAGTGGGAGGTCAAGGACGGCGTCATCGTCAGCTCGGGCCCGTCCTCGATGCTCTACAGCCCCAAGACGTACAAGAACTTCAAGTACCGGGTCGAGCTGAAGGTCAGCGACAAGGGGAACTCCGGGGTCTACTTCCGCTCGCCGACGAACACCGGCAACTTCACCGACGGCTACGAGGCCCAGGTCGACAGCACCCACGCCGACCCGATCCGCACCGGCTCGCTCTACGGCTTCGTCCATATCTTCCGGGACCTCGTGCCGCCGGACGAGTGGTTCACCTACGAGATCGAGTGCGTCGACGGCGAATGGCGGGGACGGAAGGCCCCCCACATCACCGTCAAGGTCAACGGCGAGGAGCTCTACATGTTCATGGACTTCGCCCAGACCTGGAAGGAGGGCTACTTCGCCTTCCAGCAGCACGACCCCGGCGGCTGGGTCAAGATCCGCAAGATCGAGGTCCAGGAACTGCCGTGACCGCGCGCCGGCCGTTGGTGTATGATCTTCCGGGACGGCGGGGGGGCGAGGCCGCCCCGTCGGCCCTCCACATCGACGCCCGCGTCCCCCGCCCGCCGCGACGACGCGCCCGGGACCCTTCGCGCAACCCGCAACGATCGAGAGACCAACTACGATGGCGAATTTGTGGGTCCGTAAATCGATCGCCGCGCTCCGGGCGGAGGCGGCCGAGAGCGAGGCGGAGGGGCTGAAGCGCACGCTCAGCGCCACCAGCCTGGTGATGCTGGGGGTCGGCGCCGTCATCGGCGCGGGCTTCTTCAGCCTGACCGGGGAGGCGTCCTCGCTGTACGCCGGCCCGGCGATCTCGCTGTCGTTCCTGTTGGGCAGCGTCGTCTGCGCCTTCGCGGGACTCTGCTACGCGGAGATGGCCTCCACGGTGCCGGTGGCCGGCTCGGCCTACACCTACGCCTACGCCACCATGGGCGAGTTCGTCGCCTGGCTGATCGGCTGGGACCTGATCCTGGAGTACATGGTGGGGGCGACCACCGTGGCGATCAGTTGGTCGGGCTACGTCGCCAGCTTCCTGCACGACCTCGGCCTGGACCCGCCGGCCCAACTCCTCGCCTCGCCCGGCACGGCGATGATCGAGGTCCCCGACGCCGTCGCCCAAAGGCTCCATCTCCGCCACGGCTGGTCGATGCTCGCCTCGGTCCAGGACAAGCTGGCGGGGGCGGGGATCGACTACTCCGCGTTCCCCCAGACCACCGCGCTTTTCAACGCCCCGGCGATGCTCGTCGTCGCGTTGGTGACGGCGCTTTTGGTCGTCGGCATGCAGGAGTCGGCCCGGGTCAACAACGTCATCGTCTTCATCAAGGTCTCGATCCTGGTGCTCC
>CALCIB010000215.1 GCA_937907525.1 uncultured Planctomycetales bacterium | reverse complement strand
GGCGGCGAGCCTGGCCAGGGAGCTCAACGTCGTCCCCCCCGCCGATCGGTTCGCCGCCTGGGCCCCGCTGGGGATTCGGGTCGAGCCCGCCGGGGAGGCGACGATCCGGATCGGCGGCGACGGCCGCGCCGAGATCAAGCTCGGCCTGGAGGTCCAGGAGCGGGGCGAGGCCGGCGTCCCCGCCGGCAAGGCGTTCGTGGGGCTCTCCGCGCCGCCGCCGGCCCTCGAGATCCGCGGGGCGGACGCCGCCCCGGTCGTCCCGCCGGGGGCGCTCAAGGAAGTCGGCCGCGTCCCCGACGTCGGCCTCGACGCCTACGCCGTCCGCCAGCTCGACGCCGCGGCCGGGTCGGAGGGCCATCCCCTGATCGCCGCCGTCTTCTACCGAGGCCGCGTCGACCCCCGCGGGACCGTCCCCCTGGTGGTGGTCCCGAAGTCCTTCCCCCAGCCGGTGACGATCCAGATCGCCCACGACGACGATTACATGCGACGGAAATACGGCCCCGAGGAAGCCAAGCTGATCATGGACCAGTTCAAGCTCCATCCCGGCTTCGGCTACATGCACCGCGACAAGGACGCGCCGTACCGCCTGACCTTCAAGAACGAGACGTTCCAGGAGTTGAGGATCCATTACCGGCGGTCGCTGACCGACCCCGCGGGCAAGCCCCCCGTCGCGCTCGACGAGCGACCCGTCGAGCTGACGCTGGCGGCCAAGAAGGCCGCGGAGGTCCCCGGAGAGGTCAAGGCCCTTCAGGTCCCCTTCGGCGAGGTCCGCGACCTGCGCGTGGACTGGGGGATCGTCGGCCGCGCCGAGGCCGCGCCCCCGTTTTCGGTTCGGTTCGCCCAGGTGGGCGCGGAGGATTACATCGTCCCGGAGCCGAAGATCGAGAACGTCCTGGTCAACGGCGTCCCCCAGGACTCGTTCGTCGTCTACTTCGTCCGACGCGCCGGCGACAAGGTCCGCGAGCCGATCCGGGGGGAGGAGATACGCGGGACGGTCGAGGGTCGGGAGGAGGGGCTCGACCCCAAGGTGGTGATCCGCCCCGGGGAGCGCTTCCGTTTCTTCAGCGGCCGGACCTCGGCCGAGCGGAAGTTCACCTGGTCGTTGCGGATCGGGAACGACGAACTCAAGCCGCGGACGGCGACCCCCTGAGCGGGGCGGCGGGGGACGAGGCCATGTGGGACCAGGACGAACGCGCGCCGGAGCAGCACGGGACCGTCCCGTTGTTCGGGCCGGTACCGGCGGAGCCCGGGATGGAGCCGACGCGCCCCGCCGAGGACGACGAGCCGACGCGCCAGGCCGCCTCCGCCTGGACGCCCGGCGCCGGCCTCGGCCCGACGAGCGCCCCCCACCCGACGCCGCCGGCGCCCACCCAGATCGTCTCCGGCATGGTCCTGCTGGACAAGTACCGCGTCGAGCGCAAGCTCGGCGAGGGGGGGATGGGGAGCGTCTGGCTGGTCCATCACGTCCGGCTCGACGAGCCTCGCGCCTTGAAGTTCATCGCCGAGGGGATTTCGCGGGACCGCCAGGCCCGGGCGCGGTTCGAGCAGGAGGCGCGGATCCTCGCGAAGCTCAAACACCCCTGCGCCGTGGCCGTCCACGACACGGGGATCGTCGGCGACTCCGCCTACATCGAGATGGAGTTCGTCCAGGGGGAGAGCCTGCGGCGACGGCTCCGCCGCGGCGAGCCCGCGTCGCCGGCGTTCGTCCTCTGGCTGATGCGCGGAATGTGCGACGTCCTGGGCTTCGCCCATCACAAGGGGATCGTCCATCGCGACCTGAAGCCCGAGAACGTCATGATCGTGGTCGATCCGGACACGGGCCGGCCGGGCGTGAAGGTGGTCGACTTCGGGATCGCCAAGCTCGTCAAGCCGGGCGATCCGGGGCAGTCCCAGACGATGTCCACCCAGGGGCTTTTGGGGACGCCCGCGTATTGCAGCCCGGAGCAGAACGCCTTCGACGAGGAGACGAGCGTCCGCGCCCCGATCGACCACCGGGCCGACGTCTATTCGCTGGGGGTGATGCTGTACGAGCTGCTGACCGGGGAGCTGCCGTTCCGGGGGAACTGGCCGCAGGTGCTGTACCAGCACGCCCACGTCGCGCCGCGTCCCCCTCGCGAGGTCGCGCCCGCCGCGGAGATTCCGGCGGCCGTCGAGGCGTTGGTCCTGCGCTGCCTGGAGAAGTCGCCCGACCGCCGGCCCTCGTCCGCGGCCGAGTTGTACAACGCGCTTCGCGACGGCTTCGGCGACGCGGTCGCGATGCTGCCGACCGCGCTGGACGATCAGCCGACCCCGGGACGGGCGCCGCTCGAGGTGCTCACGCCCCACTCCCCCGGCTCGCTCGCGCCGACCGGGGCCGCGCCGACCTCGGCCGCGCCCCCGGCGCGGCGGCGGGCGCGACGGCTGGCGATCCCCGCCGCGCTGGCCGCGGCGGCGGCGGTCGGGCTGCTCGCGTCCAGGTGGCTCGGCGGCGGCGCTCCGGAGCCGTCGCCGACGGCGGACGCGACGGGGAGCCCCCCCCCGCCGCCGACGGCCGCCTCCCCGGCGGTCGTGGAGTACTTGAGGTCGTACCACGCCCGACGCCCCCACGAGCCGGCGGCCGGCGCGGAACTCGTCAAGCTGGACGGCCTCTGGTGGCCCGCGGCCGTGACGACCGCCGATCCGGACGACCGCCGCCGCCTGGAGCTGCGCGGGCGGGTCTATCTGCCGGCCGCCGCCGTCGTCGACGAGGACCAGGGGACCGAGGGCCCGTACAAGCTGCCGCTGTCGGTCCACGTCGGCGAGGGGATCGCGCGGATCGTCTTCCGGCTGGTCCCCGGCGGCTCCTTCGGCATGGGCGAGCCGGAGGAGACGCGCCAGAATCCCGACGACAAACCGTATCACGAAGTCCTCGTGTCCCCCTACTATCTTCAGGAGACCGAGACGACGGTCGCCCAGTTCGAGCCGTTCCGCCGGGGGGCCGACCGCGCGATGGACGAGGACTTCCGCGACTACGACGAGGAGGCGTCCGCCCGGGTCCGTCAGGGCGAGGACGACGGCTTCCCGGCGGTCCTGCTGTCGCGGCGGGCCTGCGCGGCGTTCGCCGCCTCGATCGGCGCGCGGCTGCCGACGGAGGCGCAGTGGGAGTTCGCCGCCCGCTCCCGCGACCGAAGGCGTTCGGGATACGTCTGGTCCGACCCCGAGGCGCTGCCGTCGGAGATGGCCAACGTCGACCTGGCCCGGCTGGATCCCAGGCTGATGCGGGTGAAGTCGTACAGCGACGATCGGACGATGCAGGGGATCTTCGACATGGCCGGCAACGCCCGCGAGTGGTGCCGCGACGTCCACCGCCCGTATCTCGACTCCAGGGTCCCCCCGGTCGACCCCGTGGAGGCGCCGAGGGAGGGAGAGACCGATCCGGCCTTCTCGATCCGGGGCGGCTCGTTCCTGACCCCCCGCGAGACGGCGCGCGTCTCGTTCCGCTCCGACCTGCCGGACCTGGAGTACAAGGCCAGGGACCGGGACCGTTTCGAGGACGTCGGGTTCCGGACGGTGCTGGAGGTCGTGGTCGCGTGCAAGCTCGACGACGGGGGCCGACCCGTCGACGAGCCGGCGACGGAGGGCTCGCCATGATCCGCTTCCCGCTGCTCGTCCTGGCCGCCGCGATCGGGCTCGCCCTTCCGGCGGCGGCCCGCGCCGAAGCCCCCGCGCCGAAGGCCAAGCCCCAGCTTTGGGCGATGCTGGTGGGGATCGAGCGCTACGAGGATTCGACGGCGTTTCCCCGCTGTCGCGGCGCCGGGGAAGACGCCGCGGCGCTGGCGCGGTGGCTGATCGACGCCGCCGGTTGGCCCGCGGACCACGTCCTGCTTTTGAGCGACCGCGAGGCCGCCGATCTCGGCTTCGCCGACCCGGCGCGCGCGCCGGAGCGACGCCCGGCCACCAGGGCGCAACTCGACCGCGGGGTGAAGGAGTGGCTGGCCGGCAAGGCCGAACCCGGCGACGCGATCCTGATCTTCTTCGCCGGTCAGGCCGTCGGCCTCCCCCGACGCCCCGGCGATCACCCGACCCGATCCGCCCGCGACGTCTTGATCCCCTGGGACGGCCGCGGCGCCGACGTCGAGGGGACCGGCTGGCGGCTCGGCGACGCGGTCGAGGGCCTGGCCGCCAGCGGCGACTACTCGATCGTCTGCATCCTGGACACCTCCCCCGCCGGCCGCGGCCAGTCGCCCCGGCTCCTGGGAAGCCCCGCCCGGTTCGAGCCCGGCGCGCGGATGGCGCGCGGGATCGTCCGCTGGCCCGGCGTCACCGCCTGGCTGGCCGCGACCGACCGCCCCGCCGCCCAGGACGCCCGCGACGGCGCCGGCCTTCTGACCAGGGCCCTGCTCAAGGCGCTGGGAAGCCGCAAGGATCCCGCCAACCTCGCCGCGGCGCTGGAGCGGGTCCGCCGCGAGCCGGCGCTGGCGGCCCAGGGTTTCAAGGCGACCGGCGGCTTCGCGCCGGAGTTGAGCCTTTGGCCGTCGGACGTCCGGCCGCCGCGGACGAAGTCGGAGCCGATTCTCCAGCGCGGCCACGGCGACCGGGTCACGGCCGTCGAGTTCAGCGGCGACGGCTCGCGGCTGTTCACCGCCGGCATGGACTCCACCGTGCGGATCTGGAGCGCCGCCGACGCCACCCTGGGCCGAGTCCTCCCTTATGCGTTCAACGGGGTCTGGTCCCTGGTCCGCTCCGAGGACGGCCGGCTGATCGCCGCGGGGGGAGGCAAGGGCGAGGTGTTCGCGTTCGACCTGACGACCGAGGCGCCGGTGCTGGCCGATCGCGACGAACACCGCGGCCCCGTCGACAGCGTGGCCTTCCTGGCGACGACCGCCGCGGCCGACGGCGACGCCCCGCCGCCGCGGCGGCTGGTCTCGATGGACGACGGCGGGGCGTGCCTGGTCTGGGAGGTCGCCGGCCGTCGCCTGCGGCCGCTCGCCGCGGCGTCGGAGGGGAAGGGGCGGTTCCTGGCGGTCGCCGCGCGTCCGGGCCCGACCGCCTTCGCGCTGATCGCGCCGGATCGCTCCGGGGCCGACCGCCTCGCGGCGTTCGACGCCGAGGGCAAGACCGTCGCGTCGTTGCCGATCGAGGGGGCTCGGCCCTCGGCGCTGGCCCTCTCCGACGACGGCGCGACCGCGCTGCTCGCCCGCGAGGACGGCGCGATCGTCGAGGTCGCGCTCCCCGGCGGCGCGGCCCGCGAGCGCGCCCGGCTCGACGCCCCCGCCCGCTGGCTCAAGCCGTCGCCGTTGGCGCTCTTGGCGGCGGCGGGGACGCGCGTCTGGGCGCTCCCGGAAGGGGGCGGCGAGCCGACGGGGATGGCCCTGGACCGCGAGGTCGGCCGGGTCACGGCGTCCGCGGACGGGCGGCTGGTGGCCGCTTGCGACCGCTTCCAGGGCGCGCCGCGGGTCTGGGAACTCTCCGCCGACGCGCGGGAGGCGAGGCCGATCCCGATCGAGACCGACGGCGCCGGCCCGGCGCTTTCCCTGGCCTTCGCCCCCGGCGGCGAGACGCTGGCGGCCGGCGACGGCCTGGGCGGGGTCCGGCTCTGGGAGGTTCCCGCCGGCCGGACCAGGGCCGTCGCGGCCGCGGGCCGCGGCCGGGCGCGGCACGTCGCCGTCGCCCCCGACGAACGGGCGCTCTTGCAGGTCGACGACGACGGCGTGGCGCTGGTCTGGGAGTTCGGCGAGGGCCGAGGCGCGCGCCGGGTCCCCGGCTCGGGGTTCCAGCCCGCCGGCGCGTTCCTGGCCGACGGCGCGCTCGCGCTGATCGACGCCGACGGCCGAATCGCGATCCACGACCGCGAGACGCTGGCCCGCCGCGGGTTGGAGTTCGAGCGGCCGAAGCGCGAGGACGGCTCGGGCCCCTCCGGCTGGGGCTTCCACCGCCTGGCGGTCGCGGCCGACGGCCGGATCGCCGCGTCCAGCCCCGACGGCCCCCTCGCCTGCGTCTGGAGGCCCGACGGCCGCCTCGCCTGCGCGCCGATCCGCGGCCACGACGACCGGATCGACGCCCTGGCGTTCGCCGCCGGCGGCGCCGAGTTGCTCACCGGCTCCGACGACGGTCTGTTGAAGGTCTGGGACGTCTCCGGCGCCGAGCCGAAGCTGTCGCGGACCCTGGCGCCGGCCGACCCCGCGGATCGCTCGCCCGTGACGGCGGCGGCGGCCTCGCCGACCGTCGCGGGCGAGTACGTCGCGGGGCTCCGGGACGGTCGGTTCCTGCTCTGGAAGGCCGGCGCGGACGCGCCCGTGGAGGCGACGGCCCGATTCGCCGGCGAGGCGCGGGCGGTCGCGTTCTCGCCCGACGGCAAGCTCGCCGTCGCCGCCGGGGACGACCGCCGGATCGCCATGATCGAGGTCGCGCGGCCCGGCTTGCCGATCCGCCTCGGCGACGGCTCCGGCCACTCCGAGCGCGTCAACGCCCTGACGTTCTGGCCTTCAGGCAAGGTCCTCGCCAGCGCGGGAGACGACGCCGCGATCCGACTCTGGCGGATCGCCGATCGCGCCGCCATCGGCGTCTTCTCGGCCGCGTCCAGCGGCGGGGATTGGGTCGTCTACACCCCCGAGGGGCTCTACGACGCCTCCCCCGCCGGCGAGCGTCGGGTCGCCTGGCGACCCGACCCGAACATCGGCGACGGCGAGTTCGTCGCGCGGCTCGACCAACTCCGCGAACAACGCCACGTCTTCGACCTGGCCGACCGCCTGGCGCGCGCCGAGGACGTCCCCGCAGCGGCGATCCCCGCCGGCAAGCCCGCGCGCGTGGAGTTGGAGCCGATCGTCGCCTTCGACCCCAAGAAACGGCGCGTGGAGCTAGAGGTCCGGCTCGACGACCCCGACGTCGAGGACGTCCGCCTTTATCAAAACGGCGTCGCGATTCCCGGCGAGCTTCGCCGCGAGGGAGATGGGTTCCGGGCCTCCGTCACGCTCGTCGGCGGCGACAACGCGGTGTACGCCCTGGCGGGCAAGCCCGGCGCGATCGACGCGCGCTCCAACCGGCTCGACCTTCATTACGAAGGCCGCACCGTGGGACGCACCCACGTCCTGGCGCTGGGGATCGGCAACTACGCCCGCCAGGCGCTCCGCTTCGCCGACGCCGACGCTCGCGCGATCGCCGAGTTCCTCCGCGCCTCCCCGGACGACCCCGCCGCCGCGGAGTCCGAGCCGATCCTGCTGCTTGACGACGACGCCTCCCAGCGCTCCGTGGGGGAGGCGTTCGAGACGCTCCGGCGACGGGTCCGAGGTCGGCCGGAGGACCGCGTGGTCGTCTTCATCGCCGGCCACACCGATGTCCGCGACGGCTACTTCTGCCTGCTTCTACCCACCGCGAGGCTCCCCGAGGGCCCGGACGTCGTCGCCATGCGCGGACCCGCCGCCGAGACGCGATCCGCCCCGCTCCCGATCCCTCGCGGCGACGGGCCCCTGCGCGACCGCACCCTGATCCCCTACGGCGTGATCCATCGCAACCTCGCCATGGCCGAGGCGCTCAACCGGCTGGTGATTATCGACGCCTGCCAGGCCGAGGCCCTCTTCGACGACCCCGTGGTGCGCCAAAGGCGGCGACGGGTCGCGCGGGGGCTGGCCGAGGCCGACGCCTACCAGGCCCGCGCGTCGTACATCCTGGCCTCGCGCCGCGGCGAGCGCGCCGGCGAGGCCGGGCCGCTCAAACACGGCCTCTTGACCTACACCCTGCTGCGCGGGATGGGGGGCGAGGGAATGGGCCCCGACCCCGACCTGGACGTCTTCAAGACCTTCCCGACCGCCGACCTGGACGACGACGGTTGGGTGGAGACCGACGAACTGCGGCGGTACGCCGACGTCACCCTCCCCAGCCTGGCCCAGAACTTCCCCGACCTGGTCCTCCGCGGCGCCCCCGCCCCTCCCGGCGCGACCGCCGCCGCGGCCGTCGCCCACGACGTCCAGGAAGCCGACTCCTTCCCCCTCTTCGAGCTTCGCGGCCCCGTCGAGGTGCCCTGAGGAATGCGGCGTCGAGGACGTTTAGCGGACGACGGCGCTCCAGCCGTCCCATGAGGTCTCATCAAAAGAACGCGCCATGGCCATGGGACGTCCCTTCTCCTCTCCTGGTGCTTTGTCGAAAACCATCAATGCCGCGCATGGGTCCCTCCTTCTCCCCTTGTGGGAGAAGGTGGCCCGAAGGGCCGGATGAGGGGTGGGCGCGACCGGAAGCCTCTGGAAACGCCCCCCTCATCCGGCCTTCGGCCACCTTCTCCCACAAGGGGAGAAGGGATTATGTGTGCTTGCCCGTGATGGTTTTCGACAAAGCGCCCTCGTGGGAGAAGGCGCCCCGAAGGGCCGGATGAGGGGTGGGCGCGACCGGAAGCCTCTGGAAACGCCCCCCTCATCCGGCCTTCGGCCACCTTCTCCCACAAGGGGAGAAGGGATGTTTATCACCATGTTCCTTGAATATTTTGAATCATTTCGGGCCCGTCTCACTTCCGAACGAGGTCGCCGCTGGGAACGGGTTGAGGGTCGAAGAGGCGGATTTTCCGCCAGCCGGCGAAGGTCTCCGGGGGGAAGAGGTCGGCGAACTGGCGGCGGGAGGTCAGTTCGGAGACGCGGCGGATCACGGCGGCGCGGAAGTCGCCGAGCGTCATCGGAGCGTCGCCGCGGGCGGCCGAGCCGCCGGCGATGGTCGTCGAATCGATCACGGCCCGCGCGAAGGCGCCGTACTCGTCCAGCCGTTCTCCCGGCTCCTGCTTGGAGGCGACCGCCACCACGACGCCGCGGCGATCGGCCAGGTCGCGGACCCACTCCCGGAACGCCGCGACCGTCGCGCGCGACGCGCCGGGATGAAGCGCGTCGACCAGCGCCAGGACGAGGCACCCTTGCGAGGCCGCCTCCTCCAGTTGCTCGGCGATCGCCGCCGCGGAGGTGCCGGGGGCGGCCTCCGGCTCGCCGGGGCGGGAGGAGGCCAGCACCAGCGCGCCCTGGTCGTCGGGCTTGAACAGGCGCGACTCGATCGCGACGACGACCGTGTCGCCGGCCCTGAGCCGGCCGTCGCGGACGTCGTCGCCGAGTTCACCGAAGACCGCGGCGATCTCCCGGGCGTCGGGGTCGGTCAGGATCCTGGCGTCGATCGACGATTCGGAGAACCGCGCGCGGCCGTCGGGCCTGGGGAAGAACGCGGCCAGGGCCTCGGCGTCGCGGCGGGCGTGGGCGATCGGGGCCGGGTCGCGACGGCCGAAATCCTCCACGCCGACGGCGCGGACGACCAGCCGAGGGTCGCGGCGAAGCGGCGGCGGGGGCCCGGCGGCGACCAGTCGGATCGTGAAGTCCTGGATGCCGCGGACGCCCTGGTCGTCGACGGCCTCGACGGTCACGACGTTGACGTCGGGGGCCAGGCGGATCGTCTCGGTCGCCTGGATGACGGTCGCGGGGGGTTGGGCGAGCCGAGGGGGGAGCCGTAGCGGGCCGTTGTGGACCGTGAGCGACCGCACCTGGCGGCCGGCCGCCGCCGTCGCCTCGATCCGCAGGTCCGTCGCCGGGGCCGCCGCGACGATCTCCCCGCCCGCGGCGGCGGGCGTCGGGGCCAGCAGTCGGACGGCCGGCGGGTTGCGGACGATCGGCGGGCCCTGGACGGTCGCCAGGGCCGCCAGGGGGTCGCCGGTGTTCAAGAGGGCGTCGATGACCGCGGGGCGTCTGAGCTGCGCCTCGAACCGCGACATCGGGAAGAAGTCCGAGGGGAGCGAGCGGAAATCGACGGGGTTAGTCGTGTCGACGTGGTTGACGTGCCAGCCGATCAACCGGCGGTCGCCGGCGATCGACGTCTCGTAGAACCCCTCCGGCATCCAGACGACCCATTCGCGATCCGGCGCCGCGAAGAGCCGAAGCGCCGGGACGTCGGCGCGGGAGGTCGACAGCGGCGGCCCCTCCACGACGCCGGGGCGGACGATCCGAAGCGCGATCGGGTCGTTCAGATCGGGTGGGATCGCCGCGGCGAGTTCCTCCAGCTTCGTCAGGTCGATCGCGCCGGGGACGGAGCGGCGGGCGGCGCTTAGGATCAGGTCGCCGGGCTTCAAGCCGAGCCGAGACGCGGCGGATCGCGGCGCGACCGACTGGACGGCCATCCGGCCCTGGGGGTCGGGGGCCAGAGTCACGCCCAGGGACGGGCGGGCGTGGCAACCGGCCAGGTTCCACAAGGCGACGGTCATGTCGGCGGAGCACGACGCCAGCCAGCGGCCGTCGGCCGACGGCGCCATCGCGTGGACCGCGCCGCCGTGGCCGAGGAAGATCCGCGTCCGGGAGCGGTCGCGGAGGTTGTAGACCCAGATGGCGCCGTCCTCGGTGCCGACCGCGGCGCAGGGGTCGGGATGGCCGGCCTTGGCGTCGGCCGGGATGAAGGTGAAGCTGGACCAGCGGACGTCGGTCGCCGGGATCGTGATCGTCAGCGGCGGCCCCTGGGCGGGGACGAACTCGACGCGGTCGAAGTCCAGCGCGCGGAAGCGCCAGCCGTCGAGTTCCGTCACGGCGCGCCGCAAGCCGGCCTCGGCCGCCGGTCCTCCCGGCCGTCGCTCGCGGAGGTCGAACGTCTCCCAGGGGGAAGGCGCGTTCGCGCCCGGAGGCGCGCGACGGAACGCCACGGTCGGTTGGGCGTCGGCGAAGGCGACGTCCCAGAGCATCGTGCCGGGGCCGTCGGCGCGGAGGCCGGGGTCGTCGCGGGCCGGGTCGGCCATGTCGCGGACCACCAGTTCCTGGCGGTCGCCGCCGGCCATGGCCAGATAGCGGCCGTCGGGGCTGAAGCCAAGGGCCATGACCAACCCGTCGGCCGTCCTCGCCAGGCCGATCGGCTCGCCGCCGGGCATCGAGCGCAGCTCGACGTCGCAGGTCTTGGCGGCGACGGCGTCGCGGCTCGCGGCGTTTTTAAGCACGCTGACGGCCAGGGTCTTGCCGTCGGGGCTATAGGCCAGGGCCTCGATCGAGCGGCGTCGGTCGTTCTCCGGGTTCAGGATCGCGCCGCCGGTCAAATCGGCGGCGTTGTAGCGTTCCAGCCGGCCGTCCTCGCGGCCGAGGACGACGAAGCGGCCGTCGGGCGCGACGGCCATCGCGACGACCTTGACCGCTCGGCCGGCGTCCCGCTTCAATTGTTCGGGGCCGGGGACGGCCGCGGCGAGGGCCGCTCCGGTTCGGGCGTCCCAGAGACGGATGGAGCCGTCCCCCTCGCCGCCGACGCTGACCAGACGCCCGTCGTCGAGGAACGCCGCGCGCTTCACCGGGCCGGCGTGACCCTGGAGGGTCAGAAGCGTCCGGGGCCGTTCGCCGAGTTCCCAGATTCGGATCGTCCCGTCGGATTCGTCGCCGCAGGAGGCCAGCCGAAGGCCGTCGGGGGCGAAGGCCAGGGCTAGGACGGCCCCCGCGTGGCCTCGGCGTTTGGCGACCGGCTCGCTCGCGCGGCCGGAGGGAAGTTCGGCGCCCAGGTCGGCGCCGTCGCGGCCTAGCCGGTAGATCAGGATGCCGCCGCGACTCCCCAGGGCGCTGAGCCCCGCGACCGCGACCAGTCGACGCCCCAGCGCGTCGGCCCGCGGCGAGACCGCCAGGGCGTAGACGCGCCCGCCCCGCCGACGCATGGGAGGCCGGATCGAGGCCAGCAGTGACGGCCGGCCCCGGTCCATCTCCCAGACGTGGACGACCTTGTCTCGACCGCCGGTCAAAAGTCGGGTCCCGTCGGGCGTGAACGCCAGGACCTGGACGAGGTCGGTGTGTCCCTGGACGTTCATGGTCAGGATCGGGTCGACGAAGTCCTCGCCGAGGAGTTGGCCGCGCGCCGGCGCCCGCCAGGCGGCGACGGTCGCCAGGGCGATCGCGAGCAGCCGAAGTCTCGCGCGGGTCTTGAAACGGCGAGGAGGGTGGCGGTCTTCCCGTCGGGTCGTGTCGATCATGGCCTCGCTCCGATCCGTTGCTTCCCGTCGCGCCGTCCGCGGTCGGTTCGCTCCCGGCGTAGTGGCCGCGGCCGGAACGGTTTACGTCCGTCGCGCGGCTCTCGTGACGATCCCGGGGCGACGTCGATCCGATTCATCATTCCAGATTTTGGGACGAAAAACCCGGAAAAGCCGGAAAATCCCGAAACTCGAACGGCCCTTGCGATCGATACAAGCGGCATGACCGTCGATGGCGTCTCCGTCGAGCGCCGCCGGATCGGGCGTGGAATCGTCGGTTCTCGAACGGAGCGGTCTCGCCCAGGATGGGGAGTGAAGCGATGAAGCGATCAAGTCGACCCTGGATGGCCGTCGGGTTGCTCCTGGGCCCCCTGGCGGCGGCGCCGCCCTGTTTCGGCCAGGCGGAGGGGGAAGGGGTCCGAACCGCGCCGATCGAATTCCCTCGGGGCTATCAAGCCTCGACGACTTACATCCCGGCCGACGCCGTCCAGGCCCTGCCGCCGACCCCCTTCCCCGCGGCGCCGCCGGCGGACGCGGACGGGGAAGGCGTCGTCACTCCCTACGGGACGATCTCCGGTCGATCCGTCGTGGGGCGCGCCTCGCCGGCGATCGCGCCCACGGCCTTGGTTCCGATCGGCTCCCCCCAGACGGCCGGCTACGGCGCGACCCCCGCGGCGCCGGCGAAGGGGGGCGCCGGCGTGAACACGCCCTACGGAACGATCCCCGGACAATCCGCCTCGGGACAGCTCGGTGGCGCGGGCGCGGCCGCCGGCGCGGGAGCCGGCGGCGCGGGAGCCGGCTACGGCGAAGGGGTTGGCTACGGTGAAGGCGCTGATTACGGCGCGGGGGCCGGCTATGGCGCGGGGCCCGGCTACGGCGCGGGCGCCGGCGGCGAAGGGGCCGGCGCCGGCGCTCCGGGGGGGATGGAGGCGGCGGCTGCTGCCGCCGGCGACCTGGCCTCCAACGCGGGTCTCTCCGGCTACGGCGGGCCCGGCGGGGCGACGTCGGCGGAGGCCAACTTCCCGCCCAACATGATCGGCGACCTCGCGCCGACCGCCCGTTTCGTCCCCATGCAGGGGCCGCCGACGGTCGGCCCGCCGGGGCTCCCCGGCGTCCGAGGCGCGTCACTGTTCGCCCCCAGCATCCGGACGCTCAAGATCTCGGAGAACCAGTCGCCTCGGCCCCAGGACCGCATCTATTACAACTTCAACTTCTTCGACGACGTGGCCCAGGCTCAGAACCAGTACGATCGCTCGCCGATTCGGAACATGAGGATTTACCGGCACTTGCTGGGGTTCGAGAAGACCTTCGACCAGGGCCGCGGGTCGTTCGGGATGCGGATGCCGATCGACACCCTCACGGCCGACTCCATCGTTCAAGGCTTTCAGACCCCCACCCACACCGGGACCGGCAATCTGAACCTCTTCGCCAAGTACATCCTCAAGCAGAACGTCCGAACCGGCAGCCTCGCCAGCGTGGGTCTGGCGATCTCGCCGCCGACCGCCCAGAGTCGGTTCGCCGGCGCCCCTTACGTCTTCGGCATGAACAACACCTCGTTCCAGCCGTTCCTGGGCTACATCCTCAACTTCGACCGCTTCTACATCCAGGGGTTCAGCTCCTTCCTGTTCACGTCGAGCCAGCGCGACGTGACCCTGATCTACAACGACGTCGGCATCGGCTACTACCTCTACCGCAGCCAGGATCCCGACGCCTTCCTGTCGGCCTTCGTGCCCAACTTCGAGGTCCACGTCAACGATCCGCTCACGCACCGGGACTGGAAGAACCGGTTCGATCCCGCCGCCATGGCCGACATCGTGGACCTGACTTACGGCTTGAACTTCCGGTTCGGCCGCTCGGCGATGCTGACGACGGCCCTGGTGACCCCCGTCACCGGCCCCCGGCCGTTCTCCGGCGAGTTGGCGGTGTTCCTCAACATCTTCTACGGCCGCAGCCGCCTCGGTCGGGTCCCGACTCCGCCGCCGGTCCTCTGAGAGTCGGTCCCACCCATAAGTAGGTAAAGGACGACCGCCACGGTCTTCCCCCCTCGCGGGGGAAGACAGACCGCGAAGCGGCCGGATGAGGGGGATGACACGCGAGAAGGCCGCTGGAAGTCGCGGAGGCCCGTCCGGCGGACGGTGGGCCCCGACGGCCCACCCCCCCTCATCCGGCCCTTCGGGCCACCTGCCCCCGCGAGGGGGGAAGGCCGTTATTCCGGCCGCGACGCCCTTATGGGACAGTCTTTGACCCCAAGCGACGCGGGGCCGGCCGAGGTCGTTCGATCGACTTCGGCCGACCCCCGGACGTCGGCGTCGGTTCAGCGGAGCCGCGTTCTGGCGGCCTGGGCCATCCCGAGGCGCTGGAGGGACGTCGGGCGGACGGGCGTCGGCGTCGTCCGGGGAGCGAGGCTCGCGCCGGGGCGCTGGACGGTCGTCGGCCGAGGCCGGCGGCCGGGGCGGTTCGGGGTCGTCGGAACGGTCCCCAACAGGATCGACTGGGCCTGGTTGGCCCCGGAGGCCTGGAGGTTCTGTCCGGTGAGGAAGTCGCCGATGGGAATCGGCGTGCCGGTGAAGTCGTTGGCGATGGTCGGGTTGCCGTTGGGGGCGTCGTAGCGGAAGACGCCGTAGATGCCGTTGGTCCGGAGGTCGTTGGACTGCACCACGTTGCCCGCGGGCGTCGCGTAGCTTTGGAGCTTGTCGTCCAGCTTCGAGATGTAGACGCCCGTCAGCGTGTTGCCGGAGATGACGTTCCCCAGGCCCGGCAGGCCGATCCGGTTGCTCGACGAGCCGATGACCACCACGCCGTGTTGCTGGGCGCCGAGTTGAATGGTGATCTGGTCGTTGGGCAAGGCGACGCTCGGGAAGTCCGAGTCGGGGTGGATCCGGCTCCTGCCGTCGAACGGGGAGAAGTCGATCTGGCCCGCGCGGTTCAGGCCGATCGTGTTGCCGGCGATCGTGACCCCCAGCCCCGCGGCGGTCCCCTGGCCGCCGCGCTGGGTTTGACCGCCGAAGATCTGGATGCCCGCGATCCCGTTGGCCGAGATCAGGTTGCCGAGGATCTGGGTGTTGGGCGCGGCGGTGATGAAGACGCCGGAGCGGAAGTTGGGCAGGGCGTTCATCCCCGAGGCGTCGGTGCCGATCGTGTTGCCCATGACGTAGTTGGCGGAGGCGGCCGGCTGGCCGGCCTGGGGCGAGGCGACGTTGACGCCGTTGCCGTTGCCGGAGATCAGGTTGCCCAGGCCCGGCGTGAGGGAGCCGACGTAGTTGGCCGACGCCTGGTTGATCAGCACGCCGCTTTCCTGCGAGGGGTCGTAACCCCCCGCGCCGGAGGGGTCGCGGGGCGCGGGGCGGGTCGAGCCGTCGCCGCGGACGCCGACGTAGTTGTTGTACAGGGCGTTGCCGGTGGCCAGCGGGCCGTTGATCTCGACCCCCGCGACGGCGTTGCCGGCGATGACGTTGCGGGCGTCGCCGAAGCCGCCGACGGTCGCGTACCGGGCGTTGGCCAGCAGCACGCCGACCTGGTTCGAGCCGCTCCCCCCCTGGGCGTCCAGGCCGATGAGGCTGGCCTGGATCCGGTTGCCCGTGGCGTCGATCGAATTGATCAGGACGCCGACGATCGCGGCGCCGGCGGTGGACGCCCGGCTGCTTTGGGTGACGAGGTTCCCGGTCCCCTCGACGTGGATCGTCTCGTCCGAGCCCGCGCCGCCGATCCAGTTGTTTCGGGCCTGGGCGTCGATCAGGATCGCGGCCATGGAGCTGGCCAGGTCCAGGCCGACGCCCTGGGCGTCGCGAGTGCGGCCCAGGACGTCCGTGCCGAGGTAGTTGCCGCGGATCCGCGCGCCGGTGGTCGTGCCGGTGACCTGGACGTCGACCAGGCCGTTGGCGGAGATCACGTTGCTGGCCCAGCCGGCGGCGGGGGCCATGGTCCCGCCAAGCACCCGGGAGCGGGCGCCCGCGTCGGTGAAGCCGTCGGCGTAGCCCACCACGGTCCCGTCGGCGTTGTTCAGGAACACGCCGGCGTACCGGTTGCCCAGGTTCGCCGTCCCGCCCCCGTCCAGGCCGATGACGTTGCCGGAGACGTGGTTCGGGCCCGCGGTCGCGAACTGCCCCTCCTTGCCGACGTAATCGGCCTGGACGACGACGACCACTCCGTTGGCGTTGCCGGAGATGACGTTCCGCCAGGCGTCGGGGGCGCCGTGGATCAGGAAGTCGGGGTCGTCGCCGAGGCCGACCATGTTGCCGAAGCCGTTGATGATCGTGACGCCGTTGCCCTGATTCCCCACGGCGTTCATCGCCGAGGCGTCGGTGCCGATCCTGTTGGCGTAGATTCGGTTGCGGTTCGCCAGCGCCCCGCTCGACGGGCTGAAGATCTGCACGCCGTCGGCCGCGTTGCCGGAGATCACGTTCCCCATCGCCAAAACGTCCGACGCCCCGAAGATGAACACGCCGTTGGCCCCGTTGGCGACGGGCCGCGTCCCGCCGGCGTCGGTGCCGACGTAGTTGCCGAGGATCGTCGTCTCCGAGCGCGTCTGGAGGGTGGAGGAGACCTGGATCCCCGACTGGGCGTTGCCGGAGACGACGTTGCGGTCCCACGCGCTCGCGCCGCCGATCGTGTTGGCGCCGGCGTTGTCGACGAGGACCCCGGCGCCCCGGTTGGCGATCGGCGTCGCGCCGTCGAGTCCCACGCCGACGTAGTTGCCGGCGACCACGTTGCCCGCCGCCGCCGCCCCGAAGATCCGCGCCCCCTGACCGGCGTTGCCGGAGATGACGTTGCGCAGGACCAGGTTGCCGGCCGTCGTCTTCGTTCCGGCGTTGTCGAGGATGAACACGCCGTCGGCGGAGTTGGCCAGGGCCCGGGAGCCGCCGACGTCGGTCCCGATCCGGTTGCCCGCGATCACGTTCTCGCCGGCCCCGACGCCCCCTCCGGAGATCACGACCCCGTAGAGGCGGTTGCCGGAGATCACGTTGCCGCCGCCGAGCGCGCCGCCGACGGCGTGGTCCGCGCCGACGAAGTTCCCGCTGGACCCGTTGATCAGCACGCCGCTGTTGAAGTTGGGGACGGCGACCGCGCCCGTCGCGTCGGTGCCGACGTAGTTGCCGAGGAACCGGTTTCCCTGCGACTCGCCGTCGCCGGTGATCACCACGCCGTTGCCGCGGTTGCCGGAGATCCAGTTGCGGTCGGCGTCGGCCGTCCCGCCGATCGTCACCTTCGACGAACCGGTCAGCGAGATCCCGTTGCCGGAGTTCCCGTTGGACGGCTCGGCGCCCGTCGGGGCCGTGATGAGCCGGACGTCGCCGACGAGGTTGCCCACGATCGTGACGGCGATCGAGTCGAGCACGTTGATTCCGTTGGCCCGATTCGCGCCGATGAAGTTCGCCGCGATCCTGATCTTGGTCGCGTCGGCGCCCTCGGCCCGCAGCTTGTCCAGGAAGATCCCGTCGGAGCCGTTGTTAAGGTCGCCCCCGCCGCTCCCGGAGTCGTTCGGCTTGCTCGTGCCGATGAAGTTCTCGTGGACGTTCAGCGCCCCCACGAACACCGGCACGGTGCCGTTCTCCCGGCTCTGCATGGCCGCGTGGATCCCGGCCGCCCGGTTGCCGCCGATCAGGTTGCCGTGGATCTCCGTATCGGCGTTCCCGAGGATGAACACGCCGTCGGAGAGGTTGCCGGTGCCGACGAGCCTCCCGTTGACCAGGGTCTCGATCGCCGCGCCGTCCAGCGTGGTCCCGATGTAGTTGTTGACGATTTCGTTGTAGCCGCTCGGATCCGACCCGGCCTGCCGCGCGTTGATCTCGACCCCGCGGCCGAGGTTGCCGGAGATGACGTTCCGCTCCTTGGCCGGGTCCGCGCCGCCGACCTTGACGCCGAAGACCTGCGCCAGCCGGATTCCGTCCAGGGCGTTGCCCATCACGGCGCCGCTCGCGTCCATCGCGTCGCCGCCGCGGTTCAGGCCGAGGACGTTGCCCTGGACCACCACCGGGGCGTAACCGTCCACGGTCGCATTCGGGTCGTTCGTGACTTCGATCCCGCTCAGGCCGTTGGCCGAGATCAGGTTGCCGGTGACGTCCGCGGCCACGAAGCCCAGGGCCCCCGAGGTCGCGCCGGTCGCGGTGACGAGGACGCCGTCCAGGCCGTTCCCCGAGGGGACGCCGTTGATTCGGCTGGACGCGCCGGTCCAGTCGGTCCCGACGTAGTTGCCGACGATCGAGGCGATCCGGCCGTCCTGATTCAAATCGCCCGTGATCCAGACGCCGTGCTGGACGTTCTGCGCGATCTGGTTCCCCCGAACGATCGTGCCGAAGGACGTCCCCTGGGACGCGACGTCGTTGCCCGCGATCAAGACGCCGACCTGGTTGCCCAGGATGAGGTTGGCCAGCCCCGCGGTGAGCGCCGCGGGGGGCTTCGAGGCGTCGCCCGGGGTGGAGTCGCCGATGATCGTGCCGTCGCCCCCCTCGATCCGGACGCCCGCGCCGCGGTTGCCGGGGAACAGGCTTTGTCCGGCCGCCGTGGTCGTGCTCCCGATCAGGTTCCCCGCGATGACGTTGGAAACGGCGCCCGCGCCGACCAAGATCCCCTGGTCGGTGTTTCCGGAGATGTAGTTCGCGCCGGCGACGAGCGGGGAGGACGCGCCCGAGACGCCGGCGTTGGGGCCGATCGTGTTGCGGCTCGCGCCGATGATCCGGACGCCCGTGGCGTTGGGGATCGGCGCGCCGGGGATCGTCGTCCCGTAATAGTCCACGCTGGGGATCGTCGTTCCGATGTAGTTGTTGCGGAGCGTGTTGCCGCCGGCCCCGGCCTCGATCCGAACGCCGTCGCTCGCGCTGAAGCCGATCACGTTCCAGTTCGTTTGGTGCGTCGCGTCGGGCTGGCCGACGTCGTTGCCCGTCGCCCCGGCGCCCGTGATCAAGATCCCCGCGCCATTCCCCAGCGGGCGGTTGCCCGCGTCGGTCCCGACGTAGTTGCCGGCGACCGTGTTGTTCGCCGACGAGTCGATCTGGACGCCGACGTCGTTGTTGCCGATCACGTTCGGATCGACGTAGACGCTCACGCCCTGGACGGGGTAGACGTAGGCCCCGACGTGGTTGCCGCTCGCGCCGCCGCCGACGTACACGCCGATGTCGTTGCCGGGCTTGAGGTTCAGGTTGCCGGTGTCGACGACGCCGACGTTGTTCCCCCCGACCTGGTTGTCCGTGGCGCCGGCGCCGTCGATCCTCACGCCGGCCCCGAGCGCCGGGGGGTCGTTGCCGTTGTCGAAGGCCGCCGCGTTGCCGATCAGGTTCTCCCTGACGTGGTTGCGCGCGGTCCCGTCGATCCAGACCCCGTCGCCGAGCCCGTAGGTGGCGACGCCGTCGGTCCCGATGTCGTTGCCGACGACGGTCACGTCGCTCGCCGAGCCCGTGATCTTCACGGCGGCCAGAAGATTCATGAACAGGTTGGGGGGCGGCGCCGGCACCGGCGGCTGCGGCGGCGGCGGCTGCACCGGCCGCGGCGAGCCGATCGTGGCTCCCGTTCCGCCGTCGACCAGGACGCCCACGCCGGCGACCGCGGTCGGGTCGTCGTTGTCGAGGGGGGTCCCCTTGAACCGACCGTGGACCACGCTCACCCCGTCGACCGAGACGTGGATCGCGGCGACGCTGAAGCCCTCGAACCCCAGGTTGTCGACCGTGGAGTCCTCCGAGCCGTCCTGGAAGACCAGCCCCTCCCGGGTCGTCGCGTCACCCGCGAGCCAGACCAGGGGCACCGGGGAGGTCTCCGGCGTGCTCCCCTCGACGGCGTTCCACCCGTTGATGACGACCTGGCGGCCGACGTCCAGCGGACTCAGGAGGTTGATGATCCAGCGCCCGCCGGTGGCGGGGTCGTCGATCCGGAATATGATCGGATTCACGTCCGGGACCGACAGGGCGTAGCGGAGGCTGCCGTAGATCGGCTCCACGCCCGGTCCCGGGACGTAATCCCGCGTGGTCGTGACGACGTACGACGGCAGCGGCATGGCCGGGACGGAGAACGCGGTCGAGTTGCCCTTGTCGTCCGTGATCATGAGCACCGCGGCCGCGTCGTCCCGGAAGCCGACCAACTCCCAGTCGAACGTGTTCGTGCCCACCACGAGGGTCTCGTCGCCGCTCGACCCCGCGGCGTAGTCCAGCCGCGTCAGGACGCCGTTCGCGTCCGGTTGATAGATGTCGATGTGGAACGGGTTCCCGGTGGCGAACCCGGCGTAAGTCTTGAAGACGAACTGGGCGGAGATCGTCGACGGTCCGATCAGCAGGAGACCGTCGACCTTCGCCGGCTGGATCGACTGGTTGGCCTGCGGCAGGACGACGACGGCGGAGGCCGCGGGGTCGGCGTCGTCGGGGCCGTTGGCTTGATACGTGTTCCCTCGGACCGAGTTCGCGTTCCCTCCCTGGATCAACACGCCTTGCTGGCCGTTTCCGGAGATCGTGTTGCCCTCGCCGACCCCAAGCCCGCCGACCTTGTTGCCGCTCCCCGTGACGATCCGCACCCCGACGCCCGACGTCTTCGCCCCGCCCGCCGTCACCCAACCGATGTCGTTCCCGTACACCATGTTGTTGTTGGCGTTCGCGCCGTTGATCTCCACGCCGGCGCTGATCGAGCCCCCGATCGTCTCGTCCTGGATCGTGTTGCCGGTCCCCTGGACCTTGATGCCGATGGTGTTGCCGACGTAAGTGTTCCCAGTCGCCGTGTTGCCGCCGCCGACCAGCAACACGCCGACGCCGTTGTTCTTGAGGGTCGCGCCCGAGACTTTCGTAAGGGGGACGGTCGCCGACGCGGTCGTGTTGACGCTGACCGCCGCGCCCAGGAAGTTCTGGAACGTCAGGCCCGTGACCAGGCTGCCCCCGGACCCGGCGCCGAACGCCAACCCGTTGCCCGCCGCCCCGCCCCCGTCGATGATCGGCGCCGACGCGCCGCCGTCGATCGTGACGGCCTTGATGATGGTCGTGAAGGGGTGCCCGGTCGCGTCGATGATCGAGCCGGGGGCCAGGGCGAAGGTGATCCTCGGCGCCGCGACGACTCCCAGGTTGGCGAAGTCGATCGCCTCCCACAGCGAGGTCTTGCCGTCCTCGTGGAACTGCGTCGTGTCGACCGACAGGCTCGCGAGCGTGACCACGTTGGAGAACGCCGAGGTCCCCGAGGTCCGAGTGACCGTCACCAAGACCCGCGCGGCCGAAGCCAGCTCCGAGGCCGGGATCGCGATCTCCTTGGGCGTTCCGCTGACCGTCCGCTGGTCGACGTAGGTCCGGCCGTCGGCGGTCAGGGTGTAGACCTGCACGACGTCGTTGTTTTGCAGAGCGGCCGAGAACTGGATCCGAGCGTCGCTCCCGTCCTTGAAGGCGGTCGTGATATGAAGCGGCTGGATGCCGCCGTTGACGCCCGGAGCCAGGAAGACGTCGCCCGCGGGCGTCGACGTCCCGTTGGTCGCCTTGTAGGTGTTGTACAGGACCCGGTTGTTCGAGCCGCTCAGGATCCCGACCCCGGCGTCGCCGTTGTTCGCGATGACGTTCGCCCCGGCCGTCGAGCCGCCGACGACGTTCGTTCCCGAGCCGTTCTCGATCAGGACGCCGTAGCCGTTGCCCTGGTCCGCGCCGGAGCCGTCGGTGCCGATCCGGTTGCCGGCGACCGTGTTGCCCGTCGCCCCCGCCCCCGTGATCCGAACGCCCGCGGTCGCGTTGTGGCCGATCGCGTTGGCGTCGGCCGCGGCCGTCCCGCCGACGACGACCGACGCCGAGTCCCCGGTCGAGCCGTCGATCAACACGCCGACGCCGTTGCCCAGGTCCGCGCCGCCGGCGTTGGTCCCGATGGAGTTTCCGGTGATCCTCACCCGCTGCGACACGGTGTCGTCGCCGACGGCACGCGCGGTCACCGCGGTGTTCGTCCTGCCGATCGTGTTGGCGGAGACGACCACGCCCGAGACCGCCGTCGTCGCGCCGTCGATCAAGACGCCGACGTTCGTCTTCCGCGCGGGGGTCGTGCCGGCCAGGCCGATCGTGTTGTGGGAGACGACCACGCCGCTCGCGCCGGCGACGCGCACGCCCGCCGTGGACGCGACGTCGATCACGTTGCCCGCGGCGGCGGTCGCCCCGCCGATCGTGTTGGCGCCGGTCCCGACGACCTCCACGCCGATCGGGTTGCCGATCGCCACGCCGCCGGAGGTGACGCCGATCCAGTTGGCGGAGACCGTGTTGCCCGTCGCCCCCGCCCCCGTGATCCGCACGCCCGCGGACGCGAAGCCGATCGTGTTGCCGGAGACGGCCACGCCCGAGACCGGCCCCCCGGAACCGTCGATCAGGACGCCGACGCCGATCGGCTTGGTGGCGGCGCCCAGCGTGTTGTCCGACACCGTCACCGAGCCGGCCTGGACCAGGATCGCCGCGCCGTCGAAGTTCTGGATCGTCAGGTCGTGGATCTTGCTGGAGGCCGCGGTCGAGCCGAACCGGAAGCCGTCGAACGACCCGCCGCCGCCGTCGATCACCACCCCCGCGCGGCCGGCGATCTCCACCTGCTTGACGAGCGTCGGCAAGGCCGCCGTCACGGCGACGCTCGTGACGTCCGAAGCGAAATCGATGATGTTCGCGGCCCCGGAGTTGTCCAGGTTCGCCGCGTTGATCGCGTCGACGAGCGTCACGGCGCCCCCCACCGTGTGCGTGGCCAGGAGCGTGCGGTCCTCCATGATTTCGATCGTCGGCCGCGCCGCGACGCGCCGGGGAGGGAGGGCCTTGCGACGGCTGGGAGCGGACTTCTGCCGGTTCATGGGAAATCGACCTCGGAAGTCGCCGCGAAGGGCGTTTGGATTTGAAAGCGACCGCCGGCCGACCCCGCGCCGGACGTTTGGCGATGGCGCGGGATCGACCCTCGAAGCGTGATTGCGTGTATCATGCGCCCGGTTCGGAACGATTTCAAAGGAATTCCGGGCGTCGCGGACGTCGCCGGCCCTCCAGGCCGTCGAGGCCGTCGACTCGGCCGATGGAGCTTTGCGGATTGGGGACCGATCGCTCCCAAGGATAGCCGACGTATTTCCCCCGAACAAGTTGCGGCGTCCAAGTCGACCCGGATTTCCCATTTTCCCGCCGCGCGATTCGGCGGCGGCCGCTCCAAGTCTCGACGGCGCGACGACTTGAGCGGCGGCGTCCGCGAAACCGGCCGGATCGTCCGGAAACGGCGTCACAAACGGCCGTCTTCGCCGCATTCTCAAGCGAGGTCGGGAATCGACGCGGCGATTTTCGGTTGCACGTTTTTTTGGTTGCGTCCGTCGGCCGTTCGCTTCAGAATGTTTGCTAGGCTCGCGCGTCGGCCGCGACCCGCGCCTGATCCGGCGACTCGTCCCTGGAAGCGAGTCCAGTCTCGCGACGAGGCCGCCGGCGGAACGGATCGACGACCGCGCCGGGACCGAACGATCCCGAACTCGAAACGAGGGCGCACGCCATGCCGCGCGATGAAAGCCTGCAACATAAACTCGACCGGGTCCGGCCCCCCCGCGTGCAGATCACCTACGACGTGGAGGTCGGCGACGCCCAGGTCAAGAAGGAGTTGCCGTTCGTCCTCGGGGTGCTCGCCGACTTGGGCGGCCACCCCGACCCCGACGGCCCGCCGGCGCCGGAGCTCAAGGACGACAAGCGCAAGTTCGTGGAGATCAACCGCGACAACTTCGACAAGGTGATGAAGGGGATCAAGCCCCGTCTCGCCATGAAGGTGGGCAACAAGCTGGAGGACGACGGCACCAAGCTGGGCGTGGAGCTTAAGTTCAACTCCATCGAGGATTTCGAGCCGGCCCGGGTGGTCGAGCAGGTCGAGCCGCTGCGCAAGCTCCTGGAGGCGCGTCGGAAGCTCGCCGAGCTCAAGTCGAAGGTCGTCACCAACGACCGCCTGGAATCGCTCCTGCAACGCATCGTCCATGATTCCGACCAGTTGAAGCGTCTGGGCCGCGAGACCGGCCGGGGCGAGGGCTCCCAGACCGCCGACTCCGAGGAGGCCCGCCCATGAGCGACGCCGAGGAACTCCAGACCGCCGCCGAGGCCGCCCCCGCCGCCGCGGAAGCCGCTCCCGAGGCCGCCCTGCTCGACGAGATCCTCAACGCCAACCGAGTGGGCGCGGGGGAGACCGAGCTGCGCAAGTACCATTCGGACATGGTCGGCCAGTTCGTCGCCGACGTCATGGCCGGCGAGATCAAGGTCTCCGCCGACACCGAGCAGATGATCAACGAGCGGATCGCCGAGATCGACGAGTTGCTCAGCGCCCAGCTCAACGAGATCATGCACCAGGCGGACTTTCAGAAGCTGGAGGGCTCCTGGCGGGGCCTGCACTATCTGGTGCACGAGTCCGAGACCGGCACGATGCTCCAGATCCGCGTGCTCAACGCCTCCAAGAAGGAGTTGCTGCGCGACATGGAGCGGGCCAAGGAGTTCGATCAGAGCGGCCTGTTCATGAAGGTCTACACCGCCGAGTACGACACCCCCGGCGGCACCCCCTACGGGGCGCTGATCGGCGACTTCGAGTTCGGCAAGCACCCCCAGGACCTGGCGCTTCTGCGGCGGGTCTCGCAGGTGTCGGCCGCGGCCCACGCCCCGTTCATCTCGGCGGCGGCGCCGTCGATGTTCGGCTGGGAGAGCTTCGAGGAGTTGCCGCGGGTCCGCGACCTGGCGGAGATCTTCCGCGGCCGCGAGTACGACAAGTGGAAGTCGTTCCGCGAGAGCGAGGACTCCCGCTACGTCGGGCTGACCCTGCCCCGGGTCCTGATTCGCGAGCCTTACGGCCGCGACTCCAAGCCGGTCGAGGAGTTCGACTTCGAGGAGGACGTCGACGGCCGCGACCACGCGAAGTACCTCTGGAGCAACGCCGCTTACGCGATGGGCGCGCGGATGACCGACGCCTTCGCCAAGTACGGCTGGTGCGCCTGGATCCGCGGCGCCGAGAACGGCGGCACGGTCGCCAACCTCCCCCTGCACAACTTCACCACCGACGAGGGGGAGAGCACCAACAAGTGCCCGACCGAGGTCCGCTTCGGCGACCGTCGCGAGCACGAGCTGGCCGGCCTGGGCTTCATGGGGCTGGCCCACTACAAGAACACCGATTACGCGGTGTTCTTCTCCGCCCAGTCGTGCCAGAAGCCGTTCGAGTACGACACCGACGCGGCCACGGCCAACGCCCGGCTGTCGACGCAGTTGCCGTACATCCTGATGACCTCGCGGTTCGCCCACTACCTCAAGGCCATCGCCCGCGACAAGATCGGCTCGTTCATGAGCCGCAAGGACTGCGAGATCTGGCTCAACGAGTGGATCACCAACTACGTGACGCCCGACGAGACGGCGACCGACAACGCCAAGCGGCTGAGGCCCTTGTTCGCCGCCGAGGTCGTCGTCGAGGACGACCCCCGGCGGCCCGGCTGCTACCGCGCGATCGCCCGCCTCCGACCCCACTACCAACTCGACGAGCTGACCGTCTCCATGCGGTTGGTCTCCGAGCTGCCGGGGGCGGCGAAGTGAGTGGGGAGTGAACCCGCCTCCCCGTCCTCGGACGGGGCGGCGGGGGCCGACGTGACCTGGATCTTTTCCGCACCACGAAACCACGCCCGCGCCGGGGCGCGACACGCGGCGAGGAGGCAACGATGGCGGTCGACTACTTCCTGAAGATCGACGGGATCGAGGGCGAGTCGCAGGACGACAAGCACAAGAACGAGATCGACGTCTTAAGCTGGAGTTGGGCGGAGAGCAACGCCGGCACCGCCAGCGGCTCCACCGGCGCCGGCGCCGGCGCCGGCAAGGTCGCGATGCAGGACTTCCACTTCACCATGCGGATGAACAAGGCCACGCCCAAGCTGCTGGAGGCCTGCGCCACCGGCAAGCACCACGACAAGGCCACCCTGATCTGCCGCAGGGCCGGCGAGAAGCAGCAGGAGTACCTCAAGATCGAGTTCAAGGAGGTCCTGGTCTCCAGCTACCAGACGGGGGGTTCGTCCGGCGACGACGGCGTCCCCGTGGAATCGGTCAGCCTGAACTTCGCCGAGATCAAGATGGACTACTGCCCCCAGAAGAAGGACGGCACGCTCGACGGCGCGATCAACGCCGGTTACAACGTCAAGCAGAACAAGAAGGTCTGACCGCGACCGGGCCGCGCGCCCGGCGGCCGTCGCGCCGCGGCGCCCTGCGGGGCGGCCGCGGCCGGCGTCGCCGCGCCGCGGTCGTCGCGGCGGAGGCTCGACCATGGCCAAGGCCGCCGGCCCGCGTTTCCCTTGCTCGCTCTGGGACCGCCTGACCGATCCCGAGTCGGTTCGCGCCGCGAACCTGGAGACGTCCCGGGCCGCGCGATTGGAGCGGCTGCGCCGCGAGGTGCTCACGCACGTCGAATGGTTGCTCAACTCCCGCCGCCCCTCGGCGCCGACGGCGGAGGACTCCGACGAGTTGTTGAAAGGCTCGCTGGCCGGCTACGGGCTCCCCGACCTCTCGGCCGTCCGCCTGGGCGACCCCCGCGACCGCGACCGCCTGAAGCGGACCCTGGCGGAGGTCATCGAGCGGTTCGAGCCCCGGCTGCGGAACGTCCGGGTCGAACTCGACGCCGACCGCGGCGGCGGCTCGGCGACGCAGCTCCACTACCGCGTCCGGGCCGTCATCCAGGTCAAGCCGATCGACCAGCCGGTCGAGTTCGACACCGTGCTCGACCTGGGCGGCAAGGCGGTGGTGGAGGGCGCCGGATGATCGACCCGCCCTCGACGAGGACGCCCCCGTGAACCTGACCGACGAGCTGCTGGACTACTACGGCCGCGAACTGGCCTACCTCCGCGACATGGGGGACCGGTTCGCGCGCGCGCAGCCGGCGGTGGCCGGCCTGTTGGCGCTGTCGGCGGGGCGGTGCGAGGATCCCCACGTCGAGCGGCTGATGCAGGCGTTCGCGCTTCTGACGGCGCGGGTCCGCAAGAAGCTCGACGACCGCTTTCCGGAGATCACCGCCGCGCTGCTGGAGGTCGCCTACCCGCACGCCTCGCGGCCGCTGCCGTCGGCCACGATCGTCCAGTTCGAGGGGGGCGCGGCGGCGGCCAAGTCGGTCGAGGCCCGCGTGGTCCCCGCCGGCGCGTCGCTGACGGCGGTCGGCGAGATCGACGGCGTTCGCTGCCGGTTCCGGACGGCCTACCCCGTCGAGCTCTGGCCGATCGCCGTCGAGGCGGTCTCGCTGTCGCCCGACCGCGTGACCCAGGCCGGCCGGCCGCCGGGGGCGGTCGCGCTGCTCCGGCTGACGCTGCGATGCCGCGCGCCGGGGGGGTGGCGGGCGCTCAAGGGCCTCAAGTCGTTGCGGTTCTTCCTCGACGGCGGCGAGCCGGTCGCCTCGGTCCTGTACGAATGCCTTTTCCACCGGCTGATCGAGGTCCAGGCGCGGACGCCCGAGGGTCCCGAGGCGTCCCGCCGCGTCCTGCCGCGGTCGGCGGTCAGGCCGGTGGGGTTCGACGAGTCCGAGGGGCTCTACCCGCTCTCGCCGCGGACGTTCCCCGGCCACCGGCTGCTTCAGGAGTTCTTCGCCTTCCCCCAGAAGTTCCAGTTCTTCGACCTGGTCCTGGACGACGGCGACGGCCTTCGCCTGCCGACGTCGGCCGAGGGCCCCCCGGACTCGGTCGAGTTCTGGTTCTGGCTCGACTCCCCCCCCCGCTCCGAGGTGGTCGCGCGGCCGACCGACTTCCGCCTGGGATGCGCGCCGGCGGTGAACCTGTTCCGGTGGGTCCCCGAGCCGATCGCGCTGAGCCATCTGCGAACCGAATACCCGTTGGTCCCGAGCTTCGAGCATCCGACGGGCTTCGAGATCTTCTCGATCGACCGGGTGGTCAGTTCGGGGTCGTATCTGGAGGGGACGCGCGAGTTCCAGCCGTTTTACGCGCTTCGACACGGGCCGAGGGAGCCGGCCGACGCGGCCTACTGGCTGGCCCGCCGCGACGCCTCGCCGTCCGACGGCGGCTCGGAGGTGTCGCTGTCGTTCGTGGACGCGCGGTTCGACCCGTTGCGACCGGCGGTGGAGAAGGTCACGGCCTACCTGACCTGCACCAACCGCGACCTGCCGGCGCGGCTGCCGTTCGGCGGCGACCTGGGCTATCTGGAGCCCGAGGCCGACCCGGCGGCCGGCCGGGCGCGAATGCTCATGCAGCCCACCGAGTCGCTCCACCCCCCCGCGGGACGGCGGGCGCAGTGGCGGCTGATCTCCCAGTTGGCGTTGAACCATCTGTCGCTCGCGCCGTCGGATCGGCCCGGCGAGGGCGCGGCGGCGCTTCGGGAGCTTTTGGCGCTGTCGGCCTTCCCCAGCGGCGACGACCGCGCCGAGGACGCGACCGCCAAGATGATCCAGGGGGTCCTGGACGTCGCGCACGAGCGGGTCGCCGCCCGCGTCGCCTTCCCCGACGGCGAGGGGGGGGTCGCCAAGGCGCGGCGCCGGCTGATGGGCAAGCCGCTGTCGCTGGGCCTGGAGGTCCGCCTCCTGCTCGACGACGACGCCTTCCCCGGCGCGCGGGCGTTCCTGCTGGCCGCGGTCCTGGAGCGGTTCCTGGGCGGCTACGTCGGGATCAACGGCTTCACCAGGCTGGTGGCGACCACCAAACAGAAGCGAGGGACGTGGCGATGGCCGGCCCGCAGCGGCGACCGCATGCTGATCTGATCGAACGCCTCCGCGACGAGCCGTTCCGCTTCGACTTCTTCCAGGCCGTCCGGGTCCTGGAGCGGATCGCCCCCGACCGCGCCGCGGTGGGTCGCGACGGCCCCTACTCCCGCGAGGCCGTCCGGTTCGCCCAGCGCGTCGCCCTGGACTTCCCCGCCAGCGCCGTCGACTGGATCGATGGGATTCCCGACCGCTCGAAGACCGCGGCGACCGCCGCCGACGTCCCGCCGCCGACCTTGACCACCACGTTCATCGGCCTGGTCGGCGCGATGGGCGTCTTGCCGACGGTCTACACCGAGGAACTCGTCGGCCCCCTGGCGCGTCGGCGCGGGCCGGCGGTCGAGTTCCTCGACCTGTTCCACCACCGGATCGTCTCCCTGTTCTACCGGGCCTGGGAGAAGTACGACGCCGCCAGCGGCTGGGAACGCGCCCGCGCCCCGGGCGCGGACCCGGCCGAGGACGCCCTGGCCGACTCCCTGTTTCACCTGCTGGGCCTGGGCCCCGATTCGCTCCGCGGCCGGATGGCGGTCGACGACGCGGCCCTTCCCTTCTACGCCGGAATCCTGGCGCAGCAACACCGCTCGGCGGTGATGCTCGAACGGCTTCTGGGCGACTACCTCGACCGTCCGACCCGCGTGGTCTCGTTCGTGGGAAGGTGGCTGAGGCTGCGGCCGGAAGAACAGACCCGGCTGGGGACGCGCGGGGCGTTCAACCGCCTGGGCGCCGACGCCGTCGCCGGCCGCAAGGTTTGGGACGTCCAGGGGAAGTATCGGATCCGGGTCGGGCCCTTGTCGCTGAGGGACTTCCACGAGTTCCTCCCCGGCGGTCCCGCCGCCGCCCGGCTGTCGGCGCTGGCCCGGTTCTACGATCGCGGCGAACTCGACTTCGACGTCCAGCTCGTCTTGCGGAGGGAGGAGGTCCCCGCCTGCCGGATCGGCCGCGACGCCGACGCGGCGCGGCTGGGACGCTCCGCCTGGCTGAAGCGCCGCGCGTTCGTCCGCGACGCCGACGACGCGACGTTCCGACCGGACGACTGACGATGAATCGGGCGGTTCCGGGACGGCGCCCTTCATCGGCGTCGGGATCGCATGCTAAAGTCGTTCGGCGACGGGCCGGCGCGCGCGGCGGCGGCCGTCGCCTTCGGGGAGGGTGGGAGATGGCGAAGCGCCCCGTGCATTGGTTCGAGGGGATGTTCCTCAAGCCCCACCACTTCCAGGCCGCGGAACGCCACGTCCGCGAGCGGATCAAGGAGGCCGAGGACTGGCTCCAGCCCCACGACTGGGGCCTGCGCTCGATCCAGATCGACGAGGACGCCCTGGCCGGCCGGACGCTCCGGATCGCCTCCTGCCAGGCCCGGTTCAAGGACGGCACCACCCTCGCGGCGCCGGACGAGGCGACGATCGATCCGGTGGAACTGGGCCCGGCGCTGGCCCGCCGCGACCGCCTGACGGCCTACCTGGCCGTCCCCTCCTGGCATCCGGCGCGGCCCAACGCCCAGCGCGAGGCGACCGAGGACTCCCCCCGGTTCCTCGTCGGCGCGCTGGAGCAGCCCGACGAGAACACCGGCGGCGACGAGGAGGAGATCGAGTTCCGCAACATCCAGGCGCGGATCCTCCTGGAGGACCAACTCTCCCCCGGCTTCGAGATCCTGCCGATCGCCCGGATCGAGCGCTCCGAGGGGGACCAGGCCCCCCCCCGGATCGAGCGCGCCTACGTCCCGCCGATCCTCGGCCTGGACGCCTGGCGACCCCTGCAAGAGGACGTCCAGGCGTTGTTCCGCCAGGTGGAGGCGTGGGTCGACCAGGAGTCGGCGCAACTCGTGGGCGGCAAGCTGGCCTTCGACAGCCAGGTGCTGGGCGTCGCGGAACGGATCCTGCGGCTCTCCACGCTCAACGCGGCGTCGGCGGCCTGGCGGTCGTTCCTCTTCGCGCGCGGCCCGCACCCGTTGACGATGTACGTCGAGCTGTGCCGGCTGCTGGGTCAGTTGGCGATCTTCGGCGAGACCCGCAAACCGATCAAGGCGCCGGGCTACGACCACGACGACGTGGGCCCGGCGTTCGCGATCGTCATCGCCGAGATCCGCCGCCTGCTCGGCGCGCTGGGCCGCGCGCCGTTCTCCAAGCGCTACTTCAAGCTGGAGGGCCCCCGGTTCCAGGTCGCGCTCGACTCCGACTGGACGCTCGAGTCGGCGAAGCTCTACATCGGCGTCGAGACGACCGAGATGATGGACGAGGAGTGCGACGCCATGATCCGCGGGATCGACTACAAGCTCGGCGGCGGCGAGCAGGTGGAGTCGATCTTCAAGAGCGGGTTCGCCGGCCTGGGGATGAAGCCGCTGAAGCACGTCCCCCCGCAACTGCCCGGCGGCGTGGTCTACTTCGAGATCGTCCGCAACCCCGAGGCGTGGAGGGACGTCGTCCGGACCGGGACGCTCGGGCTGCGGTTCAAGCTCGACAAGGGGAAGTTCCTCAGCCCGCAGATGCTGGCGTTCGTCAACCCGGCGACCGGACGGACGGTGAACCTCCAGTTCGCCGTCTTCGTGGTCAAGCCGTGACGACTCGGACCGACTCGAAACGATCGGAGGGGCGGGGATGACCGACGGGTTCGCGGACGTGGCGACGCCGATCCTGGGCGCGATGCTGGACCTGCGGCGGCGGCTGGCCGCGGGCGAGCCCCGGACGCTCGACGACGTGATGCGCCAGGTCCAATCGTGGATCGAGGAGGCGACGCGGCGGGCCGGCGTCGACCCGGACGTCGCGCGGTCGTTCGACGACGCCCGCTACGGGCTGGTCGCCTGGATCGACGAGTTGCTGACCGATTCGGACTGGGGCCACTCGGTCCGCTGGGGCTCGGAGGAACACGTCCTGGAGTGGCTGACCTTCGGCAGTCGGGACCGGGGGTGGCGGTTCTACGAATACGCCGAGGACGCCGAGGCCCGCGGCTCGATCGACGCCCTGGAGGTCTACCTCCTGGCCGTCTCCCTGGGCTTCCGCGGCGAACTGGCGCGCGACCCGGACCGCCTGACCGACTGGGTGGAGCGGACCTACGCGCGCGTCTCCGAGGCGGGCGCGGCGGTCGAGTCGAAGCCGTTCCCCGACGACGACGACCAGGCCGGCGGGCTGACCCCGCCGCGGGGTCCGTCGCTGCTGTTGCGGGCCGGCGTCATGGCCGCCGCGACGATGCTGGCGACGCTCGCGGCCTACCTCCTTTCGGTCCATCACGACTACTACTCGGCCGGTTGAAGTTGAAGTTGAATCGGGGGCCCCCCTTGATCCAGACGCTCCTGCAGTCGCACGTCATGATGGTGGTCCTCGGCGTCCTGTCGGCGATCGTCGCGGGGCTCGCGTACATGTACGCGACGCACCCGTTCCGATGGGTCCTTGGGATGGTCGCGATCGCCTGGGTCGCGCTGGTCGTCATGGTCGACGTGGCGGCGCTGGATCTGGATCCGCGCCTGCCGTCGGAGTTCCTCGACTGGCTGAAGCCCTGGGCGATCTTCCTGGGGCTGGCCGTGCTGGGGCTGGGCTACCATCTGGGGGCGACGTTCCGGGGCGCCCGCGCGCCGGCCGAGGCCGGAGAGGCCGACCCGGCCGCGGCCGACCTGGACGCCGCCCTCTCCGAGATCGACGCCAGGCTGAGCCAGGCCCGCTACGACGCCGGCGCGCAGCCGGTCTTTTTGCTCCTGTGCCGCGACGAGGCGTTGGCGGCCGACCTGGTGCATGCCTCCGGGACGAGCCTCTTCGCCACGGGCCCCGCCGCGGCCGACGCGCCGGTCCACGCCTTCGCCACCGCCGACGGCCTGTTCCTAAGCTGCGCCGGCGCGTCGTCGTGGGGCCGTCCCGGCGACGGCGCGGCGCGGCTGGAACGACTCCTCGCCTGGATCCGCGGGCTGAACCCGGAGTCGCCTCCGTTGCGGGGGATCGCGGTCTTGACCCCGTTGGAGGAGGCGGCGGCGCCCGCGGCGCTGCAAGAGATCGGCGGCCTGCGCGACGACCTCCAGGCGATCCAGGCCGGGCTGAAGGTCCGCTGCCCGACGATCGCCGTCTTCCGCCCGCGCGACGGTCGCTCCGGCTTCGGCGAGTTCGCCGCGCGGATGCCGCCGGGGTTGCGGAACAACCGCTGCGGCTTCTCCATCCCGGCGTCGCCGCCGTTCGACCCCGCCGCGGCCGAAAAGGGCCTGCGATGGTTCGCCCGCTGGCTGCAAAGCTGGTCGCTGAGCCTGCTCGCCGAGGACTATCCGGCGCTTGAGGGGAACGCGCGGCTGGTGGAGCTGAACGCCGCCGTCCGCCGCGACCGTCGGGCGCTGCGGACGTTCCTGGAGACCGCGTTCACCACCCACGCCCGCGGTCTGCCGGTGATGGTCCGCGGCTGCTACGTCGCGTTGTGCGGCCCCGCGCCGGAAGACCGCGCGTTCGTCGCCGGCCTGCTCAAGGGGCCGAGATCCAAGATGGTCGCCGACGCCCCGCTGACGACCTGGGGCGCCGAGGTCGAGCGCTCGGAACGGTCGTGCCGCCGCGGCGCCTTGGCGCTGGCCGCGGCGTCGCTCGGCCTGGCGGCGCCGCTCTGGATCTGGCTCGTCGCCCCCCGCCTCCGCGCGACGGGCCCCGGCGTCTCGGGCCCGCTGGGATGGCTGGCGTGGGTCGGGCTGGGGGCGCTCGTCCTGGGCTGGGCCGTCGCGCTCCTGGCGCCGTGGGGCCGCCGCTCGTCCCGGCCCTCCAAGGCCGCGGAGACCTCGTCATGACCGCGACGACGACCAGCTACGACGAACTCCCCTACACCGACAACAGCTTCCACTACACCCACCCCGACCACATGGCGACGGTCGGCCTGCTCCACGGCCTCGCCGTCGCCCGGCCGGAACGCTGCCGGGTGCTGGAACTGGGCTGCGCGATGGGGGGGAACCTGATCCCCATGGCGCTTAAGTTCCCGGAGGCGTCCTTCCTGGGGATCGACCTGTCGGCGCGGCAGATCGACGAGGGTCGCGCGACGGTCGCGGAACTGGGGCTCGGCAACGTCGAGCTGCGCGCCGCCGGCATCCTCGACGTGGACGCCGACTGGGGACGCTTCGACTACGTCGTCTGCCACGGCGTCTACTCGTGGGTGCCGGCGGCGGTTCGCGAGAAGATCCTGGCGATCTTCGCGGAGAACCTCGCCCCCGGCGGGATGGCCTACGTCAGCTACAACACCTTCCCCGGCTGGCACGCGCGCGGGCTGGCGCGCGACCTGCTGGCGTTCCACCTCCGCCGCGGGGCCGACGTCCGCGACTCCCCCCGCCTGGCGCGGGCGTTCCTCAAGGATCTGGCGGCGATCCTCCCTGACCGCCGCGCCGCCTACGCCGCGATCCTCGCCGGCGAGGGGAGGCTCCTGGACGAGGTCGACGACGCCTACCTCTTCCACGAGCACCTGGAGGAGACCAACGCGCCGTTCTATTTCCATCAGTTCATGGCCGACGCCGCGGCCAGGGGGCTGGGCTTCGTCGCCGAGGCCAGGACCGACGGCCTTCGGGAAGAACTCCCGCCGGAGGCGAGGGCGCGGATCGACGAGTGGGGCGACGACCCGATCGCCCGCGAGCAGTACCTCGACTTCGTGGTCAACCGGACGTTCCGCCGCACGTTCCTGAGACGCGAGGCCGACGGGCCCCCGCCGCGGCCGTCGCCCGCGGCGGTCGCCGGGATGGCCGTCGGGACCGCGGTGATGCCGGAGTCGCCCGACCTGGACGTCCTCTCCCCGGACCCAACGCCGTTCCGGACCCCCGGCGGCGGCCCGTCGCTGACCACGAACCACCCGCTCCTCAAAGCGGCCTTCCTGGAGTTGGCCCTGGCGCGGCCGAGGATGATTCCGTTCGACGAGTTGCTGGCGCTCGCCCTCGACCGCCTGAAGGCCGGCCCCGTCGCCCCGTTCGACCCGGCCGAGGCCGCCGCCCATCTCCGCGAAGCCCTCTTCCGCGGCTTCGCGACCGAGTTGACCACCCTGAGCGTCGCCCCTCCCCGGATCGCGACCGACCCCGGCGACGCGCCGACCGCCAGCCCCCTCGCCCGGCTTCAAGCCGCGCGAGGCGGCCTGGTCGTCAACGCCGCCGGCCGTTCCGTCGCGCCGGAGGATCTCGACCTGTTCCTCCTCCCCCTGCTCGACGGCGCCCGCCCTCGCGCCGCGTTGCACGAAGCCTTGCGCGCCCGGATCGTCGCCGGCGACTTCAGCGTCTCCACCCACGACGGCCCCGTCCCCCCCGCCGAACTCGACCGCGCCGTCCCGGCGTTGGTCGACGCCGGCCTGCGCCGGCTGGCGGCGCTGGGGGTGTTGGTCGCGTGAGGCCGGCTTATTCCAGCGGCGGGCGGCGGTCGAAACCGTCCAGGTTCTTGAGCAGGGTCGTCCGGCATTTCAGCGTCGCCCGGGCGAGGCGCTGGTGGGGTGGCGACCAGGAGCCGGCGAGGACCGTGAACGGCTCCCCGCGGACCTTCCGGGGGAGCGCCTTCATGTCGTCGCGGATCTCGATCCAGCCGATGAGGAGTTGGACCTCGTCGCACTCGACGGCCTCCGTCCGAGTGGCGTCGGGGTAGTACGGGTTGAACTCGCGGAGCGGCAGGGGGAGGACGACGTCCCCCTCGATCGCGCCATCGGCCTCCACCTTGCGGACGAACGGCTCGGACTTCTTCCCGACCTGGAATTCGGTGGGGAGCCGCAGCAGGGCCCTCGCCACGCGCGCGGTCGCGGGGGCTTGCCAGCAGACGTAGGCGAGTTCGTCGTCGTGCTTGGGGCCCTCGTCGTCGTGGGTGATGATCCGGTCCCAGACGTAGATCGGCCCGGGCCCCTCGTTCCTCAGCCGATAATGGATGCGAAGCTCGTTTTCGGCGATCTCGGCGCGGGCCTCCAGGACGACGCTCGGCGGGGCCTCGACGTGCGGGAGCATCAGGGTTTTCCTCCGCCCGCCGGCGCGGGCTTGGCGTTGCTATGGGCGGACATGTCGTGGTTGTCGCGCGTGTAGTCGTAGCCGAGTTCCTTCAACAGGTTGTTCTCGGACATCGGCTCGCCGGCGTGGTCGTTGATGCCGATGGTCCTGGACTCCTCCTGATTGCTCCCCGGTTCCTTGGGGTCGGGCTTGTCGGCCGCGTTGGTCCCCTGGGAGTCGTGGACGGCGTGGATCAATTCGTGGCCGAGGTAGGCCTTCGCGGGGTGGTCGACGGAGTTGCCATTCTGGTCGGTGTACTGGTCCCCGGAATAATCGGGGCTGTAGCTCACGGTGGCGGGGGAGCCCTTCTTGGGGTCTCGCGCCGCGGCGTCGTCGTCCGGCTTGCAGAGCCCGCCGTAATCCTGGGCCTGCTTCTTGGGCAGGTCCTCGATCGTGACGGGGTGTCGCCCGGCGGCGATGGCGTCGAGGATCGACTTGCCGGTCTTGGTCGCCTTGAGGTCGTCCAGGTCCTTCTGGGCCTTCGCGCGGAACGCCTTGTCGCCCTTGATGATCAGGTTCTTCGAATAGACGGTCTGGCCGGCCGCGTCGTCGGAGCACGGCAGGACGCCTCCGCAGTCGCTCGGCTTCGCCGGTTTCCCGCACCCGCTGAGACACATGGAGGATCACCGCCTCTCGAGGTTCCGCAGGACGTGGACGAGGTACGTCATGGCCTTGGAATGGAGCCGCTCGACGCGGCGGTCGCGGTCGACGATCGCGGGGTTCGTCAGAGTGCCGGCGACCCAGGGGTATTTCGGGTCCCGGGCGACGCCGCGGCCCATCGCGAACGTCAGGCCGACGAACAGGCAGACTCCGGCGTCGGTCGCGACGTCGTAACGCGCGGCCTCCTCGCCGGCCCGCGCGATCAGGGCCCTCAGCGCCGGCTCGCCGACGAACGCGACCTTCTCCGGGTGGATCGCGCGCATCCGCTCGATCATCGTCGCCTCGAAGCCGTCGGAGTCCGCGGCGACGGGCTCGAATGGCATGGCGACGGCGCGCCGCAGGCTCCGGGTGGTGAGGGAGCCGTCGGGCCCCGCGACCCGCTCGATCAGGTCCGTCACCCAGGCGTGAATCCGGTCGGCCCGCTCGACCTGATCGCCGCCGGCGGGGTCCTGGAGGATCGCGGCGACGGCGGGGTACTGGGGATCGGCGTCGAATTCGAACCCCAAAAGGAGCATGAGCTCGATGTGGAACTTCACGGGACCGCGGCGGGTCCAGCCGTGGCGGGCGGCCTTCGCCACGCCCTCCCGGACCAGGGCGCGAAGTCCCGGCTCGCCCAGCGCCTGGGCGTGGGGCGGACTGAATTCCACGAGGTGGACCGCCATGTAATCCTCGAAGGCCCCCGGATCGATCTCCTCCAGGGCCGCGAGCTGGGCGTCGTTGACGATCACGGCCGGTCCTCCCCTCCCGATTCAAGGCGCGACTCTCGGCCCTCGACGCCGTCCGGCCCCGATCCGAGACGTAGAAGCCGGTCGGATCGTCGCTCGCAGACGTAGGAACCCACCCCCTCGAAGAACTCCGCCGCCTGCTTCGCGTCGCACGTCGGCAGGAACACGCGGAGCACCCGCGGATCGTAGAAGCGGAAGAGGACGCGCCTGCCTCCCGACAGTTCGACCGTCAGCAGTCGCCGCAGGCGATCGCGGACCTCTTCGAACGGCCGATCGCTGGTGAGGAAGACGCCCCAGGAGTTCCCCCAGCCCTCGCGGACCAACAGCTCCAGGAACGGCGACGACCTGGGCAACGCGACCAGGTACGGGGCGACGAACGCCAGGTCGGGCGCGGCGTCCTCGTAGAGCGACTGCTTCCGCTCCGGGCACTCGTGGATCCGCAGATAGACCATCGGGTCGCGGGCCGCGTCGAGGACCGCGTAGAGGGGCGACGGCTCGGCGCGGAGGACCTCCAGGACGCGGTCGTGGATCGTCGCCGCGGGCGCGGGGGTCTCGAAGGTCTCGGGCGCCGGGGAGGGCTCGGCGGGAGCCGCGGAGGGCTCGGCCGCGGCCGGCCCGACGCGGCGCGCGTGGGGAGGGGCGACGTCCGCCAGGCGGACGCGGAACGTCGTGCCGCCGGCGGCGATCAGGTCGCCGTCGAGGACCGTCGCGTCGTCCTCGAACCGGCCGTTGACCGTCGTGCCGTGCGAACTCCCCAGATCCTCGACCCGCGCGACGCGGCCGTCGTGGAAAAGCGCGAAGTGCCGTCGCGAGACCGTCCGATCCGAGGGGACCACGACGTCCGACGGCGGCATCCGGCCGACGACCGCGCGGACGCCCGCGGGCAGCGCGAAGGCCAGCCCGGCGTCGGGTCCGGTCCAGACTTCCAAAACCAGCGTCCGGCCCATCGGGCGCGTCCCCTCCGTCGTGGTCGGTTCAGGCGAGACCCAGCCGTTTCCGCTCGCAGATCTCGCAGAACGGCGCGCCCGACTTGGCCGCGGCGGCCATCGCACCCCCCTGCCCCGTGTACATGGAGTCGCCGATGAAGACCGTCGGGCAGCCCATGGAGATGGCGTTGGGGGGGCCCAGGCACTCGACGATGGTGTCGCCGGCGCGGCAGGCGGGGAGGTTGTTGATGAGGACCGTCATGCTGCCGGTGGTGACCATCCCCATCGAATGCGGCGGCGCGGGAACCGGCGGGTTCAGCGGCGTGGAGCACATGTGCTGGTCGGCCCCCATGCCGCCGGCGGTCATCGCCGACGTCATCGACGTGGTGGCGGTCGCTTCGGCCAGGGCCTCGGCGGTCTTGGCCGCGGGGAGGCCCGGCGTTCCGGCGGCGGCGGTCGTGGCGGCCACGGCGGTGTTCACGACCGCGTCGGACGTCGCCTTGGCCGCCGTCACGCCCGCGGCGGCGGCCAGGGGCATGCCCCGCCACGCCGGCATCCCGCCGATCAGGACGGTGGGGCTTCCCGGCCCGGGGCCGAGCATCGGCGGCAGCGGGTGGGTCACGGGGTCGCCCACGCGGGCGGCGGGGCCTTGAGGCATGGTCGGATCCTCCCTCGTTCAGCAGGACTTCTCGCCGCTGACCGCGTCGTCGGCTTCCTTGGGCTTCTTCGGCGCCGCCTTCTTGGGGCTCTTGGGGCTGGCCGACTTGGCCGCGCCGGCGGCCCCGCCGCAGTTGATCTTCACCATCGTCCCCTCGATCGTCACGCCCGAGGGGTCCAGCTTCACGAACCCGCCCCCCGCCTTGATCGTCAGTTCCATGCCGGCCTCCAGGACGATCTTCATGCCGGCCTTCAGGTGGATCTCCTGGCCCGCCTCGGTCACGTCGCTGGTCCCGACCTTGGTCTGGCGCTGACCCTCGACGCTCAGGTGCCGGTCGCCGCCGATCTTCTCCGCCCGCGTCCCGGCCACGTCCTCGTCGACGTCGCCGCCGACGAGGAGTTGGACGTTCTGTTCGACCTGCTCGACGCGGTTGCGGTGGACGTGGGCGTTGTGGTCGCGCCAGATCTCCTCGTTGTGGTCGCCCCCCTCGGACTTCCCGTCCTCCTTGCCGACGATCACGTGACGGTCGCGCTGGATCCATTCCATCGCGTCGTTCTTGACCCGCGCGTCGTAGTCGCGCTCGGCGTGGAGGAAGATCTGCTGCTTGTCCTTGGCGTCGAGGAACCGCAGCTCGTTGAAGCCCGAACCCCCCTCGCTGGTGTTGGACTTCAGACCGCTGATGAGGTTCTCGTCCTTGTGCTTGGAATCGGGGCCGTCGCCGAGGTAGGCCGGCGGCTGGTCGGGGTTGTAGACGGCGCCGACGATGATCGGGCGGTCGACGTCCCCCTCCAGGTGATCGACGACCACCTCCTGACCGATCCGGGGCCAGAACGACGAGCCCCAATGGCGGCCGGCCGTCGGCTGGACCACCCGGACCCAGCAGGAGCTGTTCTCGTCGTTCTTCCCCTCGCGGTCCCAGTGGAACTGGACCTTCACGCGGCCGTACTTGTCGGTGTAGACCTCCTTCCCCTTGGGGCCCACGACCACGGCGGTCTGGGCGCCGGGGACGACCGGCCGGGGGGTGACGCGGCGGGGGCGGAACGGCACCGAGGCCGGGATGCAGGCGAACGAGTTCAGGTAGGTCGCGCCGCCGAAGTCGCCGGAGCGGTAGTCGCTGGAGGTCCGGGCCTCGTGCTCGACCGACGTCAGGACGTACTTGCCGTCGGCGTTGAAGTGCTTCGCCAGCTCGAAGACCTGGCCGGCGGTCAGTTGCCGGCAGCGGCTCTCGCCGGCGAGCTCCAGCGCCGCGGCGGCCTCCTCCTGCATTCGGATGCCGGCCGTCCGCTTGTTCTCGGCGAAGACCTTGTTAAGGTCGGCGGGCTTCTCGTCGCGGCCCGGGCCGATCCCGTCGTAGCGTCGGGCGTAGCCTCCCGGCCAGTCGTACAACTCCAGGCGGTCCGCGTCCCCCAGCTTCAGCTTGTGGTCGACGCTCCCGACCCGCGCCGAGGCGGCGATCGGCTCGACCGCCTCCAGGTCCTTGCCCGGCAGCTCGAAGTTGTGGTCGCGGAGCGTCACCTTCATCGACCGCAACTCCTGCGACTTGCGCAGCGACGCGATCCGCCGCTCCTCCGTCGCGGGGCCCTCGAACGCCTGGTATTCGATCCGTTGGTCGAAGGGGACCTGGCCGTGCCCGGCGGGGGAATCGCCCAGGACCATCCGGCCGCCCCCCTCGTCGTGCTCGAAGTAGTAGTAGATCCCGTCCTCCTCCATCAGCCTGGAGGCGAAGTCGAAATCGGTCTCGCGGTACTGCACGCAGTATTCGCGCGGGTCGTACTTCCCCTGGAGCCGCTGTTGCACGGCGAGCCCCTGGAAGACCTTCTTGAGGATGTCGGGGGTCGACGTCCGCTGGAAGATCCGGCTCTGCGTCCGTCGGGTGAGGAACCAGACCTCCGGGACGACCTCCATGTGGTAGTGGGTGAAGGTCTCGTCCCGCCCTCCCTGGACCATCCGGGCGCAGACGCCGCTGAAGTGGCGGACGTCGTCGCCGCCGGACTCGACGTGGGCGGTCACCGGCTTGCCCAGGAGTTGGTCGAAGGGGACCTGGGTGGCGTGCTCGGCGATCAGGTCGAGCCGGAAGCGGAACAGCCGCGAAAGGGCCTCGCGACCGGAGAGCCCCAGCAGGAACAGCTTGTCCGGCCCCAGGGGGGTCGTCAGCCTGAGCGGGCGATTCGCCTGTGCGTAGCCGGGCATGACCGGGACCCCCTGGACGTCCGCGGCGGGGCGGGCGCGCCGACGCGACGATTTCAAACCGACTGAAACCAGCTTTAAGCCACCATGATAGCCCGGCCGCGTCCGCGTTCAAAGCGGAAGCCGACGCCGAGGGCCTCGCCAAACCCGTATGATATTACTAAGATCGAAGACGACGTGACGGCGGATCGGACTGGTCCCGGCGCGCGCGACGGCCGCGGGGAGCGATTCCGGGGGGGACGAGATGGCCACGCCCGACGATGAATCCGGCACTCTATTCGGGCCGCCCCGGCGGCGGCCGCGGCCGTCGGGCCGCCAGGCGCCCGACCGCGCGGATCGGACCCCCGTTCCCGGCGAGCCGCCGCCGTCGGAGCCGCCGCCGCGACTCTCCGGCCCGCCTTGGCGCCCCGAGCCGGCCGGTGACGCTTACGAGACGATCCCTCCCGCCGCGCGCGGCTTCGGCGGACGTCGCCCGCCGTCCGCCGAGCCCCCGCCGCCGGCCCCGCCCGCGACGCCCCCGCCGCCGTCGGCCTCGACGCCCGAACAATTCAACACGGGCTGGCCGCCGTTCGAACCGCTCAATCCGGGATGGTCGTCGGGGGAGCCGGCGGCGGCCCCCGCTCCCCCCGCGCCGGGCCCGGCCGTCCCGGCGGTCGCCGACTGGGAGTGGGGCCACGCATCGGTTCCCCCGCCGCCCGCCGCGCCGCCCCCCCGGCCCGCCGCGCCGCCTCCCCAATCCCAGCCGTTCGTGACGGCGGGGCCCGCGTCCGCGCCGGTCCACCCCGTCGCCTCGTATCCGCCGGCGGAGGATCCGGGGAACAAGACGATCTCCATCTCCAAGGTCTTCCCCTCCCTGAAGACGCCGCCGCTGACGCTCCAGTTTTTCAATACCGCCCGGAGGCGCTGGTCCGATCTCAAGGCGGTTCGGGGCGACGTCCTGGACGTCGGCCGGGCCGACTTCCTGGATTGGAACCCCAACGCGGACGATCTGGCGGAACGCCACCTTCGGCTGATGATCGACGAGGGCGAGCTGTACATCAAGCCGCTCCCCAGCCTCAACGGCGTGTACGTCAAGATGAAGCCCAATCGGCCCGCCGAGCTGCGCCCGGGCGCGCGGTTCCGCGTCGGCCGGCACGTCCTGGCCCTTCACCCTCCCGAACCCGACCCGGGCGAGGTCCAACCGCTTCGCTCCGCCGAGGGGGAGGTGTTCCAGTCCCGCTTGCTGAGACCGCTGGGCTTCCTCGCCCTGATCGGTCCCGACGGCGAGCCTTACATCCGGTTTCCGCTCACCAAGCTCGGCGAGCCGGGCACCCGGATCGGCCGCGAAGGCGCCCGCTGCGACCTGGCCCTCACCGGCGACGAATGGGTCAGCGGCGAACACGCCCGCGTCTTCCTCCAGGGAGACAGGTTCTTCCTGGAAGACCTCAAAAGCACCAACGGCACCTTCCTTCAGATCCTCGACGAGTTGAAGATCGAACGCGGGATCGTCCGATCCGACGACTCCGGCGACCACGTCGCCATCGGCGGCTACCTGATCCGCGTCATCGAGGAGCGGTAGGACGAGGGCGCGTTCGCGAGCCTCGTTTGACGGATACGGATGGCGACGACGCGCGCCCTTCTCCCCTTGAGGGAGAAGGTGGCCGAAGGCCGGATGAGGGGTGGGCGGAACCGGAGGCCGTCGGTTCGAAACCGTTTTCAACCCATGGCTTATGCCGGAACGCGACGCCGGTCGACCCCTCATCCGGCCCTTCGGGCCACCTTCTCCCTCAAGGGGAGAAGGCGACGATCGCCGCGGTCTCTGGAGAAGCGCGGCGTCGTTCCTCGGCGCCCGGTCACTCCACGACGAACCCGAAGCCGCCGTCCTCCTCGACGGCGACGTGGACGCGGCGGACGGGACGGGCCTCGGCCATGTGGGCCAGGACCCGCTCGGAGATCTCCGGCAGGACCGAGCGGGTCAGGATGTGGTCGACGTTGCGGGCCCCGGTCATGACCTCCTTGCAGCGGCCGGCGATGCATTCGACGACCGCGTCGTCGTAGGTGAAGCCCGCGCCGTGGTTCTCGCGGACGCGGTCGCCGATCCGGCCGAGTTGCAGCCGGATGATCCGGCGCATGACCTCGTCGGAGATCGGGTAGTACGGCGCGACGATCAACCGGCCCAGGAACGCCTGTTTGAAGATCGGCTGTCCGCGCTCGGTCGTGGCGGCCAGCAGGTCGGGGCGGACGGCCTCGACGACCTCGTCGGGGGTCGGCTGGGTCTCGGGGTCGCGGCAGAGTTCCAGGATGGTGTCGGTGCCGACGTTGGAGGTCAAGAGGATGATCGTGTTCTTGAAGTCGATCTCGCGGCCCTCGCCGTCCTCCAGCGTCCCCTTGTCGAAGACCTGGAAGAACAGTTCCAGCACGTCGGGGTGGGCCTTCTCCACCTCGTCCAGGAGGACCACGCTGTAGGGCCTCCGGCGGACGGCCTCGGTGAGCACGCCCCCCTCGCCGTAGCCGACGTAGCCCGGCGGCGAGCCCTTCAGGCCGGAGACCGTGTGCGCCTCCTGGTATTCCGACATGTTGATCGTGATCAGGTTCCGCTCGCCGCCGTAAAGCGCCTCGGCGAGCGCCAGCGCGGTCTCGGTCTTGCCGACGCCGCTGGAGCCGACCAGCAGGAAGACGCCGATCGGCCGGCGGGGGTCGACGAGGTTGGCGCGGGCGGTGCGGATCCGCTGGCTGATCGCCTCCAGGGCGTGCGACTGGCCGATGACCCGTCGTTCCAGGCGGTCGTGGAGGTTCAGCACCGTCTGGATCTCGTTGGCGAGCATCCGGCCGACGGGGATGCCGGTCCAGCCGGCGACGACCTCGCCGACGGTCTGCGCGTCGACCAGGGCTTGCAGCAGCGGCTCCTCCCCCTGGATCGCCCGCAGCTCCGCGGTCCTGGCGTTCAGATCGGCCCGCATCGCGTCGAGTTCGGCCGAGGGCTCGGGCGCGGCGTCGCCGTCCTCGGCGCTTTGGGCCTGTTCCTCGCGGTGGCGCTCCTCGAGCTTGCCGGCCAGCTCGCGGATCGCGGCGACGCGCGTCTTCTCGTCCTCCCAGCGCGCTTCCAGGCCGGCGAGTCGCTCCCGGGCCGCGGCGAGCCGGCCGCCGAGGGCCTCGACCTCCTCGCCGTGGGCCGCGCCGGTGGCCATCTCGCGCTTGAGGATCTGGATCTCAAGCTCCAGGTGTTCGATCTCGCGGCGGCAGTCCTCGACGGCCGGCGGGACGGCGTTCTGGCCGATCGCCACCCGGGCGCAGGCGGTGTCGAGCAAACTGACCGACTTGTCCGGCAGTTGCCGCGCGGGGATGTAGCGGTGCGAGAGCTTCACCGCCGCCTCGACCGCCTCGTCGAGGATCCGGACGCCGTGGTGTTTCTCCAGGATGTCGGTGAGCCCGCGCATCATCCGGACGGCGACGTCCTCCCGCGGCTCCTCCACCTTCACGACCTGGAAGCGTCGGGCCAGCGCGGCGTCCTTCTCGAAATACTTCTTGTACTCCGCCCAGGTGGTCGCGGCGATGGTCCGCAGCTCGCCGCGGGCCAGCGCGGGCTTCAGCAGGTTGGCCGCGTCCCCCTGCCCCGCCGAGCCGCCGGCGCCGATCAGCGTATGGGCCTCGTCGATGAAGACGACGATCGGCGTCGGCGACGCCTTGACCTCGGCGATGACCGACTTGAGCCGGTTCTCGAACTCCCCCTTGACGCTGGCGCCGGCCTGTAAAAGCCCCAGGTCCAGCGCGCGGATCGTGACGTTTTGAAGCGCGGGCGGAACGTCCCCCAGGGCGATCCGGCGGGCCAGGCCCTCGACGACGGCCGTCTTGCCGACGCCCGCCTCGCCGGTGAGGATCGGGTTGTTCTGGCGACGTCGGATCAGGATGTCGACCATCTGGCGGACCTCGGCCTCGCGGCCCAGCACCGGATCGATCTCCCCTTTTTTCGCCCGTTCGGTGAGGTTCACCGTGTACTGCTCCAGGGCCGGCGTCCTGCTCACCGCCGCCGCCCCGGCCGACGCCGCCGACGTCCCGGCCCCGGCCGGCGCCGTCGCGGCGGGGCCCTCGTCCTCGGTCGAGCCGGCGACGATCGTCATGAGGCTCGGTCGAAGCTGGTCGGGCTTGATCCTGGCCAGCTCGCGCGAGGCGTTGCGCGCCAGCCTCCCCATCTCCTCGTGGTCCAGAAGCGCCAGGAGCAGGACTCCCGAGCGGACCTCCGGGGCGTGGAACTGAAGCGAGGCCGCCACCCACGCCGACTCGACCAGCTTGATGATCGACAGCGAGATTTCCGGGTTCCGCTGCACCCCGCGGCGGAAGCCGTCGAGCGTCCTGGTCAGGTCGCGAAGCACGACCGCCGGATCGACCTCGAACTGGCGGAAGATCCGCGAAACGTCCGAGTCCGGCGTCTCCACCAGCTTGACCAGCCAGTGCTCGACCTCGATGCTGGGGTTCGTGCGCGTCAGGGCGAGCCCGGCCGCGCCCTGGAGGGCGTTCAGGCAGGTCTTGTTCAAAACCTTGATGAGCGCCGCGGATTCCACGGCCATGGCGACACCCCCTGGAAAGCGTTCCCGAAACATGCGCCTAACTTCGGATGCACGCCTTGAATCGTAACGTCGTCGCGGCCCCGCCGCCAGCGTCGAAATGCTCGGAATGATCAAGACGCGCCCCGCTCGGCGTCCTCTCTCGCGGAGACCCTCGCGACCATGCGACGAACCGCCCTCGCCCTCGCCCTTTCCCTGGTCTGGCTAGCCCCCTCCCGCGGCGACGAGCCCGGCTTCGACCACGTCCGCGACGTCGTCTACGGCCGCAAGTACGGCGCGGCCCTGACGATGGACGTGATCCGGCCCAAGACCGGCGGCAACGGCCTGGGGTTGCTGTTCATGGCCAGCGGCGGCTTCGTCTCCTCGCCGGGGATGATCCAGCCGCCGATCTTCAAACCGTTCGTCGACCGCGGCTACACGGTCTTCGGGGTCGTCCACGCCTGCCAGCCGCGGTTCCAGGTCGACGAGATCGTCGCCGACGTCAACCGCGCCTCGCGGTTCGTCCACGCCCACGCCAAGGAGTACGGCGTGGACCCCGATCGGCTGGGGGTTTACGGCGGCTCGGCCGGCGGCCACCTCTCGCTGATGCTCGGGACCGCCGGCGGCCCCGGCGACCCCTCGGCCGCGGACCCGATCGACCGCGAATCCAGTCGCGTGAAGGCCGTCGCCTGCTTCTTCCCCCCCACCGACCTTTTGAACTGGGGAGGCCCCGGCCTGGAGCGGATCCACAAGACCGACCACCTGCCGCCGTTCCGCGCCGCGTTCGACTACCGCGAACTCGACCCCGCGACGATGCTCTGGGAACCGATCACCGACGAGGCCCGCCTCCGCGAGAAGGCCCGCGCCGTCTCCCCGATCACCCACGTCTCCCCCGACGACCCTCCCACCTTCATCATCCACGGCGACGCCGACGAACTCGTCCCGCTTCAGCAATCCCAGACCTTCGCCGCGAAGCTCGACGCCGCGGGCGTCGAGAACTCGCTCATCGTCCGACCCGGCATGGGCCACGGCCTGCCGACGCTCGAACCGGACCTGAAACTCTTCGCCGACTGGTTCGACCACCACCTCAAGCCGTCGAAATGACGCCGCACGCGCTGCTTGACGTTCGTCATGCGGCGAGCTACGATTCGGACGCTGGCCTGGGCCGACCGATTCCGCGGGGACGATTGGGATGACTCTCAAAGGTCGTCACAAGGACAAGGACATCCAGGCGGCGATCGAGTACGCCCTGTCGAGGGGCTGGACGCTTCATCTCGGCGGTAGCCACGCCTGGAGGTTTCTGTATTGCCCCGAGACGAGCCGGGACGGTTGTCGAGTCCCGATCTGGTCCACGCCGAGAAACCCGTGGGTGCTCGCGAAAGTGATCCGGCGGGCGGTCGATCAATGTGATCATGCTGTAAATTGAAGGGGGCGATCATGGTCGAGGCGGAATTCACGCTCGTCCTTGAAGGCCGTTGGGACGATCTTACGCCCGAGATGGCCGACCGGCTCTACGAGGCGGGATGCGACGACGGCGGCGTCCTCTATCGAGACGGCCGGATCTCCATCACGTTCGGTCGCCAAGCGGAGACGGTCGAGCGGGCGGTGCGCTCGGCGATCGCCGACGTCCGTCGGGCGGGGTACGAGGTCGAGCGGATCGGGGAGTCGGACGCGGTCGGGCAGGCGGAGATGGCGGAGCGGCTGGGCAAGTCGCGGCAGTACGTCCATCAACTCGTCAGGGGGGATCGAGGTCCGGGCGGCTTCCCGCCGCCGATCTCCCTCGACGGGCCGTCCTGGTCCTGGCGCGAGGCGACGGCCTGGCTGGTCGCCGCGGGATTGGCCGACCCGATCGTCGCCGAAACGGCCCGCGTCCTCGCGGCCGTCGATGCGACGTTGGCCTACCAGGCGGCGCGGCGCGATTCCGCCGCCCTCGTCGACGCCATCGAGGCGACGATCCGGTGAGGATCGCGTCGCTCAGGCCCCGACGGTCGCGCCCTCGCGGGCGGTTCGGTCGGCCGCGGCGACGGTCGGGGCGCGCCTCAAGGTGAACCGAGCGATCTCCGGATGGCATCCGTATCGGATCGGGTGCTTGCAGCCGATCCCTTGGCCGACGTACATCAAGGACGGCGACACGCGGAAGAAGCCCTGCTCGAAGCGTCGGCTGTAGACGCTCGGCATCAAGGCCGGGCCCAGGATCGGCAGCCGAACCTGGCCGGCGTGGTTGTGGCCGGCGAGGACGAAGTCCCACCCCTGTCGAGCCGACTTGTAAATCAGGTCCGGCGTGTGGCTCAAAAGCAGCGCGAAGTCGGCCGGGGGGATCGCGTCGTCGGGGATTCCGGGGCCCCAGGGGGCGCACGTCCCGCCGATCGCCAGCCGGCGGCCGTGGACGTCGATCGTCGCGACGTGGCCGTCGAGCACCCGGCAATCCGCGGCGGCGACGGCGGCGGCGATCGCGTCGACGTCGTGGTGCTGGTCGTGGTTCCCCAGGATCGCGAACCGTCCCGACGTCGCCGGCAGGCTCGACAGCAACGGCTCGATCCACTCGATGCACGCCGGGTCGTCGATCAGGTCGCCCGTGACGCAGACCAGGTCGGCCGGCGGGTCGGCCGCCGCGGCGAAGACGGCCTCGAAGTAGCGTCGGTCGTAGGCCCGCGAGAAGTGCAAGTCCGTCAGATGGAGGATGGACAATCCGTCCATCTCCTCCGGCAAGCCGGCCATGGGGACGATCCAGTCGCGCGACTCCAGGTTCAGCGACGTGTTCCCCGGCAGCCGGAGCATCCAGGCGTTGGGCCCCTCGCCGATGAACGCCTCGGCGGGCCCCTGAAGCAGCGGACCCCGGCGCTCGCCCTCGAAGCCGAGGGCCGACCGGACGCGCCGCGCCCTGGCGAGCGTCGCCAGCGGCAGGACGACCAGCGACGCGACGCAGCAGACGATCGCCAGGGCCAGAAGCGCCGGCGGCCATTCCGACGCCGGCGCCATCCAGTGCCGCCGGGTCAACTCGGCCGAGCCGATCCCCAGGACGGCGAGGATGACGAGCGTCGCCCTCTCGGTCCATCGGACGCTCCACGGGTAGCCGTGGGCCACGTTGACCGCGAAGGCGATCAAGACCGCCTCGCCGATCGCGAACGCCGCGTAGAACAGCAGGGTGGGCAACAAGGGCGGGCTCCGGTGGTTCCTTCTTAACGCGATCGTAGGGCGACGTCGACCCGGCGACCGGGATTCTTACGCCTGATCCCACGATGCGGGACTTAGCCGGCTTCGTTCAAGCCCGATTCCCGACGGTCGCGGCGGTCGTCTTGACGTGGCGTCGAACTCCTCGACGCACGCCAGCAGCGCCTCGGCGGATCGGCTCCATTCGAACGTCGCGGCCCGGCGCGTCGCCGCGACGGCCAGTTCGTCCCGACGGGCGGGATTCTCCATGAGTGCGCGCAACCCGCGGGCGACGTCGGCGACGTCCAGCGGGTCGAAGAAGATCCCCGCGTCGCCCACGACCTCCGGCAGCGACCCGGCCCGGCTGGCGACGACCGGGCAGCCGCACGCCATCGCCTCCACCGCCGGCAGGCCGAACCCCTCCAGCAGCGACGGAAACGCCAGCGCGTACGCGCGGCCGTAAAGCGCCGCCAGGTCCTCGTCGGGGACGAACCCCGTCAGGACGACCCGGTCCCCCAGTCCGACCTTGGCGATCGTCGCCCGGATCTCCGGGACGTGGGTGTGGAAGACGTCGTGGAAGTCGCCGACGAGCACCAACAGGTCGTCGGGCGCGGCGGCGAGCGCGAACGCCTCCACCAGCCTGGGCAGGTTCTTGTGCGGGCTCAGGCCGCCGACGTACAGGACGTACCGCGCGTCGGCCGGCACGCCGCGTCGCTTCAGCGCGGCCGTCGCCGCCGCCTGGTCGGCGATCGGCCCGAAGACCGGATCGGCGGCCTCGGAGACGATCCGGAACCGATCCCCGCCGCATCGGAGCCGACTCATAAGATAACGCCTGGACGTCTCCGAGACGGTGACGATCCGGTCGGCCGAGCGGATCGCGACGGCCTCCTTCAGCGACCACGCCAGCCGACCCCTCCACGACGGGAAGACCAGCTCCGGGTGCTCCATGGTCAACGTGTCGTGCATCGTGACCACGACCCGAGGGACGTTCCAGACCGGATGGAAGCTGTAGGTGGCGGGGAAGTACATCACGTCGAGTCGGGCGCGCGCCACGGCGCGGCCCATCGCCAGCATGTCCGGGATCCCGCGACGGCCGCCCGCGGACGCCGCCGCGCCGGGGGCGCGGCGCTGGGCGACGACCAGCGGCGTCGCCGCGTCGGGAAGCTCGACGCCCGCCGCGGACGGGGCGTCGATCGAGACGACCGTCTCGTGCCCGCGGGCAGCGGCCAGGGGCGCGAACGCCGAAAGCAGCCGCCGCGCGAACCGGCCGAAGCCGCGGCGGTTGGATAAACATGTGCCATCAAAACCAATGCGCATGTCGGATCCGCGGCGACGGCCGCGGCTCTTGGGAAGGAATCGCCTCGTCGAAAACCATCTTGGGTAAGCAAACGCCCCCCTTCTCCCCTTGTGGGAGAAGGTGCCCCGAGGAACGATGCCGAAACAAATTCCCGGAATGGAACCACAGAGTCACCGAGGACACGGAGAGTAAATTGAGAATTGAAATTCAATGGATTAGTAATTCCAATGGTTGAAGACGGCCGGATCGCTCCTCGTCCCTCCTCTCCGTGTCCTCGGTGACTCCGTGGTTCCCTATCTTCGTCACATGGATTCGACAAGTTATTTCGGCATCGTTCCAAGGGGCGGATGAGGGGTGACGCGACCAAAAGCCCAGGGGACACCCCTCATCCGGCCTTCGGCCACCTTCTCCCACAAGGGGAGAAGGGATGTCGTCATCGAGATATTCGGAAAAATAGCAGGACTGACTCTCAAACCCGCGACCGCCGCGAGCGGCGGCGGGGGAAGTGCGGCGGGCGGGCCTGGTCCGGATCGGTCCCGGCCGAGACCAGGCGGAGGAGCCGATCCGCGCCGTGGCGACGGCAGCGGCGGCGGACCTGGGACCAGGGCTCGCCCAGGATCGTGATTCCGGCCAGGTCGGCGACGCCCAGCCCCGCGGCCTGCGCCCGGCGGAGGTACGCGACGTCGAGCGGGTCGAAGCCCATGATCGCCGCGGCCACCGCGTCGACGGCCACCGGATCGGTCCCGGCGATCACCGTCCCGAGCTTCAGCGGCGTCCCCAGTCGCGGCCCCTGGCCCTGCATGCCGCCGAAGCCGTCGATCACGCTGATCCTCGGCGCGACGGCCGCCGCCAGCGCCGTCAGCCGCTCGACGGCCCCGCGGGCGCGGTCCAGCCGGCGCCGCTCGGCGCCCGTCGGCCGCATCCCGCCGCCGATCGAGCGAACCTTCAGCCAACTCCGGACGATCCGCCCCCGCCAGGTCTCCAGGACCGAACAGGCCGGCGCCAGGGGCGCGGGGATTCGACGGGCCAGCGCGTCCTCCTCGAAGCGGAGGTCGTCGCGATGGACGACCGCCGCCAGGCCGGGGAGCCCCAGGCCGAGCCGGAACACGCCGTGGGTGCGGGCGACGCCCAGCGAAACCCGGCAGCCGCAGCCGGCGAACAGGCTGGACACCCGCGCCTTCTCGCCTCCCAACTCGCGCTCGATCCAGGCGTCGGGGACGGCGTCGAGGTCGTGATAGGCGACGGGGCGGCCGTGAGTCTCCGCGACGTAGCCCAGGCGTTCGAAGCAGGCGCGGGCCGACGGCTTCGCGTCGGCCTTGGAGGCGGCCACGTCGATCGTCTCGGCCCCGGCGGCGGCCAGGGCGTCGACCGTCGCCGACAGCGCGTCGCGATGGGTCGAGGCCCACTCGCGGCCCAACTCGTCGAGCGTCGGCGCGACCGCGGCGGTCCCGCAGCGGCCCACGACGGCGCGGACGTCCTCGGCGACCAGCGCCAGGGCCTGCGCCACGGCGCCGCGGCGGCGGTCGCCTTGCACCACGGCTACCCGGATCGCGTCGTCCATCGCTGGAGCCTCCTCGCCAGTCGCCGCCAGGCCGGCGCGGGGATCGGCCCCCCGCCGCGGTCGACGCGGCCCTCGGTCGTCGCCCGCCGCCGACGATCCACGACGTGCCAGCGCGCCAGCGCGATCGCCACCGACGCGCCGCAGCAGACGAAGTAAAGCAGATGCGCGGGGAACGAGGCCGCCGCGAACCACGCCCCGCGCCGCCTCGCCAGATATCGATAGAAATCCCCGTTCAACAGGCCGACCGCCGCCCCGCATCCCAGCGCCGCCGCCGGTCCCGCCCAGGGCGCGACCGGCGTCGCGGCCAGCGCCAGGAGCAACCCGCCGGTGGCCGCGACGGAGAGCTTCTGGCCGAACTGGACGTTCAGGTCGGTCTCGACGGTCCCGCTCCGCTTCATCAGCAGCATCCACGGCACGCCCCGGCGGAAGACGTCGGTGCGGACCACGTCGAAGAGCGTCCAGCGCTTCATGTGGGTCGCCAGCACGTCGCGAGCCAGCACGATCCGACGACCCGCGCGGGTGAGGCGGTAGCCCAGCTCGATGTCCTCGATCGACGGCCGGGCGTAGAGTCGGGGGTCGAAGCCGCCGAACTCGTGGAACTCGGCCCGACGGATCATCCCGCAGCCGGTCCAGAAGGTGTGGACGGGGCGGACGTCATCGACGAAGTCGCCGCGCTGGTGGACGTAGTGGTGCAGCAGGTTGCGGAACCGACTGAGCAGCCCCGGCGCGGAGGGACGGTCGTCGTAGGAGCCGAACAACGCGGCGAGCCCCGGATCGACCAGGAAGCGGGCCATGGCGCGCTCGATCGCGTTGGGGTGGACCGCCACGTCGGCGTCGAGGAAGAAGACCAGGTCGCCGCGCGCCGCCCGCGCGCCGAGGTTCCGCGCCGCGGCCGGGCCCAGCGGTCGGTCGTGGGTCAGGACGACCGCGCCCATGCGCGCCGCGAGCGCGCCGGAGCCGTCGGTCGAGCCGTCGTCCACGACGAGCAGTTCATCGGGGGCCCTCGAGGATTCACGAAGCCGGCGGAGGCAGCGCCCGAAGTCTTCGCCCCCGTCGAAGACGGGGACGACGACCGAGAGCGACGGCCTCCCCGGCTCCGCGCTCGCCGGACCGGCGGGGACGTCGTCCATGATTCACCCTCGCCCGTCAAAAGGAACGCGCGCCGGAGTGCGTTCGCCATCCGTGGGATCGCCCGAACGCGCGCCTCGACCACGATCGACGGCCGGAATGGAAAAGGAAACTCGCGGGGATCGTCTCTTGGGGATGCCTCTTCCACCCGTCCATCCGTCGTGGACGCGACGTGCGGCGGGAATGTAGCCCCGACCCCGAATTCCGTCAACCGCGACTCGCGAGATCGTCCGTCGCCATTTTTTGAAATTCATGAAACCGCGAGCCCCCCGCCGCGGATCATGTCGGATGGGAGCCGTTTTTTGGCAATTCGCAGTCGGAAAAGACCGGCGGGAACGGTCGATCCCACGCCTATCGGATCCCGCATGCGACCCCCGGCGTAAGCCGACGCCAAACGGCCTTCTCCCCTTGAGGGAGAAGGTGGCCGAAGGCCGGAT
>CALCIB010000214.1 GCA_937907525.1 uncultured Planctomycetales bacterium | reverse complement strand
GTGGCCCGAAGGGCCGGATGAGGGGTCGACCGGCGTCGCGTCTCGGCGTAAGCCATGGGAGGAAAGCGACTTCGATTCCGATGGCTTCCGGTCCCGCCCACCCCTCATCCGGCCTTCGGCCACCTTCTCCCTCAAGGGGAGAAGGGCGACCGGCGTCGTCTCGCGCGGGGTCGCATGCGGAATCCGACAAGTGTCGAGTTGTCAGGATCGGGAGGGGGGAGGGTGCCCGCGCGGGGCACCCCCATGCGTCCGTCCGTCCCCGCGGTTACGCGGTGGCGGGCTTTTTGGGGCCTTTCTGGCGGGAGGCCCTCCAGTCTTCGTAAAGGGACTTGAGTTCCTCGACGGTGACGCCGCCGTGGTCGTCGCCGCCGTTCCAGCGGGCGAAGAGGGCGGTGTGGCGGTCGCGCAGGGGGCCGCGGGGGAGGAAGCGGCCGTGGAACTTCTTGACGTACTTCAAGCGGGGGTCGGCCGGCGGGCGCGGGGCTTCGGCCGGCGTCTCGGCGGCGTCCTTGGACTTCTTGGCGTCTTTGGCCATCGAACGGATCCTGCGTCGCTTCGCGGTAGGGGGGAAACGGAAAGGACCGCCGCGGGGCGGTCCTGGAACGTCTCGCGCGGGTCGGCCGGACGGGACGGTCGGACCTTGGGCGCGAACTTCGACCGAGACAGTTTAATCGATCCCCTCGGCGGCTGCCAAGCGTGCTTCAACCCCGCGAGGCGGGTCGTCGTTCGGCGGGCGTCTTCCGCCAGGCGTGGGGGCCCTTGAGGATCGACGGGGGCGGCGCGTCGGCCTTCCAGCGGTGGGCCTCCAGGCTTCGGACGATGCGATCGGCCAGTCGGACGGCCTGGAGGCCCGCCTCGCCGGGGACGCGGGGGGGGGAGCCCTCGCGGACGGCGGTCGCGAAATCTTGCAGCTCCGCGGTGAGCTGGTCGCGCGGCGGCGGCTCGATCGGGTCGACCCGCAGGACCTTGCCGAAGAGGTGTTCCTTGATCGCCGCGGGGTTGGCGAGGTCGACGCCTTCGAGGTCGACGCCGCCGGCCAGGAACTCGTCGGAGGGGCGGACGACGGTGGCCTTGCGGCCGGCGAAATCGAGCGAGGCGAAGCCCTCCGCGCCCCAGACCCGCATTTTCCGCGAGGTGGCGTAGCTGGCCCTGCTGGCGGTCAGGTGGGCGACGGCGCCGTTCTCGAAGGTGACGCGGGCGTCGGCGACGTCCTCGTGGTCGCCGAAGAGGGCCGCGCCGACGGCCGAGACCGAGGCGACGGGGGAATCGACCAGGCTTAGAACCACGTCGATGTCGTGGATCATCAGGTCGAAGACGACGCCGACGTCGGTGGAGCGGAAGGTATAAACGGCCATTCGCTCGGCGCTGAGGAATCGGGGTCGGATCGGGGATTGCTTGAGGGCGTCGAGGGCGGGGTTGAAGCGTTCGACGTGGCCGACCTGGAGGGTCGCGGCGTGGGCGTCGGCCAGGGCGACGAGTTGCTCGGCCTCGGCGACGGAGCCGGCCAGGGGCTTTTCGACCATCGCCGGGATCCCCGCGGCCAGGAACGCGCCGGCGATCTCGCGGTGAAGCACGGTGGGGACGGCGATCGAGACGGCGTCGACCCGGCCGATCAGGTCGCGGTAATCGACGACGGCGGGGACGCCCAGTCCCTCGGCGACGGCGCGGGCCTGTTCGGGGCGGGAGTCGGCGACGGCGACCAGCTCGACGCGCGGCAGGGACGCCAGGATTCGGGCGTGGTGCCGGCCCAGGTGGCCGACGCCGACGACGGCGACGCGCAAGGGGTTCATGCTGGGACGCTCCATGTCCGTTCGCGCGGTTCTTCTGAACCGGCGGTCGCGGCGGTCGGTCAGGCGGGGACGCTCACCGCGGCGCGGTCGCGGCCGCGGCCGTGGCGGCCCTGCTGCTGGTAATCGATGAAGTCGAGCAGTCGGCGGACTTCCGGGCAGTCCTGGCCGTGGGTTTCCAGGGCCTCACGGGCCTGTTTGACGCTGGTGCGGCCGCGGTAGATCAGGCGATGGGCCTCGTGCAGGGCGGCGATCGCGGCGGCGGCGATGCCGTGGCGCTTCAGGCCGACGATGTTGATGCAGCGCGCCTTGGAGGGGTTCCCCTCCACGAGCATGTACGGCGGGACGTCGTGGTAGATCCGCGAGAGGGCGCCGACGTAGCTGTATTCGCCGACGCGGACGAACTGGTGGAGGCCGACGCCGGCGGAGACCGTGGCGTGGGAGGCCATGTGGATGTGTCCGGCCAGCATGCTGTTGTTGGCGACGATGATGCGGTCGCCCAGGACGCAGTCGTGGCCGACGTGGACGTTGGCCATCAGGTAGACGCGCGAGCCGATCCGGGTGACGCCGTCCTCCTTGGCGGTGCCGCGGTGGATGGTGACGCCCTCGCGGAAGACGTTGGAGTCGCCGATCTCGACGCGGGTCGGCTCCCCCTTGTAGGTCAGGTCCTGGGGCTCGCCGCCGAGGACCGCGTTGGGGTGGACGACGTTGTCCTCGCCCAGCTCGACGCGTCCCAGGACGCAGACGTGGGCGATCAGGCGGCAGCCGCGGCCGATCCGGGCCTCGGGGCCGATCACGCAGTAGGGGCCGATCTCGACCTCGTCCGCGATCTCGGCGCGGGGGTCGACGTGGGCGGTGTCGGCGATCACGGTGGCCATGTGAATGGTTCCTACATCCGGTCGTCCGGAAAGTGGGGGTGACGGGCCGAGGACGAGTCAGGCGGCGGGGACGGCGGCGTCGACGAGCACGAACCGAAACCGGGCCTGGGCGGCCGGGGCGTCGCCCACCCTGGCCGCGGCGGTCACGCTGGCCGACGCGGACTTGATCTTCAAGGCGACGACCTCGATCCGCAGCTGGTCGCCGGGGACCACCGGCCGTCGCAGCTTCACGTCGTCGATCGACGCGATCACCGCGGCCTTGCCGACGCGGTCGACGCCGGCGGAGTAGGCGAACAGGACTCCGGCGGCCTGGGCCATCGCCTCCAGGATGAGGACACCGGGCATGATCGGCCGTCCGGGCCAGTGGCCTTGAAAAAACGGCTCGTTGAAGGTCACGTTTTTGATCCCCACGACCCGGCGGCCCGGCTCCAGCTCCAGCACGCGGTCGAGCAAGAGCATCGGGTGGCGGTGGGGAAGGACGTCCAGGAGGCCGTGGATGTCGATCGCGCCGTCGGCGCGGATCGGGAGTCGGCTGGCGGGCCGCGCGTCGCGGTCGTCTCGCTTCTCGACGGCCTGGACCAGCTTGCGGACCAGGGCCGCGTTGGCGTGGTGGCCGGAGCGGTGGGCGACCACGAAGCCGTGCAGGTCCATCCCCAACAGGGCCAGATCGCCGACCATGTCCAGCACCTTGTGGCGGGCGCACTCGTCGGCGAAGCGGAGGCTGTTGCCCACGACGCCGTCGGGACCGAACAACAGGACGTCGGCCTCGGTGGCGCGCAGGCCGATCCCCATGGAGCGGAGGGTCCTGGCCTCTTCCTCCAGCAGGAAGGTCCGGCTGGCGGCGATCCGGTCGCGGAAGGTCTCCGGGGTGGTCGTCACGAGGAAGCTTTGAGCGGCGATCGGCGACGACGGGCCGTAGTCCAGGTGGTAGGAGAGCGTCAGGCCGTCGCCGGCGCCGGGGTGGGCGGCCAGGACGGCGTCCCCCTCGCGGACGACGAACGAGCGGTCCAGCGCCAGGGCGGGGCGGTCGCGGTCCTGCTCGACGGCGCCGGCGGCGTCGAGCGTCTCGACGTAGCCGCGGCTGGAGCCGTCGAGGCCGGGGCACTCGCCGGCGTCGATCTCGATCGCGCAGTTGTCGATTCGAAGCCCGGCCAGGGCGGCCATGACGTGCTCGATCATCTCGACCCGCGCCGGGCCGTCCTGGACGGCGGTTCGCCGTTGGGCGGGAACGACGCGGTCGATCCGAGCGGCGACCGCGGGGCGGTCGGGAAGGTCGACCCGGACGAAGCGGATGCCGGAATCGGCCTCGGCGGGGAGGAACCGCATCCGGACGTCGGCGCCGAGGAAGAAGCCGACGCCGGCGACCTCGGCGGCGCGGGCGAGCGTGCGTTGGGGGCGCTTGGAGACGAGCATGCCTTCCCTGGTCCTTTCGCCCGCTCGACGCGGCGGACTTGTCGGCGTCCGCGCGGGGTCGGGCCGGTGGTGGTCCCGTCGAATCCTTCGGGACGTCGCCCCGGCGTCGGAGTCCGCTCCGCGCCGGGGGCTCGGGGGGGGACGGGAGACGGGTCGGGACGGTCAAACGGCGACCGGACCCGGCCCGGGCTCGACTCAGCGGACGCTCGTCTTGGGGGTGGCGCCGGCGGCGGCCGGAACCGCGCCCGTCGGCGGCGTTCCAAGGGGCGCGGCGGCGGCTCCGGCGGCGGGCGCGGCGCCGGCGGCGGCGGTCCCCTTGGCGATCGGGCCGCCGGCGTCCTTGTAGACCCGGTTGAGGTTGTGGATCACGTCCTGGGTGATGTCGTTGGCCGGGTCGAAGTAGATCATCGGGTTGGCCATCGCGGCCATCACCGACTGCGGGTTGGAGCCGTTGGGCGCCTGGTTGGTGACCTTGACGATGTAGGTCATCCGTCGCGCCACGGCGATCCGCTTGGCGACCTCGGTCACCTCGTTGTAGAGGCTGGCCATCGCCTCGGCCTCGCGACTTTGGAACTCGCGCTCGGCCTGCTCCTTGCCGGCCTCCAGCCGGGCCTTCAGCTCGGTGAGCTTGTTCTCCTGCTTCTTGTACTCCTCCTGGCCGGGGGCGTACCGCTGGAGGACCTCCATCTCCTGGCCCATCTCGTTCTGGAGCTTCATCAGCTCGTTGCGCTTGGCGAGCATCGCCGCCTGGAATTCCTCGTTGGCGTACTTGACCTTCTCGTAGTTCTTGAAGACCGAGTCGATGTCGATCGTGCCGATGACCGGCGCGGTCCCGGCCTTGAACTGGGAGGCCCCGGCGCTGGTCTTGCGGACGGCGGCGTCTTGTTGTCCCTGGATCGGCGCGGAGAGCAGTCCGGCCCCCACGACTCCCAGCCCGGCCGCGACGATCAAGCGAGACGAAAGACCCATCGGCGAAACTCCTTTTCGCACCGCGCCGGCGGCGGGCCGACGTTCCGAACCGCCCCGTCCGAGTCCGTTTCGGGCGGCTCGTCCTGCCGCGCCGCACGCGGAGGCCGCCCGCCTCGGGGGGTCGACGGCGGCATTCTGACGCGAAGCCCCCCGGCGGTCAAGGCGAACCGACGCGGCCGCGGCTTACGCGCCGGTGTAGGTCAGCGCGAAGTCGTGGAAGCGGTACTTCTTGTTCTTGGGCGTCTCGCCGGCGGCGGCGAAGAGCCGCAGGAGCATCTCCCCCAGGTGCTCGATCCGCACGCTGTAGAAGTTGTGCTTCCCCGCGCGGCGGGGCTCGATCAGGCTGGAGACCCGCAGAAGCGCCAGGTGGTGGCTGACCGCCGGCTGGCTCTGGCCCAGGCGGTTGCACAGTTCCGTGACGTGCAGCTCCTTGTTCTCGGAGAGGGCCAGGTGGAAGAGGATCCGCAGCCGGGTCTCGTCGCTTAAAAGCTTGAACACCTGGGCCAGTTCGCGGATCGACTGGTCCGAGATCTCGGTCGTCGGCTCTTCGGTCTTCGTGGTCGCCTCGCCGTTGGGCGCGGTCGTCTTGCGGGCCATCGCGGAGAATCCTCTCGGTTGCGGTTCGCGCCGGAGTCGTCCGGTCTTCGGACGGCGGCGACGGAGGGTTTCGATGCGTCGGGGCGCGGGACGCGACGTCGACGGCCCCGCGGACGGACGAAATCGATTCGATGATAATCGATTCATCAGGATCGCGATATGCCGATTCGGCCGCGGCGAGCATTTCACCCCTTGAGCAGGCCGTAGCGGACCAGGGCGCGGGAGAGCCGGCCGCGGGCGGCCTCGTCGAGCGGGCACAGGGGGAGTCGGACCTCGTCGCGGCCCCTTCCCAAAAGCGCGATCGCCGCTTTCAGCGGCACCGGGTTGGGGGCCAGCCCCAGAAGGTCGCGGCAGAGCGGGAAGAGCCGGGCGTGGGCCGCGCGGGCGGCCGCGGCGTCGCCGCGGGTGAAGGCGTCGATCATGCCCCGGACGTCCTCCGGGACGATGTTGGCGGCGACCGAGACGACCCCCTCGGCGCCCACGGCCAGCATCGGCAGGGTCAGGCTGTCGTCGCCGGAGAGGACGGTCAACTCCGTTCGATCGAGGACGTCGCTGACCTGGTCCAGCGAGCCGGCGGCCTCCTTCACCGCCACGATCGTCGGCAGGGCCGCCAAGCGCTCGATCGTCTCCGGCTCCACGTTCCGTCCGGTTCGCGCCGGGATGTTGTACAGCACGATCGGCAGATCGACCGCCTCGGCCACCGCCGCGAAGTGGCGGAAGAGCCCCTCCTGGCTGGGCCGGTTGTAATAAGGCGCGACCAGAAGCGCCCCGTCGGCGCCCGCCCTGGCGGCGAACCTGGTCAGCCGGATCGCCTCGGTCGTGGAATTCGAGCCGGTGCCGGGGACGACCCTGGCCCGTCCCGCCGACGTCTCGACCACGATCGCGATCACCCGCTCGTGCTCGGCGTGCGACAGCGTCGGCGCCTCGCCGGTGGTCCCCACCGGGCTTAAAATCGGCGTCCCCCGCGCGATCTGCCACTCGACGGCGGCCCGCAGGGCCTCCTCGTCGACCTCGCCGTCCTTAAACGGAGTCGCCAGCGCCACCGTGCAGCCGGCGAAGTTTCGTCCCTTGCTCGCCATGGAAAAGCACCCACCGTCTCGACGTCGTCGCTTGCGCCCGCGATCCCGTGATGGACCTCGATGACCTGTCGCCGCATGCCAGCGATGAATATATTAAGGACCGGCGGCGGATCGGGGAAGGGGGCGCCCGTCCCGCCCGCGTTTCGAGGCCCGCGTCCGGGGCTTCAGCCGGCGGCCTCGATCCGGTCCTTCATCGCGCGCACGGCCGCCTCCAGGCCGATGAAGACGGCCCGACAGACGATCGCGTGGCCGATGTTCAACTCGGCCATGCCGGGGATCGCGGCGACGTCCCCCACGTTGCGGTAGTTCAGCCCGTGGCCGGCGTGCAGGCCCACCCCCGCGGAGACGATCCGCGCCCCGGCCGCCTCCAGCGCCTTCAGCTCGGCGTCGCGGTCGCGGCCCTCGCGGGCCAGGGCGTAGCGGCCCGTGTGCAGCTCGATCGCCTCGACCTGAAGCGCGACGGCCGCGTCGATCTCCGACGGCTCCGGATCCAGAAACGCCGAAACCCGGATCCCGGCGTCGCGCAGCCGCTTGACGGCCTCGGCGACGACCTCGCGACGCGAGGCGACGGCCAGGCCCCCCTCGGTGGTCACTTCCTCGCGACGCTCGGGAACGAGCGTCACCTGGTCCGGCCTGGTCTCGACGGCGATCGCCACCATCGCGGGCTCGACGGCCAGTTCCAGGTTCAGCGCGACCTGGACCGTCTCGCGAAGCACGCGAAGGTCGCGGTCCTGAACGTGGCGGCGGTCCTCGCGAAGATGGATCGTGATCCCGTCGGCGCCTCCCAACTCGGCGGCGGCGGCGGCCCAGACCGGGTCGGGTTCGACCCCCCGGCGCGCCTGCCGCAAGGTGGCGACGTGGTCGATGTTCACGCCCAGCCGGGCGGGGCCCTTGGCGTTCGCGGTCATGGCTTCATCTCGATCCGGGCGGCCGGCGCCTTGTCCTTGTAGTAGATCATCGCGCTGTAAGAACGTGGGTTCTTGTTGTTGAATGTAGCCGCGAGCGAGTACGTGGAATCCCTTCTCCCCTTGTGGGAGAAGGTGCCCCGGAGGGACGGATGAGGGGTGGACGCGACCGGAAGCCTCTGGAAACGCCCACCCCTCATCCGGCCTTCGGCCACCTTCTCCCACAAGGGGAGAAGGGATGATCGCCATCACTCTCCCTCGGGGTTTTCAACGAAGCGAGTCCCATACTGAAGCGCGACGGCCCGTTACGAAGAGCGACTTGGAATCTCGACTTCGACGACGGGTCATCCCCGGCTCGCGCCGGCCTTGCCCATCAACTTCAAGGGGGACTTGGCCAGGACGAACGTCCGTTCGCCGGCCAGGGTGAACGCCACGCGGACCTTGCGGTTGGGGCCCGCCCCCTCCACGGCCGCGATCCTTCCCAGGCCGTATTGCGGATGCAAAACCGACGCCCCCGCCCGGAACGAGTCCAACTCGTCGAGCCTGGGAGGGGCCGTCGGCGCCGCGCCGCCGCCGGCCAGTTGCGCCGCGGTCGTCAGTCGGAAACCGCCCGCCTCCGGCGACGGCTTGAACGTCGCCGCGGGGGTCGGCCGCGGTTGTCGGGGGGCGTAGTTCGCGTATCCCCGCGACGGCGAGCCCCAGCGGGTCTCCACGGTCGACACCCCGGAGCGGTCGTCGAACGTCAGGAAGTCCTCGGGCAGCTCCAGCAAAAACCGCGACCGCGTCGCGGCTTGCTGCTGGCCTCGGAAGGTTCGGATCCGGCAGTGGCTGACGTACAGCTCCTTCCGCGCCCGGGTGATGCCGACGAAGAACAGCCGGCGCTCCTCCTCCTCCTCGTTGGGGTTCTCGAACGCGCGGGAGTGGGGGAGGATGCCGTCCTCCAGGCCGATGATGAAGACGACGGGGAACTCCAGCCCCTTGGCGGCGTGAAGGGTCATCAGGGTGACGGCGCCGGTCTGCTGGTCCCAGCGGTCCACGGGCGACGCCAGGGTGATCTCGGCCAGGAAGTCCTGGATCGTGGCGCCGGGGTGTTCCTGGTCGAACTCGGCCGCGGCGGTGATGAGTTCCTCCAGGTTCGCCAGCCGGTCCTCCCCTTCCCCCTTGGCGTCGGCCTTCAGGTGTTGGCGGTAGCCGGACTTCTCCATCGTCTGTCGGATCACGACCTCCGCCGGGTGGTCGCGCAAGGTCGTCAACTCGTCGAACAACTTGACGAAGTCCGAAAACGCCCGGATCGCCTTCTCCTTCAGCCCCGGCGCCTCGCGGGCGCGTCGGGCGGCTTCCAGCAGGGGCAGGCCGTGTTCGCGGGCGAAGGCGGTGAGGTGGTCGAACGACGTCTTGCCCAGCCCGCGGGGCGGGACGTTGACGACGCGGCTGAACGCCAGGTCGTCCTTGGGGTTGTTGATCAGGTTCAGGTACGAGACGACGTCCTTGACCTCCTGCCGCTCGTAGAACGACACCCCGCCGACGATCTGGTACGGGATCCTCGCCGAGCGGAACGCCTGCTCGAAGGTCCGGGTCAAGGCGGTCATCCGGCAGAAGACGGCCACGTCCGAGTAATTGTACGACCCCTCGCGGACCAGGCCGGCGATCCTGCCGGCGATCCCCTCGGCCTCCTCGGTCTCGCGGGCGTAGGTGGTGACGTTGACCAGCTCGCCGTCGGGATTCTCGGTGAGCAGGTCCTTCGCCTTGCGGTTGACGTTGTACCGGATCAGGCCGTCGGCGACGGCCAGGATGTTCTTGGTGCTTCGGTAGTTGTGTTCCAGCTTGACGACTTTTACGGAGTCGTAGTCCTTCTCGAATTCGAGGATGTTGGAGAGGTTGGCCCCGCGCCAGCCGTAGATGGACTGGTCGGGGTCGCCGGTGACGCAGAGGTTGGGGTGGTCGACGGAGAGGGCCTTGACGATGGCGTACTGGGCCATGTTGGTGTCCTGGTACTCGTCGACCAGGACGTAGCGGTGGCGGGCGTCAAGCTCGGCGCGGACGTCGCGGTGTTCCTTGAGGATCTTGACGACGTGGACGAGCAGGTCGTCGAAGTCGACGGCGGACGCGGCCCTCAGCTTCTCCTCGTAGGCGGCGTAGACGCGGGCGACGAGGCGGTCGCGGTCGTCGCGGGCGCGGTGGGCGAGGGCCTTGGGGGTCGCCAGGTCGTTCTTGGCCTTGCTGATGGCGGATTCGATCTTCTCGGGGGTGATCGGCGAATCGTCGACCCCCATCGCGTCCAGGACGTCGCGGACGGCGCGCAGGCGGTCGGCCTGGTCGTAGATGGTGTACGAGGGGTCGAGCCCCACCAGCGCGCCGTAAGTCCGCAGCAGCCGGGCGCAGAAGCCGTGGAAGGTGCCGACCCAGACCCGCGCGCCGGGGACGAGGGCCTCGATCCGCTCGCGCATCTCGCCGGCCGCCTTGTTGGTGAACGTCAAGGCGAGGACGTTACGCGCCGGGATCCCTTGCCGGAGCAGAAACGCGACGCGGCGGGTGATGACGCGGGTCTTGCCCGAGCCCGCGCCGGCGAGGACGAGGAGCGGGCCGTCGACGTGCTGGACGGCTTCGCGCTGGGGAGGCGTCAGATCGGCGAGGAGGTCCATCGCGGTCCTTGCTCGGGGCGGATCGCCCGCGTTTCCGGGGCGGGAGTGGTCCACCGAAGTATAACGGCGTGAACTCGGACGGGCGATCCGATTTCGGTCCCGACGCCGCGCGGGGGCCGTCGCGACCGTCGGCATCCTATTCGTCCGACCGGGGCCTGGGATAAGCTGTAGCGATGTCCCCTCTCCCGCCGGGCTGACGACCCGACACTTTCTCAGAAGTCGTCACGACGAGGAGTGAGCCGCGGCGTTGATCGCCTTCTCCCCTTG
>CALCIB010000213.1 GCA_937907525.1 uncultured Planctomycetales bacterium | reverse complement strand
CGCGGTCACCCTCCATCTGGACAAAAATTCCACCAACTTTCAAGACGCCCACCGATTCTCCGATCACGATGGGGTGCGATGTTGACAACCTCGCCATCGAAACCCTATCCTGTTCTTCTCGCCGCCACGGGCGGGCAGGTAGCTCAGCTGGTAGAGCAACGGATTGAAAATCCGTGTGTCGGCGGTTCGATTCCGCCTCTGCCCACTTCCATTTCCTTGCGAATCAGACCGCGTGGACGCGGTAAACCCCGAATCCACAACGGACTTGCGATCCATCGTCGTCTCGGCGTCTGAAGACGCGATCACGTCGGCATGCGAATCATCCCGCGTCGAAACGAGCCCCGCGCGGGGGAATAGTGGGGGAGGATGACCGTTTATGGGTTGAACGGCCGTCCCCCGTTCGCCCTCTCGGGACCGTCCGGGGAGGGAAGGGGCGGCCTCCCCGCTCGGGACTTCTCGCGGCTCGGGTTCATTCTCTTGAGAGCGCCGGAGAATAGATTTAATACCGGCAATTCCCCCGGTCCCGGTCGCCCTCATGGTGGATGCGTGGGGCCGGTCGGGCTCGGGTCGCAAGCTCGGCATGGAGAGGGCGGCGGCTTCCACGTCCGCCACTCGGGGCCTCGTGTAGCGATCGGTCAAGCCGGGCGTGCTATGCCGCATGATCCGTTGGGCGACGCGGGGGGAAACCCCGGCGGCGTCAAGCAAGGTGGCGGTCTGGCATCTCAGGGCGTGGAAGTCGAACACGAGCCCCGACGCATCCCGGTAGGGGATGCCGGCGGCTTCCAGGTCCGCCCGAAGCATCGTCGCCCCCCGGTCGTCCGAAAGGGGGAAGACGGGCGTTCCGGCCGCGACGGCTTCCGCGAACGGCCGTAGGTCGTCCGCCAAGTCGCCGGGGAGGGTCAAGACGGCCGCGCGGCCGTTTTTCGCGTAGGCGGCTTCCACGGCCACCGTCGCGGGCTCGGCCGTCCAGTCGAACGATTCCGGACGGATGGATCGAAGTTCGGAGTACCGTAGACCCGTGGCCACGGCCAGCCGGTAGAGCAGCGACCGCGCCGGGCCGCTCATGGTCCGCCACGTCGGCCCCTCGTGGGCGGTTTGGATCAACCGCCGGAGTTCGTCGGCCCCCAGCGTGCGGCGGTCGTGGCGGCGGTCCTCCCGCGCGTTGTACCCCGCCACCCCGGCCAGAGGGTTCGACGCCAGCCGGCCGGACTTGAAGCACCACGAGGCGAAACCCTTGACCGCGACGGCGTAGTGGTTGACGCTGGCCAGCGAAAGCCCCTCCCCCACGAGGGAGCGCAGGGCCGATTGAACGCGATCGGCGGTCAGATCGGCCAGCCGGGCGGACGCGAGCCGATCGACGATCGCGGCTTCGTACCCTTCAAGGGCGGCCCGTTTCGTCGCCTTGGGCGGGTTGACCTCCCCGAACGCCGCGCCCTTGACGACCGCGATCAACCGCCGGACGCGGGCCACGGAAAGGGCGACGTGCTTGGGCGTCGTCCCCTTGGCTTCCAGGGAGTCGCCCCACGCCTTGACGTGTTCATCGACGGGCCTCTTGCCGGCCTCCCTCATGGCGAGTTCGCGAGGATCGACCATGCCGGCCCGGACCTTGGCGGCCTGGGATTCGGCGTGCCGCGCCATGTCTTCCGTCGCCCGCTTGTCGGGGCATCCCCGGACTTCGCGGCGGATTCCGTCGGCGTCCGTGTAGCGGTAGTACCAGACCTTGCCGAATTTCCGTAGACTGGCCACGGGTCCACTCTGCCTTTCCAGGTTGAATCCAGGGGCCGGGCGCGGTTCAGGCGCTCGGCCCCGTCTCTTGTCGTCCGATCCATCCACGGCGTCAAGGGCGGGGAGTCACGATCCCGCCACGAGGCGGCGGTTCCCCGAAGATCCCATCGGCCTCACGGATCGCCAGCCGTTCGGCCCGCGCTTCGGCGTGGTCCGCGTCGGCGTCGGGCTCGGCTTCCACGAGGGCCGGCCCCCACCGCTCGGCTTCCAGGGCTTCCCACGAGGGCCGGGGGGCGTCGCGGACGATGCCGAGCCACAGGTTGCGGACCACGTTGAAGCCGAGCGCGTGGGCTTCGGTCCAATCCTTCGCGGGGGCCGGCGGCTTGACGCGGACGGCCCCCCGGTCGATCCACCACGAGGCGGCCCGGTTCCCCGCGTCGTCGGCGTCGTGTGCGGCGAACCACGGCCGGCATCGGAGCAAGGGCAAGAGGACGTCGGCCCCGCGTCGATCCGACGCGCTCCCCAACGTGGCGACGCATGCGAAATCGACGATTAGTTGATGGAGCAAGAGGGCGTCGAATTCGCCTTCCACGACCACGAGGGGAAGCCCCGGCCGGATCGCTTCCAGGGGGGGGAAGACCCTTGGCCGATCGCGGAACGCTTCGGCGTACTTCGGCTTTCCGTCGTCCAGCCGGCGGACCTTGGCCATCGCCAGCCGGTCCCGATCGAACCACGGGACCACGATCCCCGACGCCTGGAAGACCCGATCCCCGGCCCTCGTGGGGACCGCGACGCGATCCACGAACCCGATCCGGGCCGCTCGGATCGTCTCGCCGGTCAAGCCCCGGCCATGAAGGTAGGAAAGCGCCCCCGCCCCTTCCGGCGTCCAGAGGCGACGCGCGGCGTCTTCCACGAGGGCCGACGCATCCCCCGCCGCAAGCCCCGACGGCCCCGGCTCGGGCCGTCCGGTGGCCTTGGCGGGCGTGGGCCTCGATGGGGGCGGTAAGTCGCCGGAAGGGGCCGACAGGCCGCACAGTTCGGCGACGCGCCGAACCGCTTCGGGGAAGCTCAATCCCTCCAATCTCATGGCCAACGCGGGAGCGTCGCCGTGTTCGGAGCAACCGAAGCAACGCCACGAGCCCCGGTCGGGATCGACGTGGAAGCTCGGGTTGCGGTCGTCATGCAGGGGGCAGACGTACCAGAGCCCCGACGCTCCCCGACGGCCGGACGGTTCGCCCATGAGGGCGACGGCCACGGCCTCGATGCAGACTTCGCCTTTGATGGCGTCCCAATCGAGACGGCGGGCGGGGGCGCGGGCGGTGGACTTCCAGGGCAAGGGGCGGCCTCCATTCGGGCTTGGAAGCGCCCGGAAATACGATCAATCCGGGAAATAGGGGTATTGCTCGGATTTTCCGTATTTCCGGGCGCTCAGAGCAGATCGGGATGGACTTCGTAGGCCGGGCTCGGCTTTCGCCCCCGCTTGCCTTGGATGGCGGGTTCGGCCTTGGGTCGGATCGCCCCCCGGCCTTCCAGGGCGGCAAGCGCGGCCTTCAAGGCGTCGGGGCCGTCGTCGGCCCCGAACCGCCGTCGTAGGTCGTCCTTGACGTCCGCCTCTCGGAACTCGGGAAGCCCGCGCCTCTTGATCCACGCCAGCACGGTTTCCGCGTCGGCCCCGGCCGCTCCCCGCGTCATCCTTCCAACGGCCCGCTCGCGATGGTTTTCCATGTAGGCGGCCAGCCGGATCGCCCCCTCCATGTCGGCGTCTTCCACGGGCGGGACGCCTTGGGAGTCAAGCAAGGGCCGGGCGGGATCGCACGCCAGCCGCATCCTCGAAAGGATCAGCGCCAGCCGGGCCACGAGGGCGCGGGCCTTGGACATCGCCCCGCGTCGGCCGTCGGATCGCTCGGGGTCGTCCATCGCCTCCCCTTGGGCGTCGTACCACATGACGAATCGACGCTTCGCGGCGGGGTCCAAATCGGCGAGCCAAGGGCGTGGGGCGTCGCCGTCGTCGGGCCTCATGGGGACGGCGTGCAACCGTTCCACGACGTCCGCCCAATCCCGCTCGGCTTCCTCGGAAACCCCGCCTTCCGTCCAGCGTTGGCGCGGCAGGTCGTCCGGGTACGCGAACGCGATCCGGTCAAGGAATCCGTCGTCGCGTTCGCTCCGCAACCCGGCCAAAACGTCCGGCTGGACGCCTCCCAAGACGGCCGCGAAGGGGTGGGGGACGTGGATCGACTCGCGACCTCCCTTGCGGTCCACCGATACCGCGTCGCCGGTGTACAGGGACAGCCAAAACTGCCGATCGGTCCCCTTGCCCTTGTACTGATCGAAGGAACCGACCCACGCCGTCAGTTCGTCCGTGGCGCAGAGGACGCCGCGCGGGTTGTCCCGCATGACGATGCAGAGGCTTTCCCGCGTGATGTCCTTGACCACGGCCCGTAGCTGGGGCGGCTCGGGGCCGGGGGGAGGGGCCGATTCGTCGCGATCGTGGGCCTTCTTCGCTTCGGCCCACCGCTCCCGCGCCTCCATCGATTCGACGCGCAAGCGTTCGTCGATCGCCACGAGGGGCCGGACGGCGGCGCGGATGGCGGGGGTCTTGGCGGCCCCCGGATCGCCCACGACGGCGGCGTAGAGTAGCGGCGCTTCGGTCCATCCCCGCTTCAACCGGACGTTGACGCTCTGGCCGATGGCGGCCCCGGCCGTCGCGAGCATCGCCGTCGCGACGAAATCGACCGGGGCTCGGGTCGATTCCGAGACTTCGCGGCAGAACGTCGCGACGCGCGGCGGCAACACGTCCAACGGGAACGGTCCCGCCTTCGGCCGTTCGGCCAGCCGCGACGGTCCCCACCCGTCGGCGGCTTCCAGGTCGTCAAGCCCCGTCCCCTCGATGGGGATCGGCGGCAGCGGCTTGACGCCGTGGGCCATCACCGCTTCGGCCAGCGCGTCGGCGTCATCCTTGGGGAAGACGGCCAACGCCGCTTGGAACGCCTGGGAGCGGTCGGGGATCGGCATCCCCGCCAGCCGTCCGGCCAGAGGGCGGGACCGATCCGAGACGGCGGCCAAGTGGTCCGGCGGGACGTCTTCCCGATGCAACGCCGACAGCACGGCGGCATCGAATGCGTTGACGTTCATCGGCTTCCCCCTTCCGCGATCCACGCTTCCAGGGTCGTCCGCTTCCACTTCGGGCAACGGCCGACGTGGCAATCGGGCTTGGGGAACCTTCCGGCGGCGCGCAGGTGTTCCACCGTCCGGCGGCAACACGACAGGGCGCGGCAGACGTCCGCGATGGACAGCATCGGTTCGATGAGGGCGACGGGCTCGGGGCGGTGGATGGCGTTCAACGGCCACCCCCTTCCCCGGCGGCCTTGCGGCGGCGCTTGCTCGGGGCCTCGCGGACGTCGAAACCGTAGCCGGCCAGCTTCTCCCTCGCGGCCGAGACGACAAGCCAATCCTGTTCGGCGACGGCCCGCGCGAGACGCGCGAACCACATGGCGGGTTCGATCCCGTGGGGATCGGGCGGGGTCTTTCGGGCTTCCAAGGCTTTCGCCCTCCCAAGGTCCGGGGCGGCGGAATTCGCGGCCCCACGCCTTTGGGCGGGTGTTGCCTAGGTGTTGCATCGAAACCGCGTCTCGCGGCTTGATTTCCAGGGAAGACGAAAATCCGGGGTGTTGCCTAAGTGTTGCATCCGACGGATGTCATGCAACACTCGGGGGGGCGGCCTCAGTCGTCGTCGCGGTCCCGCCATTCGCCGGCCCGCTTGTAGTCGAGCCTCCCCCGCTCAAGCGATTCGCGGGCCTTGGCCAGCTTGGGGCATCGTTCGGCGTTCCGAAGCGTCGATGCATCACAACCAAGCATCCCGGCCAGTTGTTTGGACGTAAGTGAAGGGTTGTCCATGAACAGGGCCGTTGCCCGATCGTCCAGCTTGCCGGGCGATCGGGTTCGCTTCGGCGTCGCGGGCTCGGGTTCGGATGCCGGCCCGACGGGCTCGGGGCCGTTCACCGCCGGGGCGGCGGTCGCCACCGTCGCCGGGGCCTCGGAAGCCACGACGGGGGCGGGCTCGGGGGCGGCGGGCTCGGGGGCGGCCGATTGGTCCCGAGACTTCTCCATGAGGCGGCCGGACAGGAAGGCCCAAGCCCGCCGGAAGGGCCGGAACGGAACGCGGGACGGGCGGGCGGTCGCGTCCATCCCGGCCAGCATTGCGGCCACGTCGGCGGGTGGCTCGATGGCGGGGTTCGCCAGCCACCATCCGACCAATTCGTCGTCGGGCGTCGAATAGGTTCGATCGCGTCCGCCAATCGCGTGATTGGCGAAATGCGTGATCCACGCCCCGCCGGGCGTTCGGAGCAACCTAGCTTCCCCGACGACGCCGAACAGCGAATGTTCGACGGGCTTGACGATCCACGCCACGCATCGGGTCAGATCGACCAAGGGCGATCGGGCATCGGCCGGGCGTTCGGCGTCGGGAGCGACGCGGACCAACAGACGGGGGGCGGACATAGCGGGCGTTCCTCATCAGACGGGCCGAACCCGGCCGACGCGCGATGAGGAAGCACGTCGGCCGGGCTCGCGTTGGGCGGCCGTCTGGCCGGACGAACCGCCACCCGTTCACTACTGTACGTCCACTAGACGGCGGCATCAAGCCTCACGACGGCGGCGCAAGGGCGGCGCAGTGGACGCCACGCCGCATGCACGAAATATGTTGGGGGCATCCCCGCCCAGACCGCTTCGTCACCATCACCGCGAATTTCCCGGTAATTGCGATGGCAAAACTTCCCGTTTCGCCGATCGGCGGGACACGCGAGAAATTTTTATCTCGCACGCCCGCAACGACTTACGCGGGGGGCAACGCTTTTCGCTGAACCGGAGCGTTTCGCCAAGGGTACCCCGTTCGTGGGTACCCTGGCGTCGGGGCCTTGGGCCGTCTCGCGAGTCTCGGCAATCCAGGGAGGGAAGGGAACGGGGCGGGCTCGATTTCTCGGATTTTCCGTATTTCCGGGCGCTTCAGAGGATGTGCGATCGGGGGCGGGCTTCCCTCTAGGGAATGATGATACATTTGTAAGACACTCTATCTCACTGAAGATAGTGGGAATTCCATCCCCTCCCCCTTCCTCTAGGAACGCTTGCACGCATCAACCATCGCGACGATGCCGGCCTTGACCGCTTCGGGGAGGGACGGCCACGCATCCACGATGGCGGAAAGTTCCGGATCGGCCGTACATGGGTCGTGGGGGAAATACGGGGGAGACGTCTCGGGTGAAACACGCAACCCGTTGCCATGAGGCATGTTGCCTAAACCGTCCCGCTCATTGAAAATCCGTGTGTCGGCGGTTCGATTCCGCCTCTGCCCACTTTCACTTCCTTAGCGCCCGATCCCCGAACCCGCGATCGAATCGACCGCGACGGCGCTAGTCCTGTCCGTCGAGGAGCGGCGTCGGCGGTCGATAGGTCAGGATTCCGCTCTCGACGCGCGCCGGCTTGGTGTACTCGTGGCACTTGACGACGGCGGGACCCAGGAGGTGGCGGACGTCCCAGCCCTGGGACTTCAGCAGGTCGGAGATCAAGGACCGGTGGCACCGCCACCAGACGGCCTCGGAACACATGAGGCAGGCGCGTCGCTTCAGGGCGATCGCCTCAAGCCGCCGAATCGCTTCCCGAAAGCGGTCGGTCTCCATGTAGTCGGCGTAAGCCCGAAACGAAGGGTGACGCCACGTCGTGTTCGGCGAATCCTCGGCGCCGCGGCGACGGCCGCCCAACTCCACCAGATGGACGTACTCGATCCCGGCCGCGGGCAGGCTCGCCTTCAGGGCCTCCTTGCCGAACCATGGGTATTTCCGAGACCCTGGAAAGGCGCGCACGTCGACCAGGGTTTGAATCCCGTTCTCGACGAGGAGCGCGATCAACTCGTCCAGCGTCCGAGTCGAATGGCCGATCGTCCAGATGGTCTTGATCGCCATGGCGTTTGATCCCCGGAGCGCCGCTCGGACCCGCGCGCGACGTCCCCGCGGCCTTCGCCTCGCAATCCGCGCGCCTCGACGCCGCGGCGACGGTCAGTCCGGCGAGGCGGCCGAGGCGCGTTCGCGGAGTCGGTCCAGATCGGCCGAGGGGCAGCGGAAGGCGCCGACGCGGCGGCCGGGGCGGTCGGGGGCGTGGAAATCGGATCCGGCGGTGGGGACCAGGTCCAACTCCGCGGCCCAGTCGCGAAAGCGACGGCCGACCCGGTTGCCGACGCCGGGCCCGGCGACCTCGATCCCCGCCAACCCGGCCTCGGCGAGCGTCCGCAGCGATTTCCGGCGCAGGTCGTAAGGCGGGTGCGGCCACGAGACCGCGCCGCCCGCGTCTCGGACCAGGGTCAACGCCTCGAAGGCGTCGAGCCGGGTCTTGGGGACGTCGGCCGGCTTGCCGTCGGCCAGGTAGCGGTCGAAGACCTCGCGGACGCTCGCCGCTTGCTTCGTCTTGTGCAAGAACTCCGCCAGGTGGCGACGTCCCAAGGTGGCCCGCGGGAAGCAGCGGCGGACGGCCGCGGGATCCACGGACATCCCCAGCGCCTCCAGCCTGGCGGCCATCGCGGCGAGACGGTCGACGCGATCCGTCCGCAGCCGCTCCAAAGCGGCGAGCAAGGGGGGACGCTCGCGGAAGTAGTAGCCCAGGAGGTGGACCTCCCGGCCCTCGAACTCACAGGTGATCTCGACGCCGGGGACCAGTTCGACGCCCAGGCGTTCGGCCTCGGGGCGGGCGACGGCCAGGGCGGAGACGTCGTCGTGGTCGGTGATCGCCAGGGCGGCCAGTCCGACGGAGGCGGCGGCGATGACGACCTCGCATGGGGAGCAAAGGCCGTCGGAGTGGGTCGTGTGGACGTGCAGGTCGGCGTCGCGGCGGGTCACGCGGCGGGGCCTTCCTCGACGGAGGGCTCGGCCTCGGGGTCGGGATCGGGCGCGACGCTCGGCTCGGGGTCGACGTCCCCCTCGACGTCCGTTCCGGCGGATTCGGCGGTCTGGAGCACCTTGTCGAGGATGCCGTTGACGAACCGGCTGGACTGGGCCGTGCTGTAGCGCTTGGCCAGTTTCAGGGCCTCGTTGATGGCGACCTTGGCGGGGACGTCGCGGCCGTGGAGGATCTCGAAGGCGCCGATCCTGATGATGTTGCGGTCGATGGCGGCCATGCGGTCGAGCCGCCAGTTCTCGGCGAGCCTCGCGATGGTCTCGTCGATCTCGGGTTGGTGGCCCTGGACCCCCTCGACCAGTCCGATCGTGTAGAGGACCAGTTCGCTTTCGCCCAGAACCCTCCGCTCGACGAACTGGCGGACGTCGGGAGTGACGGCGCCGGAGTTCTGTTCCAACTGGTACAGGACCTGGAGGGCCACTTCGCGCCCTCGGGAACGTCGGATCATGATCCTCTCGCTTCGGCCGTCTCGGCTTCGATCGCACGCTCGGGCCCCGCCGTCCCTGATCCGCTTCCGGTCGCGCCGGCCGCGGCGCGGGGCCCTGGGTCCATCATAGCCCGCGACCCGTTCGGTCGGAAGGGAAGTCGCGCGGCCGTGCCGCTTGCGCTGTCCCCAAGTGCTTGGCGGCTCGCGTCCCCCGTTCGGGCGTCGGGGGCCGTTCCCCGCGGACGTCGCGGATTCTACCGCATCCGACGGCTCGCCGAGGTTTTCGAGCTCGATTTTTCCTGACCGTCACGGATTTTGGGGGTGGTGAACATAACGGCCTTCCCCCCT
>CALCIB010000212.1 GCA_937907525.1 uncultured Planctomycetales bacterium | reverse complement strand
TCGAGAACGTCAAGCCGATCATCGAGGTCCGCTCCAAGCGGGTCGGCGGCGCCACCTACCAGGTGCCGATGCAGGTCAACAAGACCCGCCAGCAGACCCTGGCGATCCGCTGGATCCTCATGGCCGCCCGCGACAAGAAGGGCCGCCCCATGGCCGTCAAGCTCGCCGACGAGCTGATGGCCGCGTTCAACCGCGAGGGCGCCGCCGTCACCCGTCGCGAGAACGTCCACCGCATGGCCGAGGCCAACAAGGCGTTCGCCCACTTCGCCTGGTGAGCCCGCCTCCCGCCATGACGTCCCCACGAACGCCCCGGAGGCCGACGCCTTCCGGGGCCGGTTGACGGGCCCCGCGTTCCGCTTATAATGCCTCCGACTCTCGGGGACGTCTCCCCGCGTTCGTGGAAACCAGACCCGTCGTTCGTAAACGCTCGCCTCGCTGGGGGATCAGACCATGGCCGAAAACCTCAAGGAGTTCACCGACGCCAACTGGAAGTCGGAAGTCCTCGGCTCCGAAACGCCGGTGATCGTCGACTTCTGGGCCCCCTGGTGCGGCCCTTGCCGGATGCTCGCCCCCACGATCGAGAAGCTGGCGGCCGAGTTCGGCGACAAGGTCAAGGTCGGCAAGATGAATACCGACGAGAACACCGACACCCCCGGCGGCCTGCGCATCTCCGCGATTCCCACCGTCCTGATCTTCCACGGCGGCAAGGAGGTCGATCGCCTGGTCGGCGTCAACCCGCTGAACAAGTTCAAGGACGCGCTGGAGAGGCTCGGCGTCGCCGTCTGACCCTCCCCGACTCGCCCCGAGCCCGGAGCTTCGCGCCGTGACGGCCCTCCCCGCGCCACCTTTCTTTCGGGGCCGTCCGGGCGTCAAAATTTGCGGTCTGACCGTCCCCGCCGAGGCCCGCGACTGCCTCGCCGCCGGGGCGGACTGGATCGGCCTGAACTTCCATCCTCCATCGCCTCGATCGATCACGATCGCCAGGGCGGGGGAGATCCTCGCCGCGCTGGATCGCGACTCGGCCGACGCGGTCGTCGGCCTCTTCGTCGATCGTCCCGCCGCCGAGGTGGCCGCGACCTGTCGCGGCCTCGGTCTGGCCCGCGCCCAGCTTCACGGCGACGAACCGCCGGAAGATCTGGTCGTGCTGGCCGAATTCTTCCTGATCCGGGCCTTCCGCCTCCGCGACGCCGATTCGGTTCGCGCGATGGCGAGCTATCTGGAACGCGCCGAGCGCCTGGGACGACTCCCCGACGCCGTCCTGATCGACGCCTGGGCGCCGTCGGCGTTCGGCGGCACCGGCGCGCTGATCGACCCCGCGCTTCTGGGCGACCTGCCGCCGATCCCCCGCCTGGTCCTCGCCGGCGGGCTCACACCCGAGAACGTCGCCGCGCGGGTCCGGATCGTCGACCCGTGGATGGTCGACGTCGCCAGCGGCGTCGAGTCCTCCCCCGGCCGCAAGGATCTCGCGAAAGTCCGCGCCCTGCTGCGGGCGGTTCGAGCTTAGAGTCTGTCTCATAAGTGTGTGAACAACGACCATCACGGTCTTCCCCCCTCGCGGGGGAAGACAGACCGCGGAGCGGTCAGATGAGGGGGACGACGCGCGAAACGACCGTTGGGATTCGCGGAAGCCCGTCCGGGAAGCCCTGGACGTTGATGGTGCTTGTGCTCGCCCCCCCTCATCCGGCCCTTCGGGCCACCTTCCCCCGCGAGGGGGGAAGGCCGTTATGCCGATCGCGACGCCCTTATGGGACAGACCCTTAGACGGCGTAACGCCTGGCGACCTTGCGGACGGCGGCGGTGAGGCTTCGGACGTAGGGTTCGCCCATCGCCTCGTGGATCGTCAGCCGGAAGCAGGTCTTGAGGATCGCCTCGGCCTCCGGACACGAGACCTTCGAGTAGTCCATCTCGGTCAGGCCCATCTCCTTGACGGGCCAGCGGCCGGCGAAGAAGCCGTGGTTTTGGAAGATCGGGTTGCCGTAGAGCGGGACCGGGATGTAGCCCTCGGCGACCGGCGCGCCCTCCGCGGCCAGCGCCTTGACGAACTCGGTTCGCGAACAGCGCAGGGCGTCGGGGCGGATTCTCATCATGTAGAACCAATATGAGCAACGATCCTCCGCGCGCGCGGCCGGCGGCGCGACGGCCGCGACGTCGGCCAACTCGTCGTTGAGGATCGAGCCGAGGCGGCTTCGCTTCTCGGCGATCGTCTCCACCCGCTCCATCTGGGCGGCGGCGACGGCCGCTTGCGGCTCGCTCATGCGGTAGTTGGTGGCGAACAGCTCGAACAGCCCGCCCCCCTTGACGCGGTCCATCCCCTTGTCGCCGAACGGCTGGAGCCGCGGGCCGATCGCGGCGTCGGCGGAGGCGACGACCCCGCCGTCGCCGCAGGTGACCTGCTTCGAGTTCTGAAGCGAGAAGCAGGCGACGTCCCCCACGGTCCCGATCGGCCGTCCCTTGTACCGAGCCCCCCACGCCTGGGCGCAGTCCTCGATCAAAATCAACTTATGCCGATCGGCGATCGCCTTTAGCGCGTTCAGGTCGCACGGGTTGCCGGCCAGATGGACGGCGATGATCGCGCGCGTTTTGGGGGTGATTTTGCGCTCGACGTCGGCAGGGTCGAGGTTGTAGGTGTCCGATCCCAGATCGGCGAAGACCGGGACGGCCTGTTGATAGAGGACGCCGATGACGGTGCCGACATCGGTGATCGGACTGGTGATCACCTCGTCCCCCGGCGCGATCCCCGCCGCGGCGACGGCGATATGCAGCGCGGCGGTGCCGGAGGAGCAGGACATCGCGTGGGGCAGGGGGCAGACCTTGCGGAACCGCTCCAGGAACAGCGTCGTCCGCGGCCCCTTCCAGTAGAACAGGCTGTTCTGCCCGATCATCGCGTCAAGCTGTTCCCGCTCCGGCGCTCCCCAACGCACGAGTTTAGGCGCGGGGGCGACGACCGCTTTTGGTCCCCCCTCGATCGCCAGCTTTTCCGAATCCGAAGCCTGGGCGCCGTCGATGGCGACGACCCCCATCGCGGCGGACGACGTCGCCAGGAACCCGCGCCGGGACAGGGGAGGGCCGGAATTCATCGGAGACGCTCCTTCCAGCGGGTGACCGCCCCGCGAATCCCATCAAATTCAATCGATGCAAGATATCCCTTCTCCCCTTGTGGGAGAAGGTGGCCGAAGGCCGGATGAGGAGGCGATCGCCGTCGCTTTTCGCGTTTGGTCATGACTTTGAAGTCGATGGCCCCTGGTGGCGCCACCCCTCATCCGCCCCTTGGAACGCCGCCGAAACAACTTCCCGCGAACAACCTGGG